>NZ_JBICKP010000049.1:0-95833 GCF_043104335.1 Pseudomonas sp. WSY_20
GCACACAGGCCGGGGTTTTCGTGAAGCAGGCGTGGTTTCAGCGTGCGTAGGTCATCAGCACGTCAGCAGCCGTCTGGCTGTCCACACCCATCATCAGGCTCAAGGCCATGACGGTAAGGATGGAAAAGCCAAACACTTTGCGTGCCCACTTGCTGTCATCTTCGGCCTTGTAGCCACCCCATGCCATGTACAGCCAGTAAAGGCCCATGGCAGCTGCCACGGCCATGTAGCCGAGGCCGGCGTAACCGCCGAGGGTGAGCATCAAGGTCGCAAGCACGAATGCCAGCACATACAGCACGATCTGTTTTTTCGCAGCCAGGATGCCGCGCGCCACCGGCAATACCGGAATGTTTGCGGCACTGTAGTCCTTGAAGCGGAAGATGGCGATGGCAAAGCTGTGCGGCATCTGCCACAGGCTGAACATCACCAGCAGGGTCACAGCCGCCAGGTCAAAGCTATTGCTGACAGCGCAATAGCCAATGACAGGCGGCATGGCACCGGACAGGCTGCCGACCAAGGTACCGTGCACCGATTTACGCTTGAGCCACAGGCTGTAGAAGCCCACATAGACCACGAAGCCGATCAGTGCGCAGTACGCGGACAAGGGGTTGGCCTGGACGTAGAGCAAGCTGAAACCCGCCACCCCAAGCAGGGTGGCATAGATCAGCGCGAGGGGCAGTGACATGCCACCCTGTACCATCACGCGGTTCTTGGTGCGCTCCATTTTCTGGTCGATGTCGCGGTCGATGCAGTTGTTGAATGCACAACCGGACGCCACCACCAGGGAAGTACCAACGACCACTGCCAGCAGCAGGGCAAAGTCCACATGGCCCTTCGCGGCAAGGAAGAAACCGCCTGCCACGGAAAGCACGTTACCGAAAATGATCCCCGGTTTGGTGATTTGGATAAAGTGCTTAACGGACATGCAGTCTTACCTCACTTGGCCAGCATTTCGGCGTGGATGCTGAACATGATCCACAGCGACAGGCCAACCAGCAGCGCGATCACCATGACGGTGAACAGGAACGTCGATACGTTGTTGCGTTGCCCTTTCGAGCGGTCCATGTGCAGGAAGTACACCAGGTGTACCACCACCTGGATCACGGCCATGGCCACAACGACCAGAACGGTCAGGTTCTTCGGCAGGCTTGGGAACATCACCAGGCCGAACGGGATCGCGGTCAGGATGATCGACAGGACGAAACCGATCATGTACGACTTGACGCTGCCGTGGCTGCCTTCGTGATGAGTGTCGTGTGCGTTAGCCATTACAGAACCCCCAGCAGGTAGACGACGGTGAATACGCAGATCCAGACCACGTCCAGGAAGTGCCAGAACAGGCTCAGGCAGCTCATGCGGGTCTTGGCGGTCGGCGTGATGCCGTGCTTGTTGATCTGGTACATCATGATTGCCATCCAGATCAGACCAGCCGTCACGTGCAGACCGTGGGTGCCCACCAGGGCGAAGAAGCCCGACAGGAAGCCACTGCGGTTCGGGCCGAAGCCTTCGCCGATCAGGTGATGGAACTCGTAGATTTCCATCGCGATGAAGCCTGCACCGAACAGGAAGGTCACAGCCAACCAGCCCAGGACGCCTGCCTTGTTACCGGCGAACATCTTCAGCATGGCGAAGCCGAAGGTGATCGAGGACAGCAGCAGGAACAACGTTTCAACAGCTACGAAATCGAGCTGGAAGATGTCATGACCCGACGGGCCGCCGGCAAAACTGCCGGACAGCACCGCGTAGGTGGCGAAGAGCGACGCAAACAGGATGCAGTCGGTCATCAGGTACAGCCAGAAGCCCAGTACGGTCATCTGGCCCGAGTCGTGGTGGTGATCGTCGTGCCCATGGTCGTGACCATGAGCACCGTGCATTACTTGACTGGACATTGATTACACCCGCTCAAACGATTCGACACGTGCGCCGGCAGGCAGAGCACCTGCATTGGCCAACGCTTTCATGCGCTCGCCTTCGATGCGCGCCACTTCTTCGGCCGGAACCATGTAGCCCTGGTCGTCACGCGCAGCGTGGCGAACGAAGACAGCGATGGTTGCAACCAGGCTTGCGCCGACCAGCCACCAGATGTGCCAGATGAAAGCGAAGCCGAAGATGGTCAGGAACAGACCCATGAACAAACCGGTAGAGGTATTGCTCGGCATGTGGATCGCTTCGTACTTGCCCGGCACCTTGTAGGCAACACCGGCTTCCTTGGCTTCGTGCCAGGCATCCAGGCCAACCTTCTCAGGCATGTGGGCGAAGTTGTAGAACGGAGGTGGCGAGGAAGTCGACCATTCCAAGGTACGGCCGCCCCATGGGTCGCCGGTCACGTCCAGGTTCTGGTGACGATCGCGAACCGATACGAACAGCTGGATCAGCTGGCAGGCGATACCGAACAGGATCAGCACGGCACCAACCACGGCCACGTACAGGTAGGGTTCCCACAGTGGGTTGTCCGAGTGGTTCAGACGACGGGTCATACCCATGAAGCCCAGTGCGTACAGCGGCATGAACGCCACGTAGAAGCCCGAGATCCAGAACCAGAAGGCAGCCTTGCCCCACTTCTCGTTCAGCGTGAAACCGAAGGCTTTCGGGAACCAGTAGGCGAAGCCGGCGATGTAGCCGAATACCGCACCACCGATGATCACGTTATGGAAGTGGGCGATCACGAACAGGCTGTTGTGCAGCACGAAGTCAGCACCCGGTACAGCCAGCAGAACGCCGGTCATGCCACCGATGGAGAAGGTGATCATGAAGCCCAAGGTCCAGAGGATCGGCGCGGTGAAGCGCAGACGGCCCTGGTAGATGGTGAACAGCCAGTTGAACAGCTTCACACCCGTCGGGATGGAGATCAGCATCGTCGCCAGGCCGAAGAAGGTGTTGACGCTGGCGCCGGCACCCATGGTGAAGAAGTGGTGCAGCCAAACCGCAAAGCCCAGAACAGCGATCGCACCCGATGCGTAGATCATCGCGTGGTGGCCGAACAGACGCTTGCCGGCGAAGGTGGAGGTGACTTCCGAGAACACGCCGAAGGCCGGCAGGATCAGGATGTAAACCTCAGGGTGACCCCACGCCCAGAACAGGTTGACGTACATCATCGGGTTCCCACCAAGCTCGTTGGTGAAGATATGGAAGTCCAGATAACGGTCAACGGTCAGCAGTGCCAGTGCAGCGGTCAGGATCGGGAACGAAGCCACGATCAGGACGTTTGCCCAGGTGCAGGTCCAGGTGAAGATAGGCATGTCCATCAGCTTCATGCCAGGTGCGCGCATCTTCATCACGGTGACGAGGAAGTTCACGCCTGTCAGTGTCGTACCCAATCCTGAGAGCTGTAGCGCCCAGATGTAGTAGTCGACACCCACGCCCGGACTGTACTGAATGCCCGCGAGCGGCGGATAGGCAACCCAACCGGTCTTGGCGAATTCACCAACGCCCAGCGAGATGTTCACCAGCAGCACGCCTGCCAGCAGCAGGTAGAAGCTCAGGGAGTTCAGGAACGGGAAGGCCACGTCACGTGCACCGATCTGCAGAGGAACCGCAAGGTTCATCAGGCCGGTGAAGAATGGCATCGCCATGAAGATGATCATGATCACACCGTGGGCGGTGAAGATCTGGTCATAGTGTTCAGGCGGCAGGTAGCCTTCGGAACCACCGGTGGCAACAGCCAGCTGGGTCCGCATCATGATGGCGTCGGCAAAGCCGCGCAGCAGCATGACCATCGCGACGATGATGTACATCACCCCGATTTTCTTGTGGTCGACGGTCGTCAACCACTCGGTCCACAAGTAGGACCACTTGCGGAAGTAGGTGATTGCACCAACGACAGCGATACCACCGAGCGCGATTATGGCGAGTGTCACCATGACTATCGGCTCGTGATAGGGTATCGCCTCCAGGCTTAATTTACCGAACATCTCTTACTCCTCTGCACCGGCAGCTGGTTGCATACTCGATTCCACACCCTTGGTAGTGGCCAGGTCTTTGCTGCCAGCTTCTTCGTGGCTCGAACGACCGCGGTTCATGCCTTCGTACTTGTCGACGATTAGCTGGAACTGGTCAGGCGAGGCCTCGCTATACAGCGTGACTGGGTTGTTTTCGCTTGGTTTGGCCAAGGCTTCGTATTCGGCCTTGTCCAGCTTCTTCGGCGACTGCTTGACTTCGGCGACCCACTTCTCGAAGTCTTCCTGGGACGTGGCAGTAGCCTTGAATTTCATGCCGGTGAAGCCAGCACCGCTGTAGTTGGCGCTGATACCGTCAAACACGCCGTTTTCGTTGGCGATCAGGTGCAGCTTGGTGGTCATGCCCGCCATGGCATAGATCTGGCCACCCAGGCCCGGGATGAAGAACGAGTTCATCACGGCGTCGGAAGTGACGCGGAAGTTGACCGGGGTATTGGCCGGGAAGACGATCTTGTTGACCGTGGCGATACCTTGTTCCGGGTAGATGAACAGCCACTTCCAGTCTAGCGCGACGACGTCGATCTGCACGGGCTTCACGTCGGAATCCAGAGGACGGTACGGGTCGAGCTTGTGGGTGGACTTGTAGGTCACGTAACCCAGCACGATGATGATCAGGATCGGGATGATCCACACCGCAGCCTCGATCTTGGTCGAGTGCGACCAGTCCGGGGTGTAGGTGGCTGCCTTGTTGGAAGCGCGATACTTCCAGGCGAACACCACGGTCATGATGATGACTGGCACGACGACCAGCAGCATCAGGCCGATTGCGATCAGGATCAGGTTCTTTTGCTCAATGCCGACCTGTCCCTTCGGGTCGAGCAGGGTCCAGTTGCACCCACTGAGTAAAAGCATGCCTAAAAAGGGCAATATGCCAAACAGTCTGGGGTAACGCTTTTTACTCATCTCACGACCTCTAGATCAGCTTGCTTCAATGCAATTGGTGTTTGATAGCCAACACTTCGTCCAACCAAGTGAGGCATTGCGCGCCCGTACCCGCTCCTGCCTGGGCCCGACTGCAGGACCTTGGCTTCAAGCGAGTTAGCGGTGCTTTTGGTTTCGTAGGCAAAGGCCTGTATAGCAGACCAATTCCATTTGGTGCGGAAAACGCGGAGGGGGGTCCGCCCGGTATCGCCGTCGGGCGAAACTTGACGAAGTCAGCAAAAAGGAGCGCTGGGGCTTCCTTCAATCCTGCGACTTGCAAGCAGTGCCGAACGGAAATTGGGGGCGATTGTAGATAGGTCGCCAACCCTTGACTATGACTTATTGAGCAACAGTCCTTTACAGGTTCTGTAACAATAGCGCCGAAAAATTCAACTTCGCGACACTTTGTCGCACCCCTGGCTATAGCCCTGGAACCCGCATTCAGCAAGGGCTACAGCTTGATCTGGATCAACTTGCCAGGGGTTTTCGTACCTCGATGGAGCCCGCGAAAACCTTGTCGTATTCAGGGACTTTTGTCTAAGGACGGCGACGGTTGCGGTAGATGCCAAGTGGCACCAGCAACGCCGTCAGGACGAAGGCGATCAATGCCCATTGCGCCAGTGAAAGGCCCAGCACCGGTGGGTAAGGCGTGCTGCAGAAACCATCCACCTGAAACGCCAGCGGCCAGACCTTGGCCAAGGGCAAGTCATCGACGATGGGCTGCAGGGTATCGATGCCACAACTGACCATGGGGTTGGCGAGTATATACACATGGTTGCCGGCTGCAATGATTCCGCCAATGGCGCTGACCACGACCAGTGCCTCGAAGAAGGTCAGGCTGCGTCGCCCGGGCATGGCTGCAGCCAGGAATGCGAAGACGGCGATGAACAGGAGCGCATAGCGCTGAAGAATGCACAACGGGCATGGCGCCTCGCCCAGCACCACCTGCATGTAGAGAGCGCCACCGATCAGCGAAACGCAGATCAGGCCCAACAGTACCAGAAAGCGCCGTTCCCGATTCAGGCGCGATGTTTGATCATTCATTGCCGGTTCCTTGGATGGATAGTCGCAGCGTAGTCCGCCAGCTTGGCGCAATTCTACACAGACGCCGGTGGCCTGGGCGCCCCGCCTTTCATGGATAGATACTCCTGGCGACAATGGGGTGTGGCTCAGACCGGGCGTTGGCAGAACGGTTCAACGAGGGGGCAGCAAAAATTGAAGCTGCCGGACAGGCCGCCGTTGCCGCCTGCTTATCGTTCAGCAGGAGTGAATGGCAGCTGGGTTAATGCAGGATTAACGCATCAGGCAAGCATCGCCCTGGCGGATTTCCCCAACACAGCAAGGGGCTGCTATGCAGCCCCTGACGGCCGACCTTCGGCGTGGCCGTTACGCTTCTTTATATATAGTCACTAGGCACTAAGGCCCTTACACCAACGCCGCGGCCGGCCCGAAGAACTCGTAGCGGGTCTGCCGCTCGGGTACGCCCAGGGCCAGAAGCTGACGTTTGACCGCGGCCATGAAGGGCTTCGGCCCGAGGAAGTAGACGTCCACGTCGCGTTCACGAGGGAGCCACTCGCCCAGCAGATGCTGGTCCAGCAAGCCCACGGCATTGGCGTGGGCGGCATCATCCGCTTCGGCGTAGCAGTAGAAACGCTTGAGTTGCGGGTGCTGCGCTGCCTGGGTGTCGAGCCACTCGCGAAACGCATGCACCTGCCCGTTGCGCGCGCAGTGAATGAAGTGCACCGGCCGGCCGGTCGGCAAGGCCGCCTCTAGCATGGCCAGGGTAGGCGTTATGCCCACGCCCCCGCTGATCAGCACCAACGGCTTGTCACTGGCGGCCAGTGTGAAATCACCGGCTGGTGGGAACAATTGGAGGGTGTCACCTACCATCAGGTGGTCATGCAGGTAGTTGGAGACCGTGCCACCCGATTCGCGTTTGACGCTGATCCGATATTCACCACCGTCGCACAACGCGGAAAGGGAATAGTTGCGACGATGCTCTACACCATCGATCATCAGCCTCAGGCCGATGTACTGCCCAGGTTCGGCCTTGAGCACTGGCTTGCCGTCCACTGGGGTGAAGTAGAAAGAGACGATTTCGCGGCTTTCCTCCACTCGCCGTGCCAGTCGGAACTCGCGGGTCCCTCGCCATCCGCCGTCGGCCTCTTCTTTTTGCTTGTATAGGCTTTCTTCAGCATTGATGAGAATGTCTGCCAACTGGCCGTAGGCTGCGCCCCAGGCGTCGATCACCTCGGCCGTGGCAATGTCCTTGCCCAACACTTCCTCAATGGCCCGCAACAAGCAGCGGCCAACGATCGGGTAATGCTCGGGCAGGATCTGCAACGCCACATGCTTGTTGATGATCTGGCCCACCAGACCGCCCAACTGTTCGAGCTGGTCGATATGACGGGCATACATCAGCACGCCATTGGCCAAGGCACGCGGCTGGTCACCGCTGGCCTGGTGCGCCTGGTTGAACAGTGGACGTACCTCGGGGTACTCGTTGAGCATCATTTGGTAGAAATGAGTGGTCAGTGTCTCGCCGCCGGTTTCCAGCAATGGAACGGTGGCCTTGATGATCGCACGTTGTTCGGCATTGAGCATTGCAGCAACTCCTGAGCCATGGGCTTCGAATGATGCCTGGGTCATTTCACCATTCGTGCCAAGTCCTGGGCCCTGCAAATTCGGGGCCTTCAAGCCCTAGCATGTCGAAATGACACACGATGGCTTATAGTCAATTAGACACACAGGAGTCCCTATGACTGCCAAGCCATTGCTTACCGCCTTGCTGCCACTGGTCAGCGACCTGTCCCGCGACCTGCCCGATCAGGAGCGCTATCGCCGTTTACTGCAAGCCATGCGCAGTCTGCTGCCCTGTGACGCTGCCGCCTTGCTCCGGCTCGATGGCCAATGGCTAGTGCCCTTGGCCGTGGACGGCCTGAGCCCAGATACCGTTGGCCGTCGCTTCAAGGTCAGTGAGCACCCACGTTTTCAGATTCTGTTGAGCAGCCCCTCCCCTACCCGCTTTGCCAGCGACTCCGAGCTGCCGGACCCCTACGATGGCCTGGTCAATACGCCGGACGTGGACCTTGAGGTTCACGACTGCATGGGTTGCCCCTTGATGGTCGATGAGCGCCCGTGGGGGCTGGTCACCCTCGATGCCCTGACGCCCGGCCAGTTTCAGAGCCTGGAGCTCGACGCCTTGCAAGCCTTTGCCAGCCTGGCCGCTGCCACCGTGACCGTGGCCGAGCGGATCGAACGCCTGGCCCTGCGCGCAGAAAACGAGCATCAGCGAGCAGAGGTGTATCGCCAGGCCAGTGGTCAGGACCGAGAGCTGATCGGCCAGAGCCCGGCCCACAAGCGCATGCTGGAGGAAATCCGATTGGTGGGCAGCAGCGACCTCACCGTGCTGATCACCGGCGAGACCGGGGTGGGCAAAGAGTTGGTAGCCCAAGCCCTGCACCAGGCGAGCAGCCGCGCCCACAAGCCGTTGATCAGCCTGAACTGCGCAGCGCTGCCCGACACGCTGGTGGAAAGCGAGCTGTTCGGCCACGTGCGCGGAGCCTTCACCGGCGCCCATGCAGAGCGCCGAGGCAAGTTCGAACTGGCCAATGGGGGCACGCTGTTTCTCGACGAGGTAGGCGAGTTGCCGCTAGCCGTACAAGCCAAGCTGCTGCGCGTGTTGCAAAGCGGGCAGTTGCAGCGGCTGGGCTCGGACCGCGAACACCACGTCGACGTGCGCCTGATCGCCGCCACCAACCGCGATCTGGCCGCCGAGGTGCGCAGCGGGCGATTGCGTGCCGATTTCTACCACCGCCTGAGCGTATATCCCCTGCATGTCCCCCCTCTGCGGGAACGAGCACGCGACGTGCTACTTCTGGCGGGCTACTTCCTCGAACAGAATCGCTCACGCCTGGGCTTGAGCAGCCTACGTCTGGACGCGGACACCCAGGCTGCACTTCTGTCCTACGACTGGCCGGGCAACGTGCGTGAACTGGAGCATCTGATCGGCCGCTCGGCGCTCAAGGCGTTGGGCCGACAAACGGTACGTCCCAGGATTTTGTCCTTGACCGCTGCCGACCTGGATCTTCAGCCACTTGCTTCGCTGCCTGCACAGCTCGCCCCCGCCCATGAAACGGCGGTGCCGGAACTGGGTGCTGGAGGCCTGCGCCAAGCGCTGGACACCTACCAACGCCAGTTGATTCAGGCCTGCCTGGATCAACATCAGGGCAACTGGGCAGCCACCGCAAGAGTGCTCGAACTCGACCGCGCGAACCTCAGCCGCTTGGCCCGGCGGCTGGGCATTCGCTAGGGATGCCTCACAAAAGGATTAACCCAGAAAGCCTCTGGTTGGTCTGAACACGGCTGCTATATCTCCTAAACGCCCACGCCTCGACTGACCGGTCGAGGCTGCCGCATCGCGTTCCAGAGGACCTGGTGCAGCAATGCCGGCCGCATTCAGGCCGGGGGGGATCAGTCGACCAGCAGGGAGCACTTCATGGAAAACATCGTCGTCGCCGATAAGCAGTCCGCCGTCGCCACCCAGAATGCCTGGGGCAATATCACTCTCAATGGCCCAGGCGTCGTGCAGATGCCCGTCGCGCCCGACCAGGTCGCCACCGTCACGCAACGCGGGCAGGATTTGATCGTCACGCTCAAGTCCGGCGAAAAGGTCACCATCGGTAATTTCTTCGCGGTGAACCAGGCAGGCGTCGGCAGCGACATGGTGTTCGTCGGCGAAGACGGCACCCTCTGGCAAGCCGAATACAATGCTCAGGCTTTCACCGGCTTCACCTTCAACGAAGTGGCTTCTCTGGACGAACTGGTTGCAGGCATCGGTACGGCGGGCGACGCGATGCCGACGTGGGCCATCGCAGGCTTGGGATTGCTCGGCGTGGGCGGCGGCGCGGCGGCGGTGGGCGGCGGTAGTGGCGGCGGCGGTGGTGGCGGTGCAGTACCTGACACCACGGCACCGGCAACCCCCATCGACCTGCTGGTTTCCCCGGATGGCCTGCGCCTGTCGGGGCGCGGTGAAGCGGGTGCGATCGTGAACATTCGCGATGCCGCTGGCAACCTGCTCGGTACCGGTACGGTCGCGGCCGATGGCAGCTTCGATATAGCGCTCAACGCCCCCCAGATCAACAACGAAAACCTGCAGGTGACCTTGACCGATGCAGCCGGCAATGTGTCTGCACCGGGCACCGTGACCGCGCCCGATGCGACCGCTCCGCTGGCGCCGACCGAACTTGCCATCGACGCTCAGGGTACAACGCTCACAGGCCGCGCCGAGCCCGGTTCCACGGTGTCGGTCAGAGGGGCTGACGGCGTGCTGCTGGGCTCGGCCACGGCTGGGGCGGACGGCTTGTTCAGCATTACCCTGCAACCGGCACAGACAGCGGGCCAGGCGTTGCAGGTCACGGCCGAGGATGCAGCGGGCAACACGTCCGCCGCAGCTGGTATTGTGGCTCCAGTGGTCGATGGCACCGACACCACCGCTCCTGATGCGCCCGTGGCGCTCGTTGTCTCCGCTGATGGCACGCGCCTGTCGGGCCGCGGCGAACCCGGCACCACGGTCAACGTCCGCGACCCTGCCGGCAATGTGATCGGCAGCGGCGTGGTGGGGGCCAATGGAGCCTTCGAGGTGGTGCTCACACCGGCGCAGCTTGATAGCCAGAACCTGCAAGTCACCCTGACCGACGCCGCTGGCAACGTCTCTGCACCGGGTGCCGTCGTTGCGCCAGACCTCACGGCGCCGCTCGCACCGACCAACCTGGCCGTCGATGCCCAAGGGGCCACCCTGACCGGGCGGGCCGAACCTGGGTCTACCGTTTCGGTACGCGGCCCTGGCGGTGCGTTGCTGGGCACCGCCATCGCGGGCGCCGACGGCCTGTTCAGCATCACGCTGCAACCCCCGCAGACCACTGGCCAGGCCCTGGCGGTGAGCGCTACCGACGCAGCAGGCAATACGTCGCCGGCAGCCAACATCACCGCGCCCTTGGTCGATGGCGGTGACACCACACCGCCGGATGCACCTGTGGACCTGGTGGTCGGCCTAGCCGGCACACAGTTGAGCGGCCGCGGCGAAGCCGGCACCACCGTGCAAGTGCGCGACGCGGCAGGCAACCTGCTCGCCACGGGCACCGTTGGTGCCGATGGCACCTTCACCGTCAGCCTGGACCCCGCCGTCAAGGACGGCAGCAGCCTCCAAGTCACCCTGACTGACGCGGCAGGCAACACTTCGCCGGCCGCCAGCGTGGCATCGCCAGACCTCGTGGGGCCTGCGCAACCCACCGACCTCGCCCTGGCCGATGGCGTCACCTTCACCGGCCGCGGTGAGCCGGGTGCTACCGTGCAAGTGCGCGATGCCGCCGGCACCGTGATCGGTACAGGCACCGTGGGCGCAGACGGCGCCTTCAGCATCACCCTCTCCCCTGCCCAGGCCAACGGCCAGGCACTGGACGTACGCCTGGTCGATGGGGCAGGCAATACCTCGGCGCCCTTGCAGTTCGACGCCCCTGACATCACTCCGCCAGAAGCGGTCACCAATGTACTGGTCGGCCCTGGCGGTACCGTCATCGGTGGCCGAGGCGAGCCAGGTGCAACGGTGGAGGTGCGCGATGCGAACGGGACCCTGCTGGGCAGCGCCGTGGTCACTGCCAACGGCACCTTCCTGGTCAACCTCGACCCCGCCGTGCAACCCGGCGAGCAACTGAGCCTGGTGCAGACAGACCCTAGCGGCAACGCCTCGCCCGCCGTCGACTACGAAGTGCCCCTGACCCCAGCCCTGGAAAGCCCAGCCAACCTGGCGGTAAACGCCGACGGCACCGTGCTCACCGGTACTGCCCCGGCAGGCTCACGCGTCGAAGTGCGCGATGCCAGCGGTGCGTTGGTCGGCAGCGTCATCGCCAATGCCGACGGCAGCTTCAGCATCGACCTGAACCCGGCTCAAGCCAATGGCGAACTGCTGAATGTGGTGGCCATCGCCGACGATGTGTCGTCACTGCCCGCCCAGGTCACCACCCCCGATATTACGGCCCCCGCCGCTCCCGCAGAGCTGGCAGTGAGCGCCGACGGCACCGTGGTCACGGGCCGCGCCGAGCCGGGCAGCACCGTGCGCATTCTGGCCGCTGACGGCACCGAGCTGGGCTCGGCGGTCGCCGGCGCCACCGGCGTGTTCAGCATTACCTTGAACCCTGCCCAAGTGGACGGCGAAGTGCTGCAAGCCACTGCCACCGATCCATCGGGCAATGCATCCCAGGCCAGTTCGGTCACCGCGCCGGACATTGACGGCGGCGGCGATACGGCGCCGCCTGAAGCGGCTTCCAACCTGGTAGTGGGTGTGGCGGGTACCCAGTTGAGTGGTCGCGGTGAAGCCGGAGCCACGGTCCAAGTGCGCAATGCGGCCGGTGACCTGATTGCAACCGGTACCGTGGCCGCCGATGGCACCTTTACTGTCAACCTGGACCCCGCCGTCAAAGACGGTAGCGACCTGCAGGTCACGCTCACCGATGCCGCTGGCAACGTGTCCGAGGCCGCGACCGTTACCTCCCCTGACTTGATCGCCCCGGTACAGCCAACCGAACTGGCCTTGGCTGGCGGCGTGACCCTGACTGGCCGCGGTGAAGCAGGTGCGACCGTGCAGGTCCGTACCGCAGCCGGTACCCTGATCGGCTCGGCAATTGTTGGCGACGACGGCCTGTTCACAGTCACCCTCTCCCCTGCCCAGGCCAACGGCCAGGCATTGGACGTAAGCCTGGTCGACGCAGCGGGTAACACGTCTGAGCCGTTGCAGTTCAACGCCCCGGACATCACGCCACCCGAAGGCGTGACCAACCTTCTGGTCGGCCCAGGGGGTACCGCACTCAGTGGCCGTGGCGAAGCCGGTGCCACGGTTGAAGTGCGTGACATCGATGGCAACCTGCTGGGTCGCGGCGTGGTTACCGCCAACGGCACTTTCCTGGTCAATCTCGACCCTGCCGCGCAGCCCGGTGAGCAACTGAGCCTGATCCAGGTGGACCCCAGCGGCAATGCTTCGATCGCCGTGACATTCGCGGTGCCAGCGACCAATCCGCCCGCCAGCCCTGCTGAACTGGCACTGTCAGAAGACGGTACCGCCCTGACCGGTACCGCCCCGGCAGGTACTCGGGTAGAAGTGCGCGGCGCGGACGGTGCGTTGCTGGGCAGCGCAGTCGCAGGCCCTGACGGCAGCTTCTCGGTCGTATTGACACCCGCGCAGGCCAACGGCGAACTGCTCGATGTGGTCGCGATCGACGGTGCAGGGCTTTCTTCCCTGCCCACCCAGATCATCGCCCCGGACATCACTGCGCCTGCAACGCCAAGCGAACTGGCCGTCAATGCCGACGGCACGGTGCTCAGCGGACGTGGCGAGCCAGGCAGCACTGTGCGCGTGCTGGCAGCCGATGGCACCACGGTGTTGGGCAGTGCAGTGGTCGGCGCCACCGGCAGCTTCAGCATCACGCTGAACCCGCCGCAGGTCGACGGCGAGGTCTTGCAGGTCACGGCCACCGACGCGGCGGGCAACACCTCTGCTGGGGGCAATGTCACAGCGCCCGACATCGACGCCGTGGACAACACGCCGCCTGCACCTGCCACGGGCCTGGCCATCAACCTTGCCGGCGCGCAACTGAATGGGCGCGGCGAGGCTGGCGCCACCGTGCAGGTACGCGATGGTCAAGGCAACCTGTTGGCCAGCGGCACCGTCAATGCCGACGGTACCTTCCAGGTCACCCTAGACCCTGCGGTGAAGGACGGCAGCCCCCTGCAAGTCGTGCTCACCGATGCCGCCGGCAACGCCTCCACCCCAGCCACCGTGGTCAGCCCCGACCTGCTGGCGCCTGCCCAACCAACCGCGCTTGCCCTTGAAGGCGGCGTCACGCTGACCGGTCGCGGCGAGCCTGGCGCAACGGTGCAGGTACGCACTGCTGGCGGGGGCGTGATCGGCACCGGCCTGGTCGATGCAAACGGCAACTTCAGTATCACCCTGGCACCCGCGCAGGCCAACGGCGAAGCACTCGATGTACGCCTGGTAGATGCCGCCGGCAACACCTCGACCCCGCTGCAGTTCGAAGCGCCGGACATCACGCCGCCGGCTTCGGTAAGCAACGTGGTGGTGGGTAACGCCGGCCTGACCGTGGCCGGTCGAGGCGAAGCGGGCGCGCGCGTAGAAGTGCGCGATGCGAACGGTAGCGTAATCGGCAGCGGCATCGTGAGTGGCAACGGGACCTTCCTGCTCGAACTCAACCCACCTGCCCAGCCCGGCGCACGCCTGAGCCTCGTGCAGACCGACCCAAGCGGCAATGGGTCCGAACCGCTGCTGTTCGACGTTCCTCTGGTTCCGGCCCCGGCCAGCCCGAGCGATCTGGTGGTGGCCGAGGACGGCACCAGCATCAGCGGCACGGCCCCGGCAGGCAGCCAGGTGCAGGTACGCGATGCCGATGGCAACGTAGTCGGCAGTGTGGTGGTAGGCGCCGGTGGCACATTCACCGTCGTGCTCAACCCGGCTCAGGCGAACGGCGAATTGCTCGACGTGGTGGCCATCGATGGCGCCGCAAATGCCTCCCTGCCTGTGCAGGTGACGGCGCCGGACATCACGCCACCGGCCATCCCCGGCGAGCTGCAAGTCAATGGCGACGGCAGCATCGTCACGGGGCGCGCCGAAGCTGGCAGTACCGTGCGCGTGCTGGCCGCTGATGGGGTCACTGTGCTGGGTTCGGCCGTAGTGGGTGCGACCGGTGTCTTCAGCATCACCCTGAATCCGCCACAAGTGGCCGGCGAGCAGCTGCAGGTCAATGCTACCGACGCCGCCGGCAATGCCTCATTGCCGGGCTCGGTCACTGCGCCTGTGATCGACAACGGCGGCGACACCACGCCGCCGCAACCTGCCACCGACCTGGTGATCAGCGCCAATGGCGCCACCGTTTCCGGGCGCGGCGAAGCCGGCACCACTGTCCAAGTGCGCAACGACCAGGGGCAACTGCTGGCATCCGGCACAGTACAAGCCGACGGCAGCTTCGTGGTGCAGTTGCAGACGCCGGTGATCGACGGCTCGGCGCTCCAGGTCACCCTCACCGATGCAGCGGGCAACATCTCCGTGCCAAGCTCGCTGGCCGCCCCTGACCAGGTGGCGCCGTTGCAACCGGCCAACCTGGCGCTGGAAAACGGCGTGACCTTGAGCGGTACGGCCGAGGCCGGCGCGCGCGTTGAAGTGCGCGACGCCGCCGGCACCCTGATCGGCAGCGCCATCGCACAGCCCGGCGGCACCTTTACCCTCACACTCGACCCGCCCCAGGCCAACGGTCAGGCCCTGTCCGTGACCGTCACCGACGCCGCAGGCAACAGCTCGGTGCCGCTAGGCTATGTCGCCCCCGACATCACGCCGCCGGTACCGGTCAGCAACGTGCAGGCAGGTGCGGGAAGCCTTGCCGTTGCAGGCAGGGGCGAGCCGGGCGCCACCGTGCAGGTGCGCAATGACGAGGGCCTGGTCATCGGCACGGGCACCGTCGCGGCCAACGGCACCTTCGTCGTCAACCTCGATGCGCCGTTGGTGGCCGGCCAGGCCATCACGCTGGTGCAGACCGATGCAGCCGGCAATGTCTCCACGGCGATAGACGTCACCGTTTCGCAAGCCCCCGTACCGGCTAGCCCGACCGACATCGTGGTGGCTGGCGACGGCACCTCGGTCAGCGGCACAGCCCCTGGCAACAGCCAGGTGGAAGTGCGCGATACGCAGGGCAATGTCATCGGCACCGTTCAGGCCAACCCTGACGGCAGCTTCACCGTGGGCCTCACACCGGCCCAGGCCAACGGTGAAACCCTGGATGTGGTCGCCATCGATGGCGACGGCACCCCTTCGTTGCCCGTGCAAATCGTCGCTCCCGACATCACGGCCCCCAATGAACCTACCGATCTGCAGTTGAGCACCAACGGCAGCGTGTTGACCGGACGTGGCGAGGCAGGGGCCACGGTGCAGGTCACCGATGCCGATGGCAACGTGCTCGGCACGGCTCAGATCGGTGCCAACGGCGTCATCAGCGTGCAACTGACGCCGCCGCAGACCGATGGTCAGACCCTGGAAGTCACCGTGCGCGATGGCGCAGGCAATACCTCGAGCGCCACCGTCACGGCGCCCGATCTGGACGGCCCGTTGCAGCCTTCCGCGTTGGCTATCGACACCGCGGGTATCCATCTGACCGGTGTAGGTCAGGTCGGCTCGATCATTACCGTACGCGACGCAGACGGCGCTGTGCTGGGCAGCGCAACCGTGGGCGCCGACGGACGCTTCGACGTCACCCTGTCCGCTGCCCAGCGCAACGGCGAAAACTTGAGCGTGGAAGCCACCGACAACCTGGGCAACAGCGCAGGCCCGGTACCCTTCACTGCGCCGGATACCACGCCACCCCAACTGGTCGCCGACGCCGTCATCAACGGCGCAGGCAGCGTGGTGAGCGGCACTGGCGAAGCCGGCGCCACGGTGACCGTGCGCGGCCCGAACGGCGCCGTATTGGGCTTTGCCCAAGTAGGCGACAACGGCGCATTCTCGGTCACGCTCGACCCCGCGCAGACCAATGGCCAGGTGCTGAGCGTCGAACAGCGCGATGCCGCCGGCAACCTGTCCCAGGCCGTCGACCTGACTGCACCAGACAATGAACCGCCGGCCATCCCCGGCACCCTGCTGGTGTCCGCTGATGGCACCGTCGTCACGGGCACGGGCGAGCCCGGCGCACAAGTCACGGTGACCGGCGTCGCCGGCATCGTGCTGGGCACTGCCGAGGTCCAAGCCGACGGCAACTTCAGCGTTACCCTGGTACCGGCGCAACTCGGTGGCCAGGCGCTATCAATCACCCAAACCGACCCTGCCGGCAACGCCTCCGTTCCTGGCACCTTGACGGCGCCTGACCTCGAACCGCCTGTGGCGGCTGTTGGCCTCACGCTCAATGGCGCAGGGAATGTACTGAGCGGCCGAGGTGAGGCCGGGACCACTGTCGAGGTCCGCGATGTCGCCGGCAATGTGCTGGGCAGCGTCGAAGTAGGGGTCGATGGCAACTTCGAAGTCCCTCTCACCCCTGCACAAACCAATGGTGAAGTGCTGTCGGTAATCCTCATCGACGCACAGGGCAACCTGTCACCTCCAACCACGCTCACGGCTGACGACAGCACTCCACCGTCAACCGCCACGGGTCTGGTCATCACCCCGGGCGGCACTGCCATCCAGGGCGTTGGCGAACCTGGCGCCACGGCAGAAGTACGTGCCGCTGACGGCACCGTGCTGGGCAGCGTCGTGGTGCCTGAGGGCGGCAATTTCATCGTCCCCGTGTCACCTGCGCAGCTCGATGGGCAAGTGCTGGACGTCGTGCTGATCGACGGTGCCGGCAACGTTTCGTTGCCCGGTCAGGTCACCGCGCCGGACATCACCCCACCTGCGCAACCCACTGGCGTTGTGGTCAGCGAAGACGGCACCACCGTCACCGGCAACGCACCTGGCGCCCAGACCGTCACGGTACGCGACAGTGCCGGGGGCCAAGTCACTGTCCCAGTAGACGCCGACGGCGGCTTCAGCGTGACGCTGCCCACCCCGCAGAACAATGGAGAGACGGTCACCGTCGTGGTCACCGATCCGACTGGCAATGCGTCGGCGCCGATCAGCGTGACAGCACCGGACAACACCGATCCGCTGCCAGCTACCGATGTCAGCGTGAGCCCCGATGGCACCACGGTCGGCGGCACGGCCGAACCTGGCAGCACGGTGGTCATCCGCAATCCTGATGGCTCCGAGCGCGGCAGTGAAACGGCAGGCCCGGACGGCACCTTCGTGATCCCGGTCGACCCGCCCCTGAGCACGGGCGAAACGGTCGACGTGGTCGTGATCGACCCGGCCGGCAACGCCTCCACCGAAGTACAGCTGCAAGGCCCGACCGGCAACGAAGTCGCGGCCCCAAGCAACCTGGCGATCAGCGACGACGGCTTCCTGCTGACCGGCCAGGGCACCGTCGGTACCTTGATTACCGTGACATCCGCCGGTACCACGTTGGGCACGGCGACGGTTGGCACCGATGGCATCTTCCGCGTGTTCTTCCTCAATGCCCAGCTCAATGCGCAGAAATTGCAGGTCACCGCGCGAGCGACGGCAGGCGGTCAGCCCTCGGTGCCAGCCACCGTGGTCGCCGAAGACACCACACCACCGGATGCACCGACAAACGTGGCCATCGACCGGATCGGCAGCACCTTGACCGGCCAGGGCGAAGTGGGCGCCACCGTGCGCGTCAGCGATAGCCTGGGCAACTTCCTGGGCAGCGCGACCGTGGGCAGCAATGGCCTGTTCACGATCAACTTCGTTCCGCCAGTGGCCAATGCCCAGAACCTGATCGTGACCCAGGCGGACGCGGCCGGTAACGTGTCATTGGCCGCGACCTTGCAAGCCCCCGATCTGCAGGCACCTCTGGCTGCCGACAACCTGAGCCTGAACAACGCGGCCACGGTCGTCAGCGGCCAGGGTGAGGCCGGGGCGCTGGTGACGATTCGCGATGCCAGCGGCGCGGTACTGGCCACCGGTACCGTCAACCAGAGTGGCCAGTTCCAGATCACCCTGCCCAGCGCCCAGACAACCGGTAGCGCGCTGCAGGTCACCCTCAGCGATGCAGCCGGCAACGTGTCGGCACCGGCCAGCCTGGCCACGCCAGATCGCACACCGCCGGCAGCCGTGAGCGACGCGCAGTTGAGCGGCGATGGCCGGCAGCTGTCCGGCAGCGGTGAACCCGGCGCTACCGTGCAGGTGCGCAACGCCTCCGGCGCCGTGCTGGGAACGGCGACTGTGGGTGTGGACGGCCGCTTTACCGTGGTGTTCGATACGCCCCAGGCCAATGGCCAAGCCATCGGCGTCACCCAGGTCGATGCCGCCGGCAACACCTCGGTTGCCGTCAACCTCACCACGCCAGACCTCACACCCCCGGCCGCCCTGACCAACGTGGTGCTGAACAACAACGGCCTGACCCTGACCGGCCTGGGCGAAGCAGGCGCCACCGTCAGCGTACGCGGGGTCGACGGCACCATCCTCGGTACAGGACTGGTCGCGGCCAATGGCAGCTTCACCCTGACCCTGGACAGCGCGCAGCTCAACGCGCAGCGCCTGAGCGTCACCCAGACCGATGCGGGCAACAACACATCGGTGGCGGTTGCCGTGACTGCGCCGGACTTTACGGCACCCGACGCGCCGATCGACCTGCTGCTCGCCCCTTCAGGCCTGCAAATGACCGGCAGCGCCGAAGCAGGCAGCACGGTGACCGTGCGCGACAGCGCCGGCAACGTGCTGGGCACGGCAGTCGCCGCTGCCAACGGCACCTTCCAGATCACCCTCAATGCTCCCCAGACCAACGGTCAGGCCTTGCAGGTGACCGCCACCGACGCTGCCGGCAATGTCTCGACCGCTGCGCCCTATACCGCAGCGGACACCACGCCGCCAGCTGCCGTCAGTAACCTGGCCGTGTCCGCCGACGGCGCGAGCCTGGTAGGCACCGGTGAGGCCGGCGCCACCGTGCGCGTCAGTGCAGCCGATGGCAGCCTGATAGGCACAGCCCTGGTCGCAGCCGACGGTCGTTTCAACGTCAGCCTGAGCCCTGCGGCACTGGTGGGTGAAACCCTCAGCGTGGTGCAAGCCGATGCAGCGCAGAACGTATCGCCTGCCCAATCGATCAACGCCCCTGGGCCCTTGGCACCGGCAACCCCGGCAGACCTGGTCCTGGCAGCCGACGGGCTATCGGTATCGGGAACGGCAGCCAGCGGCACCACCGTCAACGTGTACGGCACCAATGGGCAACTCCTGGGCAGCAGCCCAGTGGCCAATGACGGCAGCTTCACGGTCAACCTTGGCAGCGCGCAGGCCAACGGCGAAGTGCTGCTGATCGCCGCCACTGGCACCGACGGCGCGGTTTCGCTACCTGCCACGCTGCAGGCGCCGGACACCACGGCGCCGCTGCCGCTGACCGGCCTGGTGCTGTCTGGCGATGGCCTGGTCGTGACCGGCCGCGGCGAGCCGGGCGCTACCGTGACCATCACCGGCGAGGGTGGTATCGAACTCGGCACCGCCGTGGTCGATGCCGCTGGCAACTTCAGCGCCACGCTGGCGACGGCACAACTGGACGGCGAGCTGCTCAATGCCAGCCAGGCCGATGTGGCCGGTAACGAATCGAACAGCGTCAGCCTTACCGCGCCAGACCGCACCGCGCCAACACCTGCACAGGACCTGGCGTTCGCTGGCGGTGGCAGCCTGCTCAACGGTACAGGCGAGCCAGGCGTCACCGTGCGGGTGATCGCTGCCGACGGCAGTGTGCTGGGTACCGACACCGTGCGCGTCGATGGCACCTTCCAGGTCAACCTCACGGCGCCTTAGGCCAATGGGCAACAGGTCCAGGTGCTGCTGACCGACGCCGCCGGCAACCAATCGGGCGCCAGCGTCATCACCGCGCCCGACACCACGCCGCCAACCGCACCGGCGGAGCTGGCGGTTTCCAGCGACGGCGCCACCATTACGGGGCGCGGCGAAGCCGGCGCAGAAGTGACCGTCACCAACGCAGCGGGTGAGGACATCGGCAGCGCCATCGTCGATGCCAGCGGCAACTTCACGCTGACCCTCGACCCGCCGCTCACCAACGCCGAGGTGCTGAGCTTCACCCAGGCCGATGCGGCCGGTAATGTCTCGCCGATCGCCACCTTGCAAACGCCTGACTTCACCCCACCAGAGCCATTGACTCAGGTGGCAATCAACGCCGATGGCAGCGTGGTCACCGGCTTGGGTGAGCCGGGATCCACGGTAACCGTCAGGGATGCAGCGGGCGTGGCGCTGGGCACGGGCACAGTCCTGGCAGACGGCAGCTTCCGTGTGGACCTGTCGCCGGCTCAGGTCGATAACCAGGTGCTATCCGTGCTGCAGGCCGACCCACCTGGCAACGTCAGCGAGGCGGTCACGGTGCAGGCGCCCGACCTGACGCCGCCAGCAGCGGCGACCGAGTTACGCCTCAATGCGGCAGGCGACACCCTAGGTGGCGTCGGCGAAGTGGGCGCCACCGTGCGGGTGTTCGTGGGCACGACGCAGATCGGCACGGGAGTGGTGAGCGCCGCAGGCACCTTCACCATCGCCCTGCAAACCCCGCAGCTCAATGGCGAGCGGTTGCAGGTGACCCTGACCGATGCTGCCCAGAACGTCTCGCCGGTCAGCACCCTGACTGCCCTGGACATCACGCCCCCTGAAGCGGTGGTGGCGACCATCAACAGCAGCGGCACCCAGGTGGTCGGCACAGCCGAAGTCGGGGCGCGCGTGACGGTGCTCAACAGCCAGGGCGACCTGGTCGGCCAAGTGGTCGTCGCCGCTGACGGCCGCTTCGTGGTGGCACTGACGCCGGCACAGATCAACGGTGAAGTGCTGACACTCATCGCCCAGGATGCCACCGGCAACCCATCGCCCGGCGTGGAACTGCAAGCACCTGACCTCACCCCACCGGTGCAGCCGGGTGACCTTGTGCTCAATGCCACCGGCCAGACCCTCACCGGTACGGCCGAAGCCGGCACCACCATCAGCGTGCGCGGGCCGGACGGTGTCGAAGTCGGCACCGCCCAGGTAGCGGCGGGCGGTGCCTTCACCGTCGCCCTGAACCCAGCCCAGAACAACGGCCAGCTTCTGACCGTGGTCTCCATCGACGCAGCAGGCAACGCGTCGATCCCGGCCACCTTGCTGGCCCGGGATACCTCGCCGCCCGGTGCCGTTACAGACCTGGCGGTGGACAACACCTTCACCGTGATCACAGGCCGTGGCGAGCCAGGCGCAACCGTCACCATCAGCAAAAACGGGACGGTGATCGGTACCGGTGAAGTCAGCGACGCCGGGACCTTCCAGATCGTCACCAGTCCGCCTGCCGGCTCAGTGGCGTCGCTGGTGGTCTACCAGACCGATGCGGCGGCCAATACGTCTGCCAGCATCACCTTCGTCACGCCGTTGGCACCTCCTCCGGTACCCCCTACCAACGTCGTGCTGGCCAGCGATGGCCTGACCTTGTCGGGCAATGCGCCTTCGGGAACGGGCATTCGGGTATACGATGCGGCGGGCAACCAGATCGGTGTCGGCGGCGCCACCTTGAACGGCACGTTCAGCCTGCAACTGACGGCCGCACAACTCAACGGGCAGCAACTGACCGTCACGGCCGTTGCCTTGGTTGGCGGCGAGTCGCAGCCAACCTTCGTGGTGGCGGCAGACATCACCCCGCCTGCAAACCCGGTCATCGCCGCGCTGTCGAGCAATGGCCTGGTACTGACCGGCACCGGCGAAGCGGGCGCGACAGTGACCGTGCGCAGCGCCGGCAATGCGGTGCTGGGCACCGGGCAGGTCAACGCCGCCGGCGAGTTCAGCATCAACCTGAACGCACCGCAGTTGAACGGCCAGGTGCTGACCGTCAGCCAGACCGACGCGGCGGGCAACGCCTCTGGCAACACCGCCTTCACCGCGCCTGACGTCCAACCACCTGCTGCGCCGACCAACGTGGTGGTCAACGGTGCGGGCACCGTACTGACCGGCAACGGTGAAGCAGGCGCTACCGTTACCGTGCAAGGCCCAGGAGGCCAGGTCGGTACCGGTGTGGTGCAGGCCAACGGCACCTTTACCATCGCCCTGAGCTCACCACAGAACGATGGGCAACTGCTGGTGGTACGCCAGACCGATGCCGCCGGTAACCTGTCCGGCAGCGCCAGCGTGCTCGCACCCGACACCACGCCGCCTGCCGCGCCGATTGCCACCATCAACCCCACCGGCACCGCCGTCAGCGGCTCGGGCCAGGTCGGCAGCACGGTGCAGGTGCGTAACAGCGCCGGCACCGTGCTGGGCACTGCCACGGTCGGCAGCAACGGTTTGTTCGTGGTCAGCCTGGCGGCTGCGCAGATAGACAACCAGGCGCTGTCGGTTACGCTCACGGACGCTGCAGGCAACGTTTCGACGCCCACCGCGTTGACGGCGCCGGACTTCACCCCGCCAGCGGTCGCCGGCAACCTGCAGGTCAATGCCGACGGTACCAGCCTGACCGGTACTGGCGAGCCCGGCGCCACCGTCACCGTGCGCAGCGCGACCGGCACGGTGCTGCAAACCGGTACCGTGCAGCCTAACGGCAGCTTCACCGTGGCCTTGAACCCACCGCAGGACAATGGCCAGCTGCTGTCGGTGACCTTGAGCGACCCACGCGGCAACGTGTCGGGCAACGTCACCGTTACCGCGCCCGATGTGGACGCCAATGCACCGGTCATCGCCAGCGACAACCTGGCCACTGCCGTGGTCAACCTCGCACCCGTCGTCAGCAGCCGCACCTACCAGGACTCGTTCAGCACCCTGCTGGCAGGCTTCAGCAAGACCTTTACCTGGACAGTGGGCGCAGGGACAACGGCGGACCCCACGCTGACGCTCAACACGGGCAGTGCCTTGGCCTTGCTGGACAACGCCACCTTCACCTTGCAGGTGAAAAATGCCAGTGGCGCCTGGGTGACGCTGGCCACCGGCAACAGCCAGGGCCTGCTCGACCTGGTATTGCTGCCGCTGGGCCAAGGCCTGCGCGTGGACATCGGCGAGCTGCGTGCCGGTGACTACCGGCTGACCGTGGGCAGCGGCGGCATCGGCCTGCTGACCACGGTCAACACGACGTTGCAGGTCGATACCACCAGCCTGACCCAGTTCACCGGTACAGGCGCTGCAACGTCCGGCAACGTGGTCACCGACGTGGGTATCGATGGCACTACCGATGCGCGTGGGCCGGACAGCGACGCGGTCCTGCAGGTGCTCAAAGGCGGGAGCTACGTGACCGCTGGCAGCGCCACCACGGTGCAGGGCCAGTACGGGACGCTGGTGATCAGGGGCGATGGCAGCTACACCTACACCCCCAACGGCAGCCCGAGCAGCGTCGGCAAGGTGGATGTATTCAGCTATCAACTGGTGCATCCGAACGGCAAGTCCGACACCGCCAACCTGTACGTGCGCATCGACAGCCCTCAAGCCACCGAGGTGTGGAGCAACACCAACTACGCAGCGCCAGCCACCGTGGTGGATGCGGTGAACGACGTCGACAACACCAACATCAGCCTGGTGAACCTGCAAACCAGCAGCACCACCACGTTCTCACCGCTGTCCTTGCCGGTGCTCGGTACCCGCTCGGCCACCTACACCACCACCGTGGCAGCCAACACCACTGCTGATGTACAGGTCGTGCTCAACTCCACCAACCTGCTGACCCTGCTCAACGGCACCACGCTCGAGCTGCTCAAGCTCAACCCGGCCACCGGGCAGTACGTGACGGTGCAGACAGTGGGTGGTGGCTCATTGGTGACCCTGCTGGGCGGCGGTGCGGGCTACACCTTCCAGAACCAGGGCGCCGGCACCTACCACGTGCGGGTCACCGCAGGCGGCATTGGGCTGATCAGCTCGCTGACCACCACGGTCAATGCCACGGCCACTCACCTCAACGAGTTCGTGGTGGGCAGCTACACGCCGGTCACCGGCAACCTGCTGACCGACGGCGCGGGCGCCGACAACCTGGGCTCGCCCCTGACGGTGCTGAGCGTGCTGACGGCGGCGAACACCTTCACCATCCCGGGCTACAACGGGGCCATCGTCCAGGGCAACTACGGTACCTTGGTGGTACAGGCCGACGGCAGCTACGCCTATACCCTCGATGCCGGGCTAAGCGCGTCGGTGATCGGCCAACGGGAAGTGTTCACCTACGAGCTGACCCACCCCAACGGCACCACCGACACCGCCACGCTCACCATCAACCTTGACCCAGTCACCGGCTTTGCCGCCACCGCTGCGATCATGGCGGACACCGGTGAGGAGGGCGCGGCGCTGGCCAGTGTCGCCGCAGTCGCTGCCAGCGAGGTAATCGCCGGCACCGATGGCGATGACACGCTGGTGGCCAGCACCGGTAGCGCGGTCACGCTTGAGGGGGGCGCGGGCAACGATACCCTGGTCATCAGCGACCAGGCCTTTGCCAGCATCAACGGAGCAAACGGGAGCGACACCCTGCTCTGGAATGGCGGCGATGCCAGCATCGACCTGGGCAACCTGGTCGGGCGGGTGCACGAGATCGAAACCATCGACCTCAACGACACCAGCGCAGTAACCCTGACATTGACCCTGGCCGATGTGGTGGCGGTCACCGACAGCGCCAGCGACACGCTGATCATCAAGGGGGACGAAAGTGACTCGGTTCACATGACCGACACCTGGAGCAAGGTGGGGAACCAAACTGCCGACGGTATCGACTATAACCAATACACGGCCCAGGAGGATCCGAGTCACCACTTGTGGGTGCAAAGCGGTATCCATGTGGTCTGAGGCCGCTGCAAACCCGCCGGGTACACCCCCGGCGGCAAGGACGATGACCAGCAGTAAGGACACTCTGTGAAGCCAAGCAGTACGCTGTCACCGTGGTTGCTGGGAGCCTTCGGGCTCCTGGCCTTGAACTTTCAACCGGTGGCCCAGGCCGCCGATGACATAGACCCTGCATTACGCCAGATCGGGCCGTCCCTGCTCAGGGACGCGCCTGACGCGGTACCGGCAAGGCCCGTCGTGGGCATGGCCCCGGTCGCCGGCGCGCAGCCCTTGGGGCTGTCCGAGGCCGTGTTGCAAGCCGCGCAATGGCACCCGAGCATCGCCGAGGCCATCGGCAACCTGTACAAGCAAGGCGAAGGTATCAATGTCGCCCGCGCAGGTTATTACCCGCAGATTTCCGGCGGCCTGCGTACCGGTTATGACACCGGCTACGGCGGTGACCGCAGCAGCCAGGCCATCAACCTGTCGCTCAAGCAGATGCTGTACGACTTCGGCAAGGTCGATCATGCGGTCAGCGCTGCCCAGGCCGCAGCCGCCCGGGCCCAGGCCAATATCCTGCTGGTGGTCGATGACCTGGCCCGCGACACGGCCTACGCCTGGATCGAAACGCGCCGCTATGAGCAGCTGATCGGCATTGCCCGTGACCAGATCCGTGGGGTAGGCGACATTGCCAGCATGGCCCGCCAGCGCAGTGACATGGGCGCCAGTACCCGCTCCGACGTGGTCCAGGCCGAGTCGCGGGTACAAAGCGCCCGCGCCGTGCTGGAAGAATACAGTGCCCAATACGAGCGCTGGCGCTCGACCCTGGCGGCCTTGCTCGGACGCGCCACGCCGGTCTCCCTGGACGAACGAACGCCTCGGGAACTGGCCCAGGCCTGCAAGCGGCCGAGCCAGGGCGACGAGCGCCTGCCAGCGGTACTGATGGCGCTTGCCCAACGTGCCCAGGGCCAGGCCGAACTGGCCCAGGCCAAGGCCGAGGCCTACCCTACCGTGTCGTTGCAGCCCCAGGTCAACCACTACCTGGACAATGACTACAACCGTGACAACTCACGCCTGGACCGTACCCAGGCCGGTATCTACCTCAACGTGGAGGTGCCGATCTACCAGGGCGGCTCCATCAGTGCCCGCAGTCGCGCGGCGGGCTATGCCCTGACGGCCGCCGATTCGGCCGAGGATGCCGCGCGCTTGCAGGCCCGCCGCGGCCTGGCCGAGGCCACCGCGCAAACAGCGGGGCTGGGCCGCCGCTTGAACTCGCTCGAGGCCCGCCAGGACAGCATTCAGGAAGCGCGGATGCTTTACGGCCGCCAGTACCTGGACCTGGGCACGCGCCCCCTGCTCGACTTACTCAATGCCGAGCAGGAAATTTACCAGTCGCGCTTCGAACTGGCCGGCACCCGTTCCGACCTGCTGCGCCTGGACGTGGACTGCCTCTACAACACGGGCGCCCTGCGGGCGGCCTTCGGCCTCGAGGGGCGTAACCTGCAAGGTGTGGAGATTCAGCCATGAGCGATCCGGTCAATGTGACACTGCCCGAACAGGCCCACATCCCGGCACCTGCCACCAGCGCGCGGGCTGACCTCGGCCCTTGGCTGGAGGTGATGCTGCAGGTCGCGCACCATTATCGTCTGGACGTGTCCCCCCAGCGCATCCGCCTGGCCGCCGATGAGGATGCCCGGCCCCTGGACGAAATCCTGCGCCACATGGCACGCCAGGCCGGCCTGGCCTTGCGCTTTGTGCGTTTCGACGCAAAAGGCTTGCGGCAATGGCGCACGCCGCTGGTGCTGGAGCTTGATGACGGCCAATTGGCCGTGGTCGAGTCGGTGACCCAGGAGGATGACCTGGCGGTGGTCTTCGCAGGCGATCAAGGGCTGACCTCGCGCCTGCCCCGCGATGCGCTGCAAGGCAGGATCACCCGCGTTGCACTGCTGCGCCCTGCACGGCCACTGCGCGATGTGCGCACCGATGACTACACCGCCCCGTACGACCGTCACTGGTTCGCTCGCATCGTGCTGCGCGACCTGCGCCCTTATGGGCAAGTGATGATCGCCTCGCTGGTCGCCAACGTTCTGGCGCTGGCCGGGGTGCTGTTCTCGATGCAGGTCTACGACCGCGTGATTCCGGCCGAATCGCTGCCAACCTTGTATGTGCTGTTTGGCGGCGTGGTGCTGGCGCTGGTGTTCGACTTCAGCATGCGCCTGCTGCGGCTCAAGGTTACCGACCTGTTGGGCAAGCGAGCCGACCTGCGCGTCAGCGACCTGGTCTACGGCCACGCCCTGCGCCTGCGCAACTCGGTGCGGCCCAAGTCCACCGGCTCGTTCATTTCGCAGTTGCGCGAGCTGGAGTCCATCCGCGACCTGATCACCTCCAGCACTGCGACGGCACTGGCCGACCTGCCCTTCTTCCTGCTGTTCCTGTTCGTGTTCTGGCTGATCGGCGGCGTGCTGGTGTTCGTGCCGATCGTAGCCCTGGTGGCGATGGTGGTGCCGGGCTTGCTCGCGCAGCGGCGCCTGGCACGGTTAGCCAATGCCTCGATGCGCGAGTCCTCGTTGCGCAACGCCATGCTGGTCGAGAGCATCCAAGGCCTGGACGAGATCAAGGCCCTGCAAGCCGAAGCGCGTTTCGAGCGGCAATGGAACCAGTACAACGCCGCCTGCGCCCACACCAACCTGCGCCTGCGCACCCTCACCAACGGGCTGGTGGCCTGGACGCAGAATGTGCAAGGGGCCGTGTTCGCCGTGGTCATCGTGATCGGTGCGCCCATGGTGATCGCCGGTGACCTGACCACCGGCAGCCTGGTGGCCGCCTCCATGCTGGCCTCGCGCATGATGGCGCCGTTGGCCCAACTGACCCATGTCCTGACTCGATGGCAGCAGGCCAAGGTGGCCCTGCAAGGGCTGGACAAGCTGATGCAATCGCCAGTAGACCATCCTGAAGGCGAGGCACGGGTGCACATGCCTGCCCTGCGCGGTGAATACCGCTTACGCCAGGCCACCTTCCGCTACAGCGAAGAAGCGCCGCCTGTGCTCAACATCGCGCAGCTGGACATTCGTCCGGGTGAGCGCATTGCCGTGCTTGGCCGCAACGGCGCTGGCAAGTCGACGTTGCTGCAGGCGCTGGCCGGCAGCATGGACCTGATGCAGGGCGAGGTGAGCCTGGACGGTATCGCCATGGCGCACCTGGACCCGGCCGACCTGCGCCGTGACGTAGGCTTGCTGGCCCAGTACGCCAGGCTGTTCCACGGCACCTTGCGCGAGAACCTGACCCTGGGCGCCGGCCAGGCCAGCGATCAGGAGCTGGTGGCGGCGCTGTCGGCCACCGGTGCGCTGGATTTCGTGCGTCGCCTGCCCAAAGGCATGGATCACCTGATCCTCGAAGGCGGCCTGGGCCTGTCCGGTGGGCAGCGCCAGGCGCTGGTGCTGTCGCGGTTGCTGGTGCGCCAGCCGCAGGTGCTGCTGCTGGACGAACCTACTGCTTCGCTCGATGACATTACCGAGCGCCGGTTGTTGGATAACCTGGACCGCTTCTGCCAGGGCCGCACCCTGGTGATAGCCACCCACCGGTTGAGCGTGCTGCAACGGGTGGACCGCATCCTGGTGCTCGACGGCGGCCGTATCGTGATCGACGACGCGCGCGACGCCGCGTTGGCCAAACTGCAAGGAGCGCAGGCATGAGCAACCATGAACTTCCCGCCTCTTATCTCGATGGTCAGGATGACCAGGCGGTGTTTCGGGCCGGGCGCCTGATCACCCTGTGCGCGGTGATGCTGGCGGCATTCCTGGCTTGGGCTGCCTGGTTCGAGGTGACCGAGGTGTCCACCGGCACGGGCAAGGTCATCCCCAGCTCCCGCGAACAGGTCATCCAGTCGTTCGAAGGAGGCATCGTCGCGCAGATGAGCGTGGCCGAAGGTGACCTTGTCGAGCGCGGCCAGGTCCTGGCCCAGCTTGACCCGACCAAGACATCATCGAGCGTGGGCGAAAGCGAAGCCAAGTACCGCGCGGCCAAGGCCAGCCAGGCGCGGCTGCAGGCAGAGGTCACGGGCAAGCCGCTGAAATTCCCGGCCAGCCTGCGCGAGTCGCCCGAGCTGATCGAGGCGGAAACGGCGCTGTACACCACCCGCCGCCGTGGCCTTGAGCAGACATTGGCCGGTATCGAGGACTCGCTGCGGCTGGTGCGCAGCGAGCTCAAGATCACCGAAAACCTGGCGAAGATGGGCGCCTCCAGCCGCGTCGAGGTCATCCGCCTGAACCGTCAACGCTCGGAACTGGAGCTCAAGGCCACCGAGGCGCGCTCGGAGTACCTGGTGCGAGCCAGGGAAGAGCTGGCCAAGGCCAGTGCCGAGGCCGACAGCCTGTCGGAGGTGATTCGTGGCCGCAGCGACTCATTGACGCGCCTGACCCTGCGCTCGCCTGTGCGGGGCATCGTCAAGGACATCGAGGTCAATACCCTGGGCGGTGTAGTGCAGCCCGGCGGCCAGGTGATGAAGATCGTACCGATGGATGAACGCCTGCTGATCGAAACCCGCATCGCGCCACGGGACATTGCCTTCATTCACCCCGACCAGGCCGCGAAAGTGAAAATCAGCGCCTACGACTACTCGGTGTATGGCGGCTTGGACGGCAAGGTGGTGGGGATTTCGCCGGACACCCTGCAGGACGAGGTCAAACCTGAAATCTATTATTACCGGGTGTTCATTCGCACCGAACAGGACAGCCTGCAGAACAAGGCCGGCAAGCAGTTTGCGATCGTGCCGGGGATGATCGCCACGGTGGATATTCGCACCGGGGAGAAGACCATACTCGACTACCTCATCAAACCCCTGAACCGTGCCAAGGAAGCCTTGCGCGAACGTTAGCGCAGGCGCCCCTAAAGCCTTGACGGAACAGGCCGATAACCTGTTATCCCCTGTTCCCCACCGAAGGTCACCATGGCCAAGCAAAATGCCCGCGCGGACGCGTTGTCCCTGCTGTTGTTCACCCTGCGCAGCGGCAAGCTGATGGCAATCAACCTGCTCAAGGTCAGCGAAATCATTCCGTGCCCAGCGCTGACCAAGCTTCCCGAGTCCCACCCCCATGTCAAAGGCGTAGCGACCCTGCGCGGGCACCCGCTGTCGGTGATCGACTTGTCCCGCGCCATTGGCGAGCGACCGCTGGCCGACCCCAACGCAGGGTGCTTGATCGTCACCGAGATCAGCCGCTCGCGCCAGGGCCTGCACGTGCAGGCGGTCAGCCGCATCGTGCACTGCCTGAGCACCGACATCAAACCGCCGCCTTACGGTGCGGGCAAACAGTCGTTCATAACCGGCGTTACCCGGGTGGACAACACCTTGGTGCAGGTGCTCGACATCGAGAAGGTCATTCACGGCATCGCCCCGGCACCCGTCGAATCGACCGCCAGTGGCCTGAGCGTCGAGGACGCCAGCCTGCTGGCCGCCGCCAACATCCTGGTGGTCGACGACAGCAACGTCGCCCTGCAACAGTCGGTGCATACCCTGCGCAACCTGGGGATCGAGTGCCGTACCGCCCGCAGTGCCAAGGACGCCATCGGCATTCTGCTGGAGCTGCAAGGCACGGCGCAGGAGATCAATGTCATCGTCTCGGACATCGAGATGAGCGAGATGGACGGCTATGCCTTCACCCGCAGCCTGCGCGAGAGCCCGGATTTTCAGCACGTGTACGTGCTGCTGCACACCTCGCTGGACAGCGCCATGAGCAGCGAAAAGGCGACCCAGGCCGGGGCCAACGCCATCTTGACCAAGTTCTCGTCCCCCGAGTTGACCGACTGCCTGGTGGTGGCGGCGCGGGCCGTGGTCTTCGCTGAGCGCTGACCTGCCAGCACGGCTGCGGGTTTGCCCCTCGGACTGACTGGGGCATACTTCCAGACCCTCTCGCAACCAGCAGGAAGCCACGCATGAAACGTATCAGCCTCATCCTGATCAGTTGCGCCCTGTTCAGCGGCCTCGTCCAGGCCTCCAGCAGCCAGGCCTGGAACGAGCACCGTCAGCAGATGCTCAAGGCCTGCCTGGCTGCCAGCCAGTTCAAGAACGCCCATGCTCGCGGCAAGCCCGCCGAGTTCGACGACCAGTCCGGCATGAGCGCACTGCTGATCGAAGGCGTGTACCCGCAAAAGCACATGAAGCAGCGGACCGGTACCGAGTTGTGCCTGTATGATCGCAAGCAGCAGCGGGCGTATGTAAGTGAATGGAGCCCGCAAACCAAGTGAGCGATAGCCTGCGTTTCGCCTGCACCGGCTGTGGCAAGTGCTGCAGCGGCCACCATGTGCCCCTGACCCTGGTCGAGTCGCAGCGCTGGGCCCGCGACGGTGGGCAGGTAATCGTGCTGATAGAGGCATTCGTCGTCGACGGCCCTGGCATGCCTCCTGAGCAACGCGAACATGTGCTGTTGCGCTCTCACGCCGTACCCAGTGCCGACGGCCAGATCCGGGTGTCGGTAACCTTCGCGGCCTTCAACCCTGGCCGCTGCCGCTATCTGGCCGACAACGACCTGTGCGCCATTTACGACCAGCGCCCGCTGGTGTGCAGGATCTATCCGGTTGAAATCAACCCACACATCCCCTTGCGGCCCGAGAGCAAGGATTGCCCGCCTGAGGCCTGGCAACAGGGGCCTGACCTGATCCACGGCACGCAGTTGGTCGATGCCCAGTTGCAGGCGTTGGTGCAGGCCTCTCGGCAGGCAGACAGGGAGGACATCGCGGCCAAGGTGGCGGTCTGCCATGCACTGGGCATGACGACTAGCGCGCTTAAAGGCAACGGCTTTACTGCCTACTTGCCTGACATGCAGGCGTTTGCCACAGCGCTTGCAGAGCAGCCCCAGGACATCTGGGGATCTTGGGCTCTGCATGTCGAGGATGCGGCATTGCAGGCACAGTTACAGGCGCACGGGGTACAGGTGACTGACCAGCCACCAGTTTATTACGCGTTTATCGGGTTCTAGGGGCGGGGCCGCTTTGCGGCCCCGGCAATGTGAGCTGCGAAGCTGAGCACCTGCAGCTGCCACCTTCGTGGCCGTTCTGGCCGAGGCAAGCGTGCGCTCCGTCCGCGTCCAGTAACCGTTTGAATGTGAGCCCCCTAACGCCCACTCTGAACCTCGGCTCTCACTAGTTCCCTACAAGGCTCTAAACCGGGCATTTCAAAGAAAATCCCCGCCATTCCAGCCCCGATACTTACCTTTTACGCAACAGTGCTTATCCAACTTCGCTCTGTTTAAACTGCCTCCACACGACTAACTTTACCCCTGTCCTCATTAGTACTTGCACCGCAAGAAGGTAGTTAGAAATGTCCAACAGTATGGGTATTGCCAGCGTGTTCGTCCTGTCGTCCCTGTTGTTGTCCCCCCTGGCCATGGCCGAAGAGTCGCCTGCATTCGTGGCCCGCAACGCCGAGTTCGCAGCGGCCCATCAGGAGGCCCGTGAAACAGTGGCCACACAGCATGCCGACACCGTCAAAGGCTCGCCGCAGACAGCGTCCAAAGCGGTTGTCGATACCGACGCCGACAGCTGAGCCTACGCCTCGGCGCGTTCAACAGGCGCCATGGGATTCATCTGTTTCAATATGTTAGCCTCTAAAAGCCGCTGCCCTATCAGCGGCTTTTTTTCGTATGCGCTGTGTTTTTTCCTGGCAGTTGTGTCATGCGCCAAGCATGGCCATCCCTTATAACAAGCACTGCCCCGCCTACCGATCAAGGAGTCTATACCGGTGTCTTTCGCGTTTCGCTTCACCCCGCTTTTCATTGCGCTCAGTGCAAGTATTCCCGTCACGGCTCAGGCCACCGATGACAACGCCGAGGGTTTTGTCGAGGGATCGTCGTTGAACCTGCACTTGCGCAATGCTTATTTCAACCGCGATACCCACAATCACGGTGCACGCGATACGCGGGAATGGGGTCAAGGGGCAGTGGCGCGCTTCGAATCCGGTTACACACCAGGCACTGTCGGTTTCGGTCTGGACGCGCACGCCATGCTAGGGGTGAAGCTCGACGGTGGTGGTGGTCATGCAGGCACCAGCATCCTGCCGACCCGTGTGAAAAGCGACGGTGAACTGGGGGCAGCCCCGCATTCGTTTTCCACCGCAGGCGCGGCGCTCAAGCTCAAGGCGCTGGACACCGAGTTCAAGGCCGGTGATCTGTTTCTGACCAACCCCGTGATCGCCGGTGGCGAAACCCGCATGCTGCCGCAGACGTTCCGGGGTATCAGCCTGACCAACACCAGCGTCGAAGGGCTGCTGCTTGAGGGTGGCAAGGTCAGTTTCACCAAGCCCTACAACCAAAGCGGCCATCGCCGTATCGACACCTACTACGGCTCACTGGATGAGCGCGGCAAGAGCAAGCACCTGAGCTGGGCGGGCGCAGCCTGGAGCGGTACACCCAACATCACGACCAGCGTGTATGCGGCTGAACTCAAGGACATCTGGAACCAGTACTACGCCGACTTCGACTACACCTATGTGGTCAACGAGCAGGTCAGCCTCAACCCTGGCGCTCACTTCTACCATACGCAAGACACAGGCCGGGCCTTGCTGGGCAGCATCGACAACAACACCTACAGCCTGCACCTGACCCTCAATGCAGGCGCTCATACCGTGACCGCCGCCTATCAGCGGGTTAACGGCGATACGCCGTTCGACTACATCAACCTCGGAGACAGCGTCTACCTGGACAACTCGCGCATGTATTCGGATTTCAATGCGCCGAACGAGCGGTCCTGGAAACTTCAGTACGGGTATGACTTCGCCGGCCTCGACCTGCCTGGCCTGAGCGCATCGCTGTCGTACTCGCGGGGCAAGGCCGACCTGACCAAGGCTGCCCAGGACAACAGCCATTACGACTACTACCGGGCTGATGGCAAGCAGGCCCAGCATTGGGAACGCGACCTGGACGTCAAGTACGTGTTCCAGGAAGGCGACCTCAAAGACCTCTCGGTGCTGGTCCGTTACGCCACGCACCGCGGCGGCCAAGGCTACGCCTCGATCGATGGCAACAGCAACAACGACGAAGTGCGCGTCATCGTCGACTACCCTCTGAACGTGTTCTGACAGCTTGGTACAGACACTGGCTAATCCGTGCGGCAGGGCGATCTCTGCCGCGCTGTGATTCCGTCGGGCGAACTTGTCCGACAATCACCTCTTGCCTAGAATGTCGCCGCCGCAAATGGCCCCCAGCAGTCGCGACCATGCCTACCTCACCGTTACGCCTTGCCTCTTCCCGGTCGCACCCTGAACTGGCTCTCGTGCTGGGCAGTTGCCTGGCCGTGCTCGCCATCGTGGCCATCGTCAGCTACTTGCTGATGCGCGAGCGTGAGAGCGTGGAGCAATCGGCCGTACGCTCGGCCAACAACATCGTGCAATTGATCGAAAGTGACATCCTGCGCAATGTCGAGCTTTATGATCAGGCCCTTCAAGGGTTGATCTGGGCGGTAGGCCGCAAGGAGCTGCCCTCGGTACCCGGCCCCCTGCGCCAACGGCTGCTGTTCGATGATACCTTCGCCGACCGCAAGCGCGGGGACGTACTGTGGCTGAACAGCAATGGTGACGTGGTAGGTGATTCGACCAGCAGCGTACCGCGCAAGGCCAACTTCCGGGACACGGGCGTGTTCCAGACCCACTTGCACAACCCAAACACCGCCCTGCTGGTGGGGCCGCCGTTCAAGGCCCGGTTGGGCGACCTGGACTGGTGCATCAGCTTCAGCCGGCGCATCACCGACCCGAACGGCAATTTCGCCGGGATTGCGGCTGGCGCACTGCGCCTTGGCTATGTCACCGATCTGTTCAAACGCCTGGATATCGGTGCCAACAGCAGCGTGAACCTGTTCAACGTCGAAGGCCAGCTACTGGCCCGCCAACCCATGGGCCCGTCCGACCCATCTGTGGGCAGCCAGTACGCCGGCAAGCCCAATTTCCAGCGAATACTCGGGCAACAAAGTGGCAGCTTCGTCGCGGCCTCAGCCGGGGATAACAGCGAGCACATGTATACCTTTGCACGGGTGGGCGACCTGCCGCTGATCGTGCTGGTGGTGCATGCCACCGACGAGGTGTTCGCGTCCTGGCGCCGCACGGCGCTGCTGGTCAGCGTCGCCACCGGGCTGCTGTGTGCAGGGATCATCTGGTTGACCTGGCTGCTCGGCCGGGAGCTGCATCGCCGTTACCAGGCTGAACAGCGCCTGGCGTCCTTGGCCGCGACCGACAGCCTGACCGGCCTGGCCAATCGCCGGCACCTGGATCAAATGCTGCGCCATGAATGGGCACGTGCCCAGCGTTCCCGCCAGCCACTGACGGTGCTGATGGTGGATGTGGACCATTTCAAGGCGTTCAATCAGCGCCACGGCCATGCGGGCGGTGATCACGCACTGCGCGAGGTGGCCAAGGCCATCGAGGCCTGCATCCGTCGGCCGGCCGATCTGGCTGCTCGGTATGGCGGGGAGGAATTTCAGGTGGTACTGCCAGAAACCGACGCGCAAGGTGCACGGCTGCTGGCAGAACGGATATGCCGTAGCGTCGAGCGACTCGCTCCTTTCGGTAACGATACCCAGCCGGTCACGGTGAGCATCGGCATTGGCAGCTTCAACGCAAACACCCAGCAGGGCCTAGCAGCCATGCTGGGTGGTGCGGATGAAGCGCTCTACCGGGCCAAGGCCAAGGGCCGCAACCGGGTAGAAGGCCCGGTCACTTAAGAGCGGGCGCGGGCCGAATCACGCAGCGCCTTTACTTGGTCATGGTTGCGCTGTACGCCTTGCAGCTGTTTCTCGACCAGGGTGTAGGTGGAGTCTGTTGCACTACGACCCAGCTTCACCAGTTTCTCACGGGCCTCTTTGTAGGCCTTCAGCGCATGATCCTCACCGCGCTCGACTTCGTTGAGCACTGCCTCTTCGCTCTTACCTGTCAGCATGGACTTGAAGTTCACCCATCCCCGATGGATATCAGCTGTAATGCTGGTAGATGTCTCTGGATCCCCGCCAAGCCTACGTACTTCGCTTTGCAGTTCGGCAGCAGCGTTCGCGCACTCGCCAGCACGTTGAACGAAGAACGCTTTCAGTTCAGGATTCTTGACATCATCGGCCGATTCACGGAAACCCTTTTCGCCGTCTTTGCTGTACTCGATCAGGTCGTTCAATACGTTGATAACGTCTTTGTTAACGTCACTCATGGCAAAACTCCTTGGCAGGTGATAGTCATCTGGATAGGAGCAGTGATCGTGCCAAATTGAGCAATCTTATAAAATGCATATATTTCAATGACTTAGCCAAATCAAATATTATTTGGAAAGCAGCATTCTGCATGATTGCGCTTGGGTACTCGTGCAGATTGCCGTATGGTCGGCATTTTCACGTTCAGATCTGAAAAATGTTCAACCAGCAAAGTCTTGAACTGTTAGTGACTCGCAGTATGCCGTTTGGCAAATACCAAGGTCGGATCATTGCCGACCTGCCGGGCGATTACCTGGCGTGGTTTGCGCGCAAGGGCTTTCCAACAGGGGAGCTAGGGGAGTTGCTGGCCTTGATGCATGAAGTCGACCATAACGGTCTGAGTGACCTGCTGGTGCCATTGCGGCGCAAGCATGGGTGTTGAGCGGGTTCGCCGACCGTGCCGGTAAACGGCACTGTGCCAGGCTGACGCCGCCCCTTAAGAGCGGCATCCGTAGCCGAAAAGGCTTGCCGTTAAGCACCTCTATCCCTTGGCCGGCGCCACCATCAGCTCGACGTTTTCGTTCTTCTTGATCAGCGCATACACCACCGCCGTCAACAAGCTACCTGCGACAATCGCCAACAGGTACAACGCGGCATGGTTGATGGCGTTCGGGATCAACAGGACGAACAGTCCACCATGGGGCGCCATGAGTTTGCAACCAAAGTACATGGACAAGGCCCCAGTCAGCGCGCCCCCTGCCAGGCTCGCCGGAATCACTCGCAGCGGATCCTTGGCGGCGAATGGGATGGCCCCCTCGGAAATGAAGCACAGCCCCAGTGCCAAGGCCGCCTTGCCCGCCTCTCGCTCGCTCTGGGCAAACTTGCGCCTGGCCAGGAACGTGGCCAAGCCCAGGCCAATCGGCGGTACCATGCCGGCGGCCATGGTGGCAGCCATCGGGGCATAGCTCGAAGACGCCAGCAACCCTACCGAGAACGCATAAGCGGCCTTGTTGATCGGTCCGCCGAGGTCGACGCACATCATGCCACCAAGCAGCAGCCCCAGCAGGATCGCGTTGGTGGTGCCCATGCTGTCGAGAAACCGCGTAAGGCCTTCGAGCATGGCCGCCACCGGCTGCCCCACCACATAGATCATCACCAGACCGGTGAACAGGCTGGCCAGCAAGGGAATGATCAGGATCGGCTTGAGCGCCTCCAGACTGGTGGGCAGCTTCGCCCAGCGGGCAATGGCTTTGGCGCTGTAGCCGGCCAGAAAGCCCGCCACGATGCCGCCGATGAAGCCGGCACCCAGGGTGCTGGCCAGCAGCCCGCCGATCATGCCTGGGGCCAACCCTGGCCGATCGGCGATGGACCAGGCGATATAGCCGGCCAGCAGTGGCACCATCAGCTTGAAGGCCGCTTCACCGCCGATCTGCATCAGCGCAGCCGGTAGCGTCCCCGCTTGCTTGTAGGCTTCGATACCGAACACGAACGACAAGGCAATCAGCAGGCCCCCGGCCACGACCATGGGCAGCATGAACGAGACACCGGTCAGCAGGTGCTTGTAGACGCCGGTTTTTTCGCCCTTGCTGGCGGCAGCGCTGGCCGAAGCAGTCCCACCCTCCTCCACCTTGGCTTCGGCCAGCGCCTTGTCCAGGGTGGCGCGGGCCTGCTTGAGCGCAATGCCAGTGCCGCAGCGGTAGATGCGCTTGCCCGCAAAGCGCGCTGCGGGCACCTCGATGTCAGCGGCCAGCAGCACCACGTCGGCAGCTGCGATGGCTTGGGCCGAAAGCGGGTTGCGTGCCCCGACCGAGCCCTGGGTTTCAACGGTGAGCTGGTAGCCCATCTGTTGCGCGGCCTGTTGCAGGGCTTCGGCCGCCATGAAGGTATGGGCGACGCCAGTCGGGCACGCAGTGACTGCAACGATGCGCACTTCCTCGCGGGTGTCGACATCGGGGGCTACGGCCATCAGCGGCTGCGCATTGGCAGCTGCTTCGTCGAGAAAACCTTCGCGGTCAGCCAAAGCCTGGGACGGCGTGCTCTGGTACACACGCTTGCCTACAAAGCGGGTAAGGTCCACCGGGCCGGTGCTGACCACCAGCACCCAGTCGGCGTCGGCGATCTGCGCTGCGTCGAGCTGTCGTTCGGGATGCTCGGCATCCTGCACCTCGACCTGGGTGGTCCAGCCACGGCGCTGGGCCGCAGCCGCCAGCAGACGTGCGCTGAGCACGCTCGATACCTGGCCATTGGGGCAGGCAGTGAGAATGACAATGTTCATTGGCAACCCTCTTGTTGTTCTGTCAGGCTCACAGCGGCTTGCAGGCGGGCCAACTGGTCATGGTCGTTGATGCCGAAACCCACCTGGGTGACGGCCTGTGCGGCGATGGCGGTGGCACGGGCCAAAGTGCGCGATGCGGCTTCACCCTGCAACAGCCCGTGGAGCATGCCGGCCACGAGGGAGTCCCCAGCACCGACCGTGCTGGCCACCTTCACCTTGGGCGGTACCGCCGCCAGGGTGAAATCATGGGCGAACCAGCGTACCCCGTGCTCGCCGGCCGAAACCACCACGTGCTCGACGCCCTCATCCAGTAGCTGTCGGGCGGCCAGTCGCTGTTGATCGGCATCGTCCACGGGCGTGCCCAGGGCTTCGCCCAACTCTTCGGTATTGGGCTTGACCAGCCAGGGCAGGCTTTGCAGACCGACGCGCAGCGCCTGGCCGCTGGTGTCCAGCGCCACTTTCAAGCCCATGGCCTTGAGCTCATCGAGCAAATCACCAAACCATTGAGGGCTAATTCCGCGTGGCAGGCTCCCGGCAACGACCACGGCGTCATGCCCCGGTGCTTCCTGGCGCAACAGGCGCAGCAAGGCATCGCGGGCGGCCGCGTCCACTTCCGGGCCCAGGCCATTGATGTCGGTGACGCGGCCATCGGCCTCGACCAGCTTGAGGTTGCTGCGGGTTTCCCCAGGCACGCGCACGAAGCAATCGCAGAAGCCGCGCCAGTCGATCAGCGCTTCGAATGCCTGCAGGTTGTCCTGCCCAAGAAAACCACTGACGGTCACGGTATGGCCCAGGTCGGCCAGCACCTGGGCGACGTTCAAGCCCTTGCCAGCTGCGTGGCTGTGCTGGGCCTGGCTGCGGTTGACGTGACCGGGGCGCAGGCTGTCGAGCCCGATGGTGATGTCCACGGCAGGGTTAAGGGTCAGGGTCAGGATCTTGGCCATTCAATAACGCTCCACCAGCGCGCGAACCGCGGCGGCACTGTCTTGTTGCAAGGCCTCGCGCGCCAGGGCGCGGGCTGTACGGGAATCGGCCTGGCGCACCAGGGCCTTGACTTCGGCGACGCTGCGCGACGCCACGCTCAGCTCGTCCACTTCAAGCCCCAGCAGCACCGCGACGGCCTGCGGGTCAGCCGCCAGTTCGCCGCAAACCCCCACCCACTTGCCATGGGCGTGGGCGGCGCGCACTGTCATGTCGATCAGGCTGAGGACCGCAGGATGCAGCCCATCGGCCTGGGCGGACAGGCTGGGGTGGCCACGGTCGATGGCCAGGGTGTATTGGGTCAGGTCATTGGTGCCGATGCTGAAGAAGTCCACCTCGCGCGCCAGTTGTGGCGCTAACAAGGCTGCCGAGGGCACCTCGACCATGATGCCCACCTGCAGGTCTGCCACGGGAATCTCCATACGCAGGCGCTCGACCATCGCACGTGCCTCGCGCCACTCGTGCATCTGCCCGACCATAGGGAACATGATGCGCAAAGGGCGTTGATCGGCGGCGCGCAGCAGAGCACGCAGCTGGTCTTCCATCACCTGCGGGCGCTGCAGGGTCAGGCGCACGCCGCGCACGCCGAGGAAGGGGTTTTCTTCCGCGGCGATCGGCCAGTAGGGCAGCGGCTTGTCACCGCCCACGTCCAGGGTACGCACCACCAGCGGGCGCCCGTCCAGGCCATCGAGCACGCGCCGGTACTCGGCCTCTTGGGTGGCCACATCTGGCGCCTGGGAATGGGCCATGAAGATCAGCTCGGTGCGCAACAGGCCGACGCCTTCGGCCCCCTGCTCCACCACTTTGGCGATACCGCTGCTTTCACCGATGTTGGCGAACACTTCGATGGCATGGCCATCACGGGTCACGGCCGGGTCGAAACGGTTGGCCCACGCGGCTTGCAAGCGCTGCTCGCGCAGGTCGCGCTCAGCCAAGGCACGCTGCAGCTCATCGGCTGGCGGCGCGACGTTGACCACTCCGCGCTGGCCGTCGAGCAGCAGCGGCGTGCCGTTTTCCACTAGCAGCACGCTGGCGCCGGCTCCGACCACGGCAGGGATACCCAGCGCCCGGGCGACAATGGCGCTGTGCGCGGTGGCGCCACCCTGGGCCGTGACGATCCCGGCAACCCGCGCCGGGTCGAGCCTGGCGACATCGGAGGGGCCGACCTCGCTCATCACCAGTACGTAGGGTTGGTCAGGCTCGCTCTGCGTCTGGACCCCGCACAGCTGGGCCAATACGCGGCGGCCCACGTCGCGCAGGTCGGCAGCCCGCTCGGCCAGCAAAGCGTCATGCAGCGCTTCCTGCTGGCTGGCGGCTGACTCGATCACCGCCACCCATGCGGCAGCGGCACTCTCCCCCTGAGCCAGGCGCTGCTCGACGTCGTCGGTCAGAGCCGGGTCGGCCAGCATTTCCTGATGGGTGACGAAAATCTCGCCGATGGCCGCGTCGCTGCGCTGCACCAGCACCTGAAGATCGGCACTGACGGTAGCCACGGCCTGGGTCAGCTTGTGACGTTCCTGATCGTACGACTCGCCGCGCAGCGGGTAGTCGTACGTGCGCTCGGTCACGACGTGGGCAGGGCCGCACGCGATACCCGGGGCAGCGCCCACACCCTGTACGCGGCTGCCGGCCGCCGGCGCCTTCGCCTTTTCGACGGTTGGCTGCGCGGGGGCCTCTGGGACAAGCGGCAGTGCCTCCACCTCCTCGCCCAGCCCTTGCTCGATGGCTGCCAGTAACGCAGGCAGGGCATCGGCGGCGATAGCGGGCTCGGCCACCAGTTCCAGCTCCTGGCCACGGCGCGCGCCCAGGCTCAACAGCTTGCTCAGGCTTTTCACCGAGACGCCAGGCTGACCGCTCTCGACCACGCGCACGCGAATGTCGCCCTCGAAACGTTTGGCCAGTTGCGCCAGCACCTTGGCTGGGCGGGCATGCAGGCCGTGGGCATTGGCCAGCAGGATGCGTGCGCTCGGCCAGTCGGCAGGCGCCTCGCCGCCGAGCACTTCGAGCACGGCGCGGCTGCTGGTGGCCTGGTAGAGCATCTGCCCGCGCCCTTCGATCAACACTTCGCACAACCGTTCGAGCAATGCCTGGTGGGCAGCCCCCAGGCTGGCCAGGCAGAACAGGCCAGTCAGCGGTTGATCGCGATAACGCACAGGTTGTGCCGGGGTGACGAAGGCCAGGCCTGGCTGGCGAACTTGGCGTTCGCTGTGCAGCCACCACAAACCCTCTCCCAGCGGCAGCGGCTCTGCCTGCTGCAGCACAGCGGCAAAGCCGCTGTCCACGCAGTTGGCGCGCTGCAACAGGCGCGCACCGCGCCAGGCCAGCTCATCGAAGTCTTCGGCCGGAAGGTTCAGGGCGATCAATTGCGCATCGAGCGCCAGCGCCTGCGGTGCACCCTGCAGCAGTTTGAGCAAGGCCTCGGCCGAGCCTGCACGGCGCAGGGCTTCTGCCAGATCGGTTTCGCCCAGGGCACGGGTCAGCAATTGCAGAAGGCGCAAGTGCTCGTCAGAGCGCGCGGCGATGCCAATGGCCAGGTACACGATCTGCCCATCACCCCAGTCCACACCCTCGGGAAACTGCAACAGGCGCACGCCCGTGGTGTACACCAGGTCGCGGGTCTGCGGCGTACCGTGGGGGATGGCGATGCCCTGGCCAAGGAACGTGGAACCTTGCGCCTCGCGATCCTGCAACCCTTGCAGGTAGCCCTCGGCGACCAGTCCGTCGGCGACCAGGCGATCCGCCAGCAGGCGCAATGCATGTGCCTTGTCTGGGGCCGTCTGGCCCATGGCTATCTGCTCCTTGGCGAGCTCAAGCATGACCTTCTCCCTTTGCAGTTCCCGGATGGGTACTGGAGTATTGTTGTGAAATTCACGGAAATGGCCAGTTCAACCGCCTTGCACAGTGGGCAGCAGAGGCAGAAAATCAGGAGGCTGAAACGTTTAATCTGACCAGGCGGCCACGTTACTCGATAATCTGCCGATGAAAAAGCCCCATCCTGTCGGACAATTGCGACAATGCTCGCCTGCGCTCGCTGCGGTATCAGGGTCAAACTGCCTGGTCATCGCCTACAGCCAGCTTTGGTCATAACAAGGAAAACTCGGTGAAACTCAGCGATATCGCCCGCCTGGCCGGTGTGTCCGTCACTACCGCCAGCTACGTCATCAATGGCAAGGCCGAACAGCAACGCATCAGCAACAGCACCGTGGAGCGCGTGCAGGCGGTGGTGCAGGCCCATGGATTTACGCCCAACCCTCAGGCCGCTGGCCTGCGCAGCCGGCATACCCGCACGCTGGGCTTCATCCTCCCGGACCTTGAGAACCCCAGCTACGCGCGTATTGCCAAGCGCCTTGAGCAAGGGGCTCGGGCCCGGGGCTACCAGTTGCTGATCGCCAGCAGTGACGACCAGCCCGACAGCGAGCGCCAGTTGCAGCAGCTGTTCCGGGCGCGCCGGTGCGATGCCTTGTTCGTGGCCAGCTGCCTGCCGCCGCACGATCAGAGCTACCGCGAGTTGCAAGACAAGGGCCTGCCGGTCATTGCCATCGACCGAGGCCTGGACCCCCGGTATTTCTGCTCGGTGATCAGCGATGACCATGATGCCAGTCGTCGTCTGGCCGCCAGCCTGTTGAGCACCTCGCCAGGCAGCATTGCCTTGATCGGCGCACGCCCTGAACTGTCGGTTAGCCAGGCCCGCGCCGGTGGCTTCGACGATGCGCTACAGGGCTTTGCCGGTGAGGTGCGCCGCTACCAGGGCGAAGCGTTCAGCCGAGAGTGCGGGCAGCGCCTCATGCAGCAATTGATCGATGAGCTGGGTGGCCTGCCCGATGCCTTGATCACCACTTCGTACGTGCTCCTGCAGGGAGTGTTCGACGCGCTGCACGCCCAGCCCACCGAGTCGCGCCGGTTGCAGCTGGGTACATTCGGCGACAACCAGTTGCTCGACTTCTTGCCGCTGCCGGTCAATGCCATGGCCCAACGTCACGGGGACATGGCCGCCAAGGCACTGGAACTGGCCCTTGCTGCGATTGAAGAAAAACGCTACGAACCAGGCGTGCATGCGGTCTCGCGCACCTTCAAGCAACGAATCGACCCGTCATGAACCTGCGTCTGATCGACACCCACACGCACCTGGACTTCCCGGACTTCGACGCCGACCGCCCGAGCCTGATGGCCCGTGCAAGCGCGCAAGGCGTCGAGCGAATGGTGGTGCTGGGGGTTCATCAGGCCAACTTTCAGCGGGTATGGGACCTGGCCTGCAGCGACTCGCGCCTGGCCGCGGCGCTTGGCCTGCACCCGGTCTACCTTGAAGATCATCAACCGAGCCACATCGAGCAGTTGCGCGCCTGGCTGGAGCGCTTGCGTGGCGATAGCCGCCTGTGTGCGCTGGGCGAGTTCGGACTGGATTACTACCTCCCTGAACTGGACAAGGCTCGTCAGCAGGACGTGTTCGAAGCGCAGTTGCAAATGGCGTGCGACTTCCAGCTACCGGCCCTGCTGCACGTGCGCCGCAGCCATGCCCAGGTGATTGCCACCCTCAAGCGCTACAAGCCCATGCGGGCGGGTATCATCCATGCATTCGCCGGCAGTTACGAAGAGGCACGTGAGTACATCAAGCTAGGCTTTCGGCTTGGGTTGGGCGGCGCGGCGACCTGGCCCCAGGCCTTGCGGCTGCGCCGTACGATTGCCCGCTTACCGCTCGACAGCGTGGTGCTGGAGACCGACGCACCGGACATGGCGCCGGTCATGCATCCGGGGGTGCGCAACAGCCCCGAGCACCTGCCAGACATCGCACAATCGCTGGCCGAGTCGATGGGCGTGCCCGTCGAGCAATTGGCCGAAGCGAGCACGCGCAATGCCTGCGAGCTGTTCGGTTGGCAAGCCCTGCATTGATTCGCGCCGGCCCGCCCCGCGCGGTCAGGCCAACACGGTCCACAACGCGAAAGCGGCATACCACAGCACACCACAACGCAGCACCAGGTCCCATAGGCCATCCAGGCGTCGCATCCCGCAATCATTCTCACTGGCAGTGCCGGCATCCCTGCCGTCATCAGCCATACGCCCGACGCGGGCTACCAGGTGCGCGGCAGTGACATGCCAGTTCAACAACTCGTGCAATATTTCGCGGGCAACGGCCACGAAGTTGCCGACCAGGGCAAAGCTCAATGCCACCACCCTGACCGGCACCCAGTCCATGAGGTGGCGAAGCTGCTCGGCGCGGTGCTGGAGTGCGGGTCGCTGACTGTGCGCTTGGCACAACGCCAGAAGGCGGTAAGCCAGGGCAACGGCCGGCCCCAGCAGGAAGTACCAGAAGATGACGGCGAAAAAGCCCTGGTAGGCCTCCCACAGCAACCTGCTTTGCAGGCGTTCGAGCAGGCTGCGTGGCCCATCGGCCACTACGCCAAGGTCACGTGCGGCCACGTGCAGCGCGGCTTGTTCATCGCCCCTGTGCCAGGCGTCACGCACGGGCCCGAGGGAAGCCTTGGCATTGCCACGTCCCAGGCTATAAACCAGCACCAGAAGATGCACTGGCAGGGCCAGCAGGCCGTAGGCAACGGGCTCAAGCACATGTAACAGCAGTGTCAGCACCAGCACCGGAGCCAGCACCACAGCGGCCAGTACCCACCCTACAGGCAGCCCACCTTTGCGCTCAAGGCGCGCCAGTTCGCCAAGGAAGAAACCGTCACGCTGGACCAGATGGCGCAAGCCCGAAAATTTCTCGAACCACAGCACCAGGATCAATACCAGAAAACTCATGCCTCAGCCCTCCTCGCGCTGTAACGCCTGGCGGTACCGCGCCCAGTCGAAGGCAGGGCCGGGGTCGGTCTTGCGCTGGGGGGCAATGTCGCTGTGCCCTTGGATACGCTCGGGTGCGATGGCCGGCCAGGCCTTGCGGATGTGCCGCGTCAAGCGGTCGAGGGTCAGGTACTGCGCATCGGTATACGGTATCTCGTCAGTGCCCTCCAGCTCGATGCCGATCGAGAAATCGTTACAGCCCTCACGGCCGTCGAAACAGGAGACGCCGGCATGCCAGGCCCGATCATGCAACGAGACGAACTGGGTCACCGCCCCCCCACGCTCGACGAACAGGTGTGCAGATACCTTCAGGTGCTCGATGCTGGCGAAATACGGGTGTGCGTTCGGGTCGAGCCGGTTCTGAAAGAACGCCTGGACGTAACCGCCGCCAAAGTTGGCCGGCGGCAAGCTGATGTTGTGAAGCACCAGCAGAGAAATCTGCTCACCTTGCGGGCGGGCGTTGAAATTCGGTGAGGGGCAGTGGGTGATTCCGTCTCCGTGGAACCAGCCAGTGGCACGGTCCAATTGCATGAGGGGCCTGTCCTGAAAAGTGCTGCACAGAGCGTCAGTATGCCCTGCTGCCGCTAGCGTTGACACGGTAATCATCACAAAGCAGCCAGCCCGCTCCTGTGCAAATCCTCTATGACCGCTTCCAGGGCGCGCTCGAACAAAGGACCGTCATCCAATACGCGAACGGTGCCGGCTTCCAGGGCCTGGGTAAGGCCTGCGCCACTCCACTCCCGCACTTTCATGCCGCTGCGATTTGCAAAGACGAGCTTGTCGCAACTGTCCAGGCGTGCCACCAACTTGCAGCGCTGAATGCCACTGTCATCGGACACTTCAATCCAGGTACCCATGCGCAAGCGTTGCACCTTCTGCGAGACCTTGACCTTGCCCTTGTCACCGGCCGGTTGCTGCCCAGGTCCGTCTGCCTCTTCGGCCAACGCCAACAGGATGTCCTGGGTGACCAGGATGTCGTCCTCGTCGGCCTCAGCGCCACCTGCATAAGCACGTATGTGCAGTTGTTCGAGTTTGCGGAAAAATTCACGGGTCACCAGCGAGTCGGTTCCGACACTGGCCAGCCCATCGCGCAACGACTTGAGCAACGGTGGTACCTGATGCACCAGGGCCTGCGGCTGAAGCGATGGCGTCACACTGGCCAGCAAGGTATCGAGGGTCTGCAGCGCACTGCGCCAGCCCAAAGACGCTTCGCCGTGTCTGAGCCAAGCCAGCATCATCACCTGGCTCCAGTTGTTGATCAGCATCCGTACCACTGCCTGGGGCCAGACCCGTCCCCGCAGGCGCTGGCTGAGCACGTGTTGCACCTGTCGCCTGGCAAGCGATGCATTGGCCCGCCCCTCTTCGGCGTCCCGGGTGCGCTGCTCGAACAACTCGGTACGCCGCCGTTCATGCTGGGTCTGCCCGAGCAAGTCCTCAAGTAGCTCACCGAACAGACTCGTGTCTTCGGCAAAGTCGATGAGCAGGCGCTGAACCACACGTTCAGCGCGCAGTTGCAACGCATCACCCTGCTCTTGCTCGCGCGGGTCGCAGCCGAGCCCCGCCGCCGCCATTTCGTTGAGCAGCCGCCGGGCGGGATGACTGGCGCGGCTGAGCAGCCCCCTGTCCAGCAGCGCCACCTTGAGCAGCGGAATCTGCAGGCGCGCCAGCACGGCTCGCAGGCAGGGGGGGAGATTGTCGTCGCGAGCAATAAACCTGAACACGTGATCGATCAGGTTGATCATGTCTTCGTCGTCCCCGCCAATAAAGCGGCGGGTACCGCTACGCACGCTGATGGTCAGCAGCAATTGCTCCACTTGCTGGCCAAGGGCGAAATCGTCAGCCGCATCGGGCTCTGGCACATAGTGCTGCAGATGTGAGAGTAACCGCAGCAGATCGGCTCTGCTGACCGGCTGGGCGCCGGCCGGTGCCTCCAGGCGAGGCGCGAACAAACCACGTGCGGATCGCAGAAGCGGTTGCAGGGAGGCGAACAACGCATCGCCTGCGGTATCTTCGCTCGCTTCAGGCTCATGGTAGGAGCGCTCGTCCGGCTCCGCCAGCAAGTAACTGTCCCCGGCTCGTCGGCAAGGCGTCGGTGGCAGCTGACCCAGCACGCCTGCCGCAATCAGCAGCCTGTTGGCTTCGCCATAGATGACTTGCGCGTCGCACAATACATACCGTTCGAACAGCTTGAGCAGCACCAGCTTAACGCGCGGCCCTACACCCAGGCTTTGCCCGGCCTCGAGAAAGCAGCGGCACAAGGCAATCGGGTTCAGGGGGTTGCACTGCTCAGGCACATGACGTTCGAGCAGCGTCTGCAAGCGCAGGCCCAGCTGCTGTAGCGCGACGCCATCACGGGCCTTTACCCTGGTCACCATCGCCTCCACTGCTGCTGCACGCTCGGACTGACCGGGGGTAAACGACAATACGGGAGCGACGGTTGCCGGGGTATGCTCAGGCTCGGCCAAGCGCGCGAAGGCTTCATGGACGGTATCGAGAAACAGCCGCTCGATGCTCTTGCGCTTGAGTCGCAAGTCGCGCATGGCTTCGAAATACAGGTGCTGAGCGAACCGGTCCGCGGCCTTGTCGGCCATCTCGAACAGGGTATCGTCGGCATTGTCGAACAGCGCCTGCAAACCCTGGCGCAGTTGCAGGGCGGCCTGATCGCGCACCTGCAGCAGCGCGATGGGCAGACTCGTGGGGGGCGTGCGCCGTCCATGTTCAGCCGCCGCCAAGGGCACTACCTTGCCCTCTTTGTGCATCCTGTACTCCTTGCAGGGTGTCGGGCCTAGACGCGGCCAGTTTCGCCAATAGCATGACGCCAAATATCAGACAGCATTATCAGGAATAATTCCTTTTACTGCCAGACGCGTTTCCTTGGCAAATGTCTTGACCCTGTACAGGCAGTGATTGCTCAACCCGTTGCGTCATGGCAGCCGAGCACCGGCTGTACAGGCCTGCGCCCTGCCCTATAATCGCGGGCATCTCGCTTGTGGAGCCAACCATGCCTAACCTACGCCTTGCCGACCTCACCGCCGAAATCGAAGCCAACGTGCGCCGTGCGTTGCTGGAGGACATCGGCAGCGGCGACATCACCGCCCAGCTCATCCCGGCCGAGCGGCTGGCCAAGGCAACGATCATTACCCGCGAAGCGTGTGTGGTGGCCGGTACGGCCTGGGTCGATGCGGTGTTTCGTCAACTCGATCCACGCGTAGCCGTGCACTGGCAGGTGGTCGACGGCGATCGCGCCCAGCCCAACCAACCGCTGTTCCACCTGGAAGGCCCTGCGCGGGCACTGCTCAGCGGCGAGCGCAGTGCACTCAACTTCCTGCAGATGCTGTCCGGGGTCGCCACGCGCGCGCGCACGTTGGCGGATCTGGTCGAAGGCACCCACGTACAGTTGCTGGACACCCGCAAGACCTTGCCGGGCCTGCGCCTGGCGCAAAAGTACGCAGTGACCTGTGGCGGCTGCTACAACCACCGCATAGGCTTGTATGACGCTTTCCTGATCAAGGAAAACCATATCGCCGCCTGTGGTGGCGTCGCCGAGGCGGTACAAGCCGCACACCGCATCGCCCCCGGCAAGCCGGTGGAAATCGAGGTGGAAAGCCTGGAGGAATTGCATGAGGCGCTAAGCGCGGGTGCCGACATCATCATGCTCGATGAGCTGACGCTCGACGAGATGAAAGAAGCCGTCAGGATCACCGCTGGCAAGGCCAAGCTGGAGGCCAGTGGCGGCGTCAGCGAAACGACCCTGCGGGCCATCGCCGAAACCGGTGTGGATTACATCTCGATAGGTTCGATGACCAAGGATGTGCGAGCGGTCGACCTGTCGATGCGCCTGAGCCTGTAACACGGGGCCGCCAGGCGGCCCCGGTCGAGGGATCAGAACGAGGCGTTGGCCAGGCCGTCCAGGTAGCGCTCGACGTCCAGGGCGGCCATGCAACCAGCACCGGCCGAGGTGATGGCCTGACGGTAGACATGGTCAGCCACATCACCTGCGGCGAACACACCCGCGACGTTGGTGGCGGTGGCGTTGCCTTCACGGCCGCCGCTGACCACCAGGTAGCCGTCCTTGAGGGTCAGCTGGCCTTCGAACAGCGAGGTGTTCGGGGTGTGGCCGATGGCGATGAACACGCCATCTACCTTGATCTCGTCAGTGCTGCCATCGTTGTTCTTCAAGCGCGCGCCGGTCACACCCATGTTGTCGCCCAGGACTTCATCCAGGGTAGCGTTGAGCTTGAGTTCGATCTTGCCTTCGGCGACGCGGGCATGCAGCTTGTCGACCAGGATCTTCTCGGCGCGGAACGTATCGCGGCGGTGCACCAGGGTTACCTTGCTGGCAATGTTCGCCAGGTACAGCGCCTCTTCAACGGCCGTGTTGCCGCCGCCAACCACTGCGACCGGCTTGTTGCGGTAGAAGAAACCATCGCAGGTGGCGCAGGCCGATACGCCCTTGCCCATGAACGCTTCTTCCGACGGCAGGCCCAGGTAGCGAGCACTGGCGCCAGTGGCCACGATCAGGGCGTCGCAGGTGTAGGTGCCGCTGTCGCCGGTCAGGGTGAACGGCTTGTTGGCCAGGTCCACGGCATTGATGTGATCGAAGACGATTTCAGTCTCGAAACGCTCGGCGTGCTCTTGCATGCGTTGCATCAGTGCCGGGCCGGTCAGGCCGTGCGGGTCGCCTGGCCAGTTGTCGACTTCGGTGGTAGTGGTCAATTGGCCACCGGCCTGCATGCCAGTGATCAGCAGCGGCTTGAGGTTGGCACGGGCCGCATAGACCGCTGCGCTGTAACCGGCAGGGCCGGAGCCCAGAATGATGACGCGCGAATGACGTGCTTCGGACATGTCGAACTCCTGTCGAGCGGGCTGAAAAGGCCAGCTGTGCAAATGAAGTAGGGCCTGCACCACGGGCAGGCCGGTGACGCTGAAATATGAGCGCACTGTAGCGAGGTGGCAAAGAGTAAGGAAATATCCTTAGACAATCCACCTCATAGCCATCGTCTATGCGCGTCGTTGCGTTGGCAGGGTCCGATCATTGGCTTTTGTTACCACCGGTTTCACCCAGATGGTGCAGCTTCCGCATCCCCCTGAAACTCGGTAATGTCTGCCAACCACCTTTTCTGCGGAGTGATACATGCAAGCCCCCGTTCTTTCCGGGCCGCAGTACCTGCGCGAAGGCCTGAAGCTGATCCTGAGCCCTGGCCTGCGCTTGTTCGTGCTGCTGCCGCTGACCATCAACCTGCTGCTGTTCGGTGGCCTCATCTATTTTGCCGGCCACCAGTTCAGCCAGTGGCTGGACGCGCTGGTGCCCACACTGCCAAGCTGGCTCAGCTTTCTGACCTATATCCTCTGGCCCCTGTTCGTGGTGTTGCTGGTGCTGATGGTGTTCTTCACCTTTACCCTGGTGGCCAACATCATCGCCGCGCCGTTCAATGGCTTTCTGGCTGAAAAGGTGGAAGTGGTGGTGCGCGGCGACGATCACTTCCCGGCCTTCAGCTGGGCCGAGCTGCTGGCGATGATCCCCCGCACACTGGGCCGCGAAATGCGCAAGCTCGGCTACTTCCTGCCGCGCGCCACCGGCTTGTTCATCCTGTCGTTGATCCCGGTGGTCAACGTGGTCGCCGCGCCGCTTTGGCTGATTTTCGGCGTGTGGATGATGGCCATCCAATACATCGACTACCCGGCCGACAACAATAAGATGAGCTGGCAGGACATGCTCGCCTGGCTTCGGGAAAAACGCTGGCAGTCCCTGGGCTTTGGCGGGGTGACCTACCTGGCGTTGCTGATCCCGGGGGTGAACGTGGTGATGATGCCGGCGGCGGTGGCTGGGGCTACCTTGTTCTGGGTGCGCGAGAATGGCAATGCACGGGCCGTGAACACACCTGCGCATCGAGCCTGAGCCTGTCCCAGGCGTTACCCTACCTCATCTACAGGAGCAGACCATGAACCGCTTCAGTCCCGCCAAACTCAAGCTGTCGAAATGGACCGCGACGCAGCCGGTGAACCGTGAAAAGCACTTCCTGGTCACCGACCTGGAGCACGACGAAGCGGGCGTGTTGCTGCGCGTGGAACTGCAGGCGGTGCACAGCGGGCGCAGCGAGTGGCTGGATTGGCGGGTGCTGCGCGACGCCCAGGTATGGGCGATGGGCTGGCGATGAGCGAGTGACTGACCGAACCGGCCGCGTGCCCGTCAGGCAGCGGCCGATCTTAGGCGCGTCCAACGGGAGCGCCGCCGCGTCGCCTCACCATGGAACACAACCGGCCTGCACAACTGCCCGGCATCACTGCCCCAGGCGGCTGGAAAACTGCCCCACCACATCTACCACCCGCCTGGCCCCTTCCTGGATTTCCTCGATCACGTTTCCGGTCTGGTCCGCCAGCGCGCGGCCTTCTTCGGCCTGGCGCTTGCTGGTGTCGATGATCGACACTGCAGCCTGGGCCAACTGCTCGTTTTGCTGTACCACACGGGCTATTTCCTCGGTAGCCGTGCTGGTGCGCGAGGCCAGCTGACGCACCTCATCGGCCACCACCGCAAAGCCCCGCCCCTGCTCGCCAGCACGGGCGGCTTCGATGGCGGCGTTGAGCGCCAGCAAGTTGGTCTGCCCGGCGATATCGCTGATGGTCTTGATGATCGAACCGATGACCCGCGACTGGGTGTCCAGCGCCTGGATGCCTTCGGCAGCCTGAAGCATCGAGGCTTCGAGCCCACGCATGACGCTGACGCTCTGCCCGACCACCTCTGTGGCCCGACGGGCGCTGGTGTCCGTTTCCCGGGAGGTGTTGTAGGCAACGTCCGCCGCCTGGGCCACCGCTTGCTCCTGGTTCACCTGATCGGTGATGACCGTGGCGAACTTGACCACTTTGTACAGCTCATCGTGGGCGTTGAAGATCGGGTTGTAGGAAGCTTCCAGCCAGATCACCCGGCCATGGGCATCGATCCGACGGAAGCGTTCGGCAATGTACTCACCGCGGCGAAGCTTGTCCCAGAATGCCTGGTAGGCGGGTGAGTTGACCTCGGCAGGTTCGCAGAACATGCGGTGGTGCTTGCCACGGATCTGATCCAGCCGGTACCCCACTGCCGACAGGAAGCGCTCGTTGGCGGTCAGGATCATGCCATCGAGGTCGAACTCGATAACCGCCGTCGAGCGCATCAGCGCCTTGATCAGGCTCTCGTGCTCCCGGGAGGTGATGATGGTACGGGTCAGGTCGCTCGAATGCAGGGTGAAATACTTGATGCGCCCGTCGCTACCCTTCACAGGTTGCAGGATCGAACGTAGCCAGGCTTCCTGGCCGTCCCCGCGCAGCAGGCGAAACGCGCCATTGAAATGCTCGCCCCGGCTGATGGCATTTTTCATGCGCTGGTGAAAATCCAGTGACTTGACGTGGGCAGGCACGATGTCGTCGATGTTGCGCCCAAGCAATTGGTCAGCCCGATACAGCATCTCGGTTTCGAAATTGCCATTGACCAGTTCGATCCGACCGGCAGGGTCGAGTTGCAGCACCAGCATCTCGCTGTCCAGGCTGCTCTTGATCTGGTCGATGATCATCAGTTCTTCACGCAACTGCCGGATTTCTTGCTTGAGCTTGTTGTTGAACATCACCGCTCTCCTGGAGCGTGGGGGCGAATGCAACTGCATCGGCGGGCAACTGCGCCTCTTGAGTGCAGCCGTGATGAATATTCGTGCGCGTTACAGGCGTCATGCCCCCCTGCATCATGCCGACGTCACTTCGCCGTCATGCCCCGGCAATGCAGCAGGTGGATAGTCTGTTCATGAATACACCTGCTCTGCACATCTGCCTCGTCAGCGATACCTTCGCCCCGCACGTCAACGGCGTGGCCTGCACACTGTTGAACCTGAGCGAAGGGCTGCGCCTGCGTGGCCATCACGTCAGGATCGTGCGCCCCCGACAGCCAGGAGAGCAGGCTTCGGGGCACAACCCTGGCGTGCGACTGTGGCGCGACTGGCCACTGCCCGGCTATCCGGGTTTGCAACGGGACAAGGTCTCCCTGCGCACGCTGGCAAGGCACTGGCGCCGGCAACGGCCTGACGTCATTTACATCGCCACTGAAGGCCCCCTGGGGCTGAGCGCATTACGCACTGCTCGGCGTTTAGGGATCGCCGTTGTTAGCGGATTGCATACCCACGTTGCGCACCTTTCAGGGCAACACGGCATGGGCGTAGTGGGACGCCTGCTAAGCCTTTACCTGCGCTGGTTTCATCGCCGGGCCGTCTTGACGCTCGTGCCCAGCTTGAGCCAACGGCGTTGGCTGGAGCGCCGCGGCTTCGAGCGGCTGGTGCACATGCCGCACGGTGTGGACGCGGAGCTGTTCAACCCGGCCCGTCGCAGCCAGGCGCTGCGCGAACACTGGGGTCTGGGCCACGATGATATCGCCGTCTTGCATGTGGGACGGTTGGCACCGGAGAAAAACCTGGGGCTTTTGCAAAGCTGTTTCGAGGCTTTGCAACGGGCGTTGCCACAGCGAAGGGTACGCCTGATCCTGGTGGGGGACGGGCCACTGCGGGGGAAGCTACAGCAGCAGGTCCCCGGGGCTGTGCTATGCGGCGTCCAGCGAGGCGAACAACTGGCCGAGCACTATGCCAGCAGTGACCTGTTTCTGTTCCCCAGCCTGATCGAGACGTTTGGCCGTGTGGTGCTCGAAGCCATGGCGTCAGGGTTGGCGGTGGTCGCTTATGACCAGGCAACGGCTGCGCAGCACATCGGCCATGGCCACAATGGGGCGCTGGCCATGCCAGGGGATGCGGCAGCCTTCATCGATGCCGCTTGCTGGCTGTTGCAAGACAGCGAGACCCTGCGGCGGGTGAGGCTCAACGCTCGACAGCATGCCAGCCACCAGGGGTGGTCGAAAATCGTCGACCAGTTCGAAGCGCACCTGCTCAGCGCTTCACAGAGCGTTCATGCGCGCCAAGCGACCTCGATACAGCCCATGCCGCCGCTGTGAAGCCACTGCAGCGGCCGAGGTGAGCACCCGGTGCATGATTAGCCCAGGGCCTTTTCGATGGCCTGGACCACCCCAGGGTCATCCGGCGCCGTGCGCGGGGAGAAGCGCGCCAATACCCGCCCGTCCTTGCCCACCAGGAATTTCTCGAAATTCCAGGTAATGTCCCCTGGAAACTCCGCGCCCTCGCCCGCCAGAAGACGATACATCGAATGGCGCTGGGGCCCGTTCACATCGAGCTTGGCGCCGAGCGGAAAGCTCACGCCGTAGTTCATGCTGCAGAATTCCTGGATCTGCGCTTCGCTCCCCGGCTCCTGCCCTGCGAACTGATTGCAGGGCAGGCCAAGGACCGTGAAGCCTTTGTCCTTGTACGTCTGGTAGAGCTGCTCAAGCGCCGCGTACTGAGGTGTCAGGCCGCACTTGGAGGCCACGTTGACCACCAGCACTACCTGCCCCTTGTACGGTTTCAAGGACAGATCGCCACCGTCAAGCGCGTTCAACTTCAGGTCGTGAAATGCACTCATGCTGTAATCCCCTTTTCAGGTCGCCGACGGTACCTGGGCAAATTGCGCCCACTAAAAAGGCGTTCGTTCAAGCCGTCGCCTTCCTTGGGAAGGCAGGGCGGCTTGCCCGAACGCCTGGCGACTTTCTGAGCTTAGCGCAGAAAGATCAGTGGTGATGGCCACCTTCACCGTGGATGTGACGGTGAGCGATTTCTTCTTCGCTGGCGTCACGTACGTCAACGACCTTGACCTGGAAGTTCAGGCGCTGGCCGGCCAGTGGGTGGTTGCCATCGACGGTCACGTCGTCGCCGTCCACGTCACGGATGGTGACGATCTGCATCTGGCCATCGGGGGCCGAGGCGTGGAACTGCATGCCCACTTCCAGCTCGTCGACGCCTTCGAACAGGCTGCGGTTCAGGGTGCTGACCAGCTCGGCCAGGTATTCGCCGTAGGCCTCTTCAGGCTCGATGGAAACGGTCAGCTCGTCGCCGGCCTGTTTGCCTTCCAGGGCTTTTTCCAGGCCTGGGATGATGTTGCCGGCACCTTGCAGGTAAACCAGCGGCGCGCCACCGGCGGAGCTGTCGATGGTCTCCCCGGCGTCGTTAGTCAGGGTATAGTCGATGGAGACAGCCTTGTTGGCGGCGATCAGCATGGGGCAAGACCTTTTGCAAAAGAATGTAGAACGCACAAGTGTAACCAAGCCATCGCCCGATTGCGAACCTCGCCTGGATCCGCCCATGCCCATCAGTCGGATCATCGCTTTTTCCCAGGATGCCGAAGGCCACTGGGTCGCCCAGTTGAGCTGTGGCCACACCCAGCACCTGCGCCACGTGCCGCCCTGGCAGCTGCGCCCATGGGTGCTCGACCCCGAACAGCGAGCGCAGCGCATTGGCCAGGCGTTCCCGTGCGGTTGGTGCGCACAGGGTGCCGATAGCGCTACCCTTGATCGCTGATCCATTGCACCGCTTATTTCGAGAAGCACGCATGCAGACTTTTTTCATCGCACCAACCGACTTTGGCGTCGGCCTTACGTCTATCAGCCTGGGCCTTGTGCGCACGCTGGAGCGCGCCGGCCTGAAAGTGGGCTTCTTCAAGCCTGTTGCCCAGCCCCACCCGGGCGACACCGGCCCGGAGCGCTCTACCGAGCTGATCGCTCGTACCCACGGCATCATGCCGCCGACGCCGCTGAGCCTGGCCCAGGTCGAACGGATGCTGGGCGATGGTCAGCTGGACGAGCTGCTCGAGTCGATCGTTCGTCTGTACCAGCAGGCTTGTGTCGGCAACGACGTGGTAGTGGTCGAGGGCATGGTCCCTACCCGTCACGCCAGCTACGCAGCCCGCGTGAACCTGCACCTTGCCAAGAGCCTGGATGCCGAAGTGATCCTGGTATCGGCCGCCGAACAGGAAGTGCTCAGTGAACTGTCCGGCAGGGTCGAGCTGCAGGCCCAGCTGTTCGGAGGCCCGCGCGACCCCAAGGTGCTGGGTGTGATCCTGAACAAGGTGCGCACCGACCAGAGCATGGAGCAATTCTCAACGCGTCTGCGTGAGCACTCGCCGCTGCTGCGCGGCAATGATTTCCGCCTGATCGGCTGCATTCCCTATCAGCCGGAGCTCAATGCCCCGCGCACGCGGGATGTGGCAGAGCTGCTCGGGGCCCAGGTCCTCAATGCCGGTGACTTTGAGCAGCGCCGCATGACCAAGATCATCATCTGCGCCCGCACGGTGGCCAATACCGTGCCGCTGCTGACATCTGGAACGTTGGTGGTGACGCCCGGCGATCGCGACGACATCATCCTCGCCGTGAGCCTGGCAGCGATCAACGGCGTGCCGTTGGCAGGCCTGCTGCTGACCAGCGACAGCAAGCCCGATGCGCGGATCCTGGGGCTATGCCGCGGAGCGCTGCAGGCAGGGTTGCCGATCCTGTCGGTCAGCACAGGGTCATATGACACCGCCAACCAGCTCAATGCCCTGAACAGGGAAATCCCGGTCGATGACCGCGAGCGCGCCGAGTTCATCACCGACTTCGTGGCCAGCCACCTCGACGGCGCCTGGTTGAGCCAGCGCTGCGGCGCTCCGCGCGAGATGCGCCTGTCACCTGCGGTATTTCGCTATCAACTGATCCAGCGCGCGCAGCAGGCCAACAAACGTATCGTCCTGCCCGAAGGGGCCGAGCCGCTGCTGGTGCAGGCGGCGGCCATCTGCCAGGCACGCGGCATTGCCCGCTGCGTGCTGCTCGCAAAGCCTGAAGCGGTCGATGCCGTGGCCCGGGCCCAGGGCATCACCCTGCCCGAAGGGCTGGAGGTGTTGGACCCGGACCTGATCCGCGAGCGCTATGTCGAGCCCATGGTGGCGCTGCGCAAGAGCAAGAACCTCAACGCACCGATGGCCGAACAACAGCTTGAAGACCCGGTGGTCATCGGCACCATGATGCTGGCCCTGGACGAAGTCGATGGCCTGGTCTCGGGTCTGGTGCATTCGACGGCCAATACCATCCGTCCTGCATTGCAGCTGATCAAGACCGCACCGGGCGCCAGCCTGGTCTCTTCGGTCTTCTTCATGCTGTTTCCGGACCAGGTGCTGGTCTACGGCGACTGCGTGATGAACCCTCACCCCAATGCCGCCGAACTCGCCGAGATCGCGCGCCAGAGTGCTGCATCGGCGCATACCTTCGGCATCACGCCACGGGTCGCGATGATCAGTTATTCAAGCGATTCGGCAAGCGACGAGGAGGTGGAAAAAGTGCGAGAGGCCACACGCATGGCCAGGGAAGGCGCCGAACAGCTGTTGATCGATGGGCCGCTGCAATACGATGCGGCTGTCAACCCGGCCGTTGCACGCGACCTGGCGCCGGGCAGTCAGGTGGCCGGTCGCGCCACGGTGTTCGTGTTCCCGGACCTGAACACCGGCAATACCACACACAAGGCCGTGCAGCGCAGTACCGACGGCGTGAGCCTCGGGCCCATGCTGCAGGGGCTGCGCAAACCGGTGAACGATCTACCGCGCGGGGCGCAGGTCGACGACATTGTGCACACCATTGCCCTGACCGCCATTCAGGCAAGCGAGGTGCGCTGAATGCGGGGGCCATCAAGTGGCCCCCACCTTTGGGTCAGGGATACTGCTGAACTTGGCCCTGCTGCTGGTCGTACTGCTGGCCAGGGATCGGCTTGAGGTTCACTTCAACGCGGCGGTTCTGCGCGCGGCCATTGGCATCGGCATTGCTGGCGATCGGTTGATCCGGGCCCATGCCGCGCACGGTGACCCGCGAGGCATCCACACCCTGGGAAGTCAGGTAGCTGCTGACGGCCTGGGCACGACGCTGGGACAGGTCCATGTTGTGCTGGCGGCTACCGGTGCTGTCAGTGAAACCCACCACTTCGATGTTGTTCTGGTTGAACTGCTTGAACGAGCCGGCCAGGTTGTTCAGCGGTGCGTAGAAGCTTGGCGAGATGTTGGCCGAATCGGTGGCGAAGGTGATGTTGCCGGGCATGATCAGTTTGATCTGGTCGCCCTGGCGCTGAACCTCGACCCCGGTGTTGGCCATTTTCGCGCGCAGTTCGGCTTCCTGCTTGTCGGCGTAGTAGCCGTAGCCGGCCGCCGCGGCGCCAATGGCCGCAGCGCCGATCAGTGCACCCTTGCCACGGTGATTGTGATCGATCGCGGCGCCGGCCACGGCACCGGCCAGGGCACCCAGGCCACCGTACTTGGCGGTCTTGCTCATGCCGCCGGCCTCTTGCCCCTGGTTCTCATAGGGGTTTTGCCCCGCACAGCCGGTCATCAGGGCAGCAGTGGTTGCGACGATAATCAGGCGACGCATGGTGAACATGGGCAAGCTCCTCGTGTTGGTCATGTATGCCGTAGGTCTGGAACGGCTCTATGTCAGGCTTGGAGTGTCTTGCCGGGTGAAAATTCCGCGCCCGCCTGCGCATTTGTGCACCGCCCTGTTCACCCCTCAGGGCAAATACAACCGGAACAGGCCGCCCCCGAGCGCCCCCCCGTTGGAGATGTCGATGCGGCCCTGCACGCCGCCGCTTTCATGCAAGGCCGCAATGCGCGCAGCGAAATACAAGCCAAGGCCCGTGCTGCCACTGGTGGAGTCGATGCCCTGGATGTATTCCTGTTGCCGTTCGATCATGCGCGCCGGGTAGCCGGGCCCGTCATCGTTGATGCAGATGACCAGTTGGTTGTCGGCCTCTTCGATGGTGATCAACAGGGCCTTTTCGGCGAACCGCGTGGCATTGGTGATGACGTTGGTCACCACCGATGCCACCAGCTCGCGATCGAAAAAGCCCAGGGGATTATCGGTATCGATGCGCCAGTTCGCCTCGATGGCATTGTGCTGCAAGACTTCTTCGTGGGCTGCCAACTGCGCCTCGATGAAGTCGTCGAGTTCGTGGTAGTCCGGGCATACCGGCAGTTGATTCACACCGAGCTTGTACAAGCCCAGCAACTGCACCAGCATGCCATTGAGGTGCCGGAACTCATGCTCCATCACCCCCTGTTCCGCGCCACCGCGCAGCTCTTCGGGCAAGCGCTGGACCCACTGGCCGTGGGACTGGATCAGTGCCGAGAGCGAATTCTTCAGGTCGTGCACGGTGGAGGCGATCACCGTGGAAAAATCCAGCCCCTGATTATCAAGATTCATGCGCCGAACACCCGGGTATGCAGTTTGCGGTAGCGGTCATAGCGGTTATCGCTGGCGGGGATACCGGCCACGCTGGTCAAGGCGTCGCGGCATTCCTGCATGATCGCAGGCTGAGGATTCTCTCCGCCAATGCGCAGCAGCGCCTGGGCGGTATTGAGGGCGATACTGATGTTCCTGGGCTGCAGGCCCAACGCTTTACGGAACAGCTGCAACGCCTCGCCGAGCTGACCTCCCTGGTAACTGCGCACGCCCTGACGATTGAGCGTAACGGCTTCGGTGATGGCGTTCAGCACACTGGGGTCATCCGTCAGCTGGCCTACTCTTTCCATGACTTTGGGGTCGTCGCCATAACTCTCCACACAACTTCTGAGCACGCCGATGGCCGCGGCATCCTGCCCCGACGCCTGCAATTGCCGGGCAACGGTCAGGGCCGCATCGACCGAGAAGAACTGGTTCATCTTTTCCAGGCGCTGGACGGCCTGGTCGGTCAGCTTGGCCGCGGTCTCCGGATCGCCGGCCTGCTGCAGGCTGGCGGCTTTCATCATGCGGGCACGCACCTGAAGGCCTTGGTCTTCCGGGTTTTCCTTGGCCACCTCGCTGAGCGTGGTGTTGATCTCGACCCGGGTGCGAGCGTCCAGACCGAAGCCTGCATTACGGCTCATCAACGCCTGCACCAGGCCCAGATTGTTCTCGGCATCCTTGTAGCGTGAGCTCTGCCCCTGATTCACGGCGTGCCGGAACGCCTTGGACGCGCTGTCGAAGTCTTCGTTGGCCAACGCCAGCTTGCCCAGCTTCGATTGGCGCCGAACCGATAACGGCGAAAGCCGCACGGCCTCCTCCAATAGCCCTTGGGCGCGCTTGGTTTCGCCTTGCGCCTCCAGCACATCGGCCATGCCGTCGTAGAGACTGGGCATGATCGGGAAGGCCTTGAGCGCCTGCTCGTAGACGGCCTGGGCCTGGGCATACTGGCCGCGCTTGTGCATCAGGCTGCCCAATGCCGCATAGACCCAGGGCTGCGGGCGGCTGGCGAGAATGGCCTTGAGAAACTTCTCGAGCTCTTCGAAGCGGTTGAGGTTGCGCAGCGCATCGGCCCGGTAGCGCAGGCACAGCGGCGCCAGGCGCGGGTCGCGCTTGCACAGCTCGGCACAGGCTGCCAGCACTTCGCCTGGGCGGTTGCGGTCCAGTGCCTGGAGAATCGGTTTCAACAGCGCCTTGCGCTGGTAGAGCTTTTCCACGCGCTGGGCAAGGCCTACCCGGTTAAAGGGCTTGGTCAGGTAGGCGTCGGGCTCGTGCTCGATGGCGCTCAGTACAATGGCCTGGCTGCTTTCGGCAGTGACCATGATGAACACGCATTCGTGGCTGATGTGCTTGTCGATGATCAGGTCTTCGAGCACCTGCTGGCCGTTTTTCTTGCCATCGCCCAAGTGAAAGTCTTGCAGGATGCAGTCATAACGCTTCTGGGCGCACATGCGTAGCGCCTGCTCGCCACTGTCGGCGGTGTCCACGTCGCGAACACCCAGCTCGCGCAGCATGGAGCGGGTCGACGTGCGAAAGTCGGTGAAGTCGTCAACGATCAGAAAACTCTTTTGCCCGAACTGCAGCATCAACACGACCTGCCCTGGAAGAAATGGAAAGATGGCACGAGGCGAACCACCGAACGCTGTATCGGCAGGCGGTCGGAAAAGATAAGCGTAGCGTACGCGCCACTTCAAAGGTGGCATCAGGCCAGCATTTTAGCCACCCGCCGCACCCCCTGCCAGTGTCACTCCAGCAAGCCAAGTGCCTTGGCCTTGGCTACGGCCTGGGTGCGGCGCTCGACCCCTAGCTTGCTGTTGATGTGGCTGGCGTGCGTCTTGACCGTGTGTAGCGAGATGAACAGCCGCTCGCTGATCTGCTGGTTCGACCAGCCCTGGGCGATCAGCTCAAGCACAGCCCGTTCGCGGCTACTGAGTGCATCAGCACTGGCGGTGGTGCATGGTAAGCCGGGCAACCGTTCGAGCAGCTGGGCCTGAACCGAACTGTTGTCGCTGCCCTGGACCTGCTCGCGCAGCCACTGCGGGTAGCGTTGCAGCAGTTCCTGGAACGGCTGCAGAACACCGCCACTGGCCGCCTGCAGCAGCGCCGGCAGCAACCGTGCTGCCTGTGCCTGATGCCCCTGGTCAAGGTGCAAGGCGATCAACGGGCACATAGCGCTCACTGTCAGCATCATGCCCCCACAGCCCTGGCCGCGCTCGGCAAGCTGTTCAAGGTTGCGTGCCGCCTGCGCCTCACGCCCCTGAATGCGGTCAAGTGCGGCTTGCTGCAACGCGACATGGCAGGGCAACAACGGGTGGAATTCGGGCGCCAGGGCCGCCTGCGCACCGCCGTAAGTCTGCCCCAGGCGCGACAGCCAGGATTCGGCAAGGTCCATGCGCCCTTGCGCGAGCCAGAGCTCGCATTTGACCAAGGTGATCATCGCCAGGTAGTACACAGGTGGCACGTCCCAGATGTGCATCAGGCGCTCGGCTTCGGCGAGTTCAGTGAACGCTTCGGCGAAGCGCCCTTCCCGGCCGTCGAGCATGGCAATCACGCAATGACCGATGAGCACACTGATGTCACGGCAGGCACGTGCCTCGCCCAGACCACCACGCAGCCGAGCCAGCCCCTGCTCCGGGCATAGACGCGCGACCAGCAGATAACCTTCGTACAAGGTCAGCCGCGCCCGGATTGCATACAACCGCTGTGCAGACAACCCGTGCAAACGCTGTAGCCCTTCACGCACTTCGCCCAGTGCACGCACGACCTCGCCTCGGGCGTGCAATACCCGGGCCCTGTCGTAGTGGGCCAGGGCCTCGAACAGGGGGTTGCCGACGCGCTGCGCCAGCTCCAGCGCTTCCCGGTTCCAGCCCCGCGCACGCCAGAAGTCGCCCTCGGCGATTGCCAGGTTCGACAACGTCGACAGGCACACCAGGCGCTGGCCATACCGTTTGCAGGGCAGGCTCTGCAGTGCTTCGGTGCAGCAGGTCAGGGTGCGTTCACGATCGCCCCGGCCCCTGGCGATCACGCCGCTCAGTGCCAGCCACTGGGCGAGCATGGACTTCTGGGCAGTGGCAGAAGGCGCCGGCAGAAAGCGCCCCAGATGGCTTGCCAGTTCCTCGGCAGCGTCGAGCTGACACGCCAGGCCAAGGGCCCAGCTGTACAACACGATCAGGCGCGGTGTGCTGACCAACAGGCTGTCGGGCAGGTCCATTTTCCAACGTAGCAGCATCGCGACGTTCTGCTCGGCCAGCAGTTGCTCTTCGGACAGGCTTTGCACGAGATTGGCCGCCGCGTTCAGGTCGCCCCCGCGCAACGCCTGCTCCACCGCCTCGTCCAGCAAGCCCTGGGACTGGAACCAGCAAGAGGCGCGCAGGTGCCGCTCGGTCAAAGGCTCGCGTGCCTGGCGGCTGCGAAGCAGGTCGGAAAACAGATGGTGGTAGCGAAACCACTGGCCGTGCTCATCCAGTGGCACCAGAAACACCTGGTGCGATTGCAGAAAATCCAGGATGGCGCTGCTGTCCTGTTGCAGCCGTACCGCGTCGCACAGGGGCGCGCAGAAGCGTTCCAGGCATGCCGTCTCGTCGAGAAAGCGCTGCACAGGCGCCGGCAGTATGTCAATCACCTCTTCGAGCAGGTAATCGCGGATCAGGCCTTCGCCACCGTGCAACGCCTGGGGCAGAACGTTTTCCTCGCTGGACTCGCTAGCGGCCAGTTGCCAGAAACGCAGCCCGGCCACCCAGCCATCGCTGCGCTGGATGAGGTTGTCCAGCGCCTGGCCACGCAGCCCAGTGGGCCTGCGCCCCAGCACCGCCAGCGACTCTTCGGCGGTCAGGCGCAGGTCCTGCTCGCTCAGCTCGGCCAATTGCCGGGACAGGCGAAGGCGTGCCAGGTGCCAGTCCGGGCGCTGACGGCTGGTCACCAGCAGCACGAGGCCTGCGGGCAAGTGATTGAGGAAGAATTGCAGGCAGTGGTCCAGGACAGGACCTTGGGCAAGGTGGTAGTCGTCCAGCACCACCAGCAAGGGCGACTCGCTGCGCAAGTGCAGCGCCAACGCGTCGAGCACCGTGCCAAGCCACGGCTCGAAAGCAAACGGCTGGTGGCGCTGGCGCATCTTCAACAGCCCCATCGCCTGCCCCCCCATGGCGGGGCAGTGCTGCTGCAACCCGTCGAGCAGGCGCTCGAGAAAGCGCCCGGGATCGGCGTCTCGCTGGCTCAAGCCCAACCACAATGTGCGCCAATGGGCAGGCAGCGTCTCGCAGAACTCGATGGCCAGCGAACTCTTGCCGAAACCCGCTGGCGCACTGATCAGCAGCAACCGCCCGCCTAGCCCGGCCTTCAGGCGCTGGCACAGGCGCTGACGCGGGACGTGGCCATCGGGCAAGGGCGGTCGAAAGAAGTGCTCGTCCATCAGGCCCACGGCCTGGCTGGTGCATCCATGCGTACGGGACAGATCTGTCATGGCCGGCTCGTTCTGGGTGGACAAATACGGCGTAGGGGTGGTTGCGAGACTAGCGGTTAACGCCCTGCATTTGAAGTTGACGGGGGAGACTGCGCCGGAAAAAGACTACGACAAAAAGCAACAGCGCCGATCGACGCAGGCTGAAACGGGGGTTTTGGCGGGGTATTCAGACGGTTTATCGCAATGGCCCGGCGCTTCTGCCGGGGGCTGGCACCCCCTGCATTGGCGCGATGGGGCCACCGAGGGTGGCCCTGTCACTTACTTCTTCGGTATCAGCGGATGCCTGACTGACGCAGGGCCGCAGGCTGGAAGTCGGCCTTGCTGGCAGTGAAGCCGAAGTCGTAGGCACGTTTTTCTTCGTTCTTCATGCCCAGGGCCAGGTAGCGCCCCGATTGCAGATCATAGATGGCTTCCAGGGTGATCCACGGTACCTCGACGTTGTAGTACGGCTGCGCATGGGCTTCAGACACACGCCAGAGCTGGTTGCGCCCGTCATACTGGTCGATCACGGCGGCTTGCCAAGTGTCTTCGTCGATGTAGAAGTCACGCTTGGCATAGATGTGTCGCTGGCCGGGCTTGAGCGTGGCCACCACATGCCAGACGCGACGCAACTCGTAACGTGCCAGGTCCTGGTTGATGTGCCCTGCCTTGATGATGTCGGCGTACTTGAGCTTCGGGTCGTCGAGCTTGAAGGCGTTGGAGGCGATGTACAGTTCCTTCTTGCCTTCGAGCTTCCAGTCATAGCGGTCCGGGGCGCCGTTGAACATGTCGAGGTTATCGGAGGTTCGCAGGCCGTCTGCAGCGGTCCCCGGGCCGTCATACGACACCTGCGGCGCCTGGCGCACGCGGCGTTGACCGGCGTTGTAGATCCACGCCTTGCGCGGCTCCTTGACCTGGTCGAGGGTCTCGTGAACCAGCAGCACGGTGCCTGCAAGGCGAGCTGGCGCAGTCACTTCCTGTTTGAAGTAGAACAGGATGTTCCCTGGATTGTTGGGGTCGTAGTCTTTCATTCGATCACGGAACACGAACTGATCGGAGAACGACACCGGGTTGAATGATCCATTCTGCTGCGGGGTCGCCTGGATGACCTGGCGGCTCACGCTGCCGCCACGGTAGCGGGTGATGTGGTTCCAGATCACTTCCAGACCGTTCTGCGGGATAGGGAACGGCACCGCCGTGCGGAAGTTGTTCAGGCCGTTACCCCCCTCCACCAGGGTGGCCTGAGTGGCGTTTTCCTTGATTGCAGCAAACACCTCGGCCGGTACCGTGGCCCCACGGTGCGTCTTGTAGACGGGAAGCTTATAGGTGTCCGGGTAGCGCTTGAGCATGGCCATCTGGCCTGGGGACAGCTTGTCCTTGTACTGCTCGGCGTTCTGCGCGGTGATGGTGAACAGCGGTTTCTCGGTACCGTAGGGGTCGGCGAGGAAACCTTTGCCATCGACGCTGCCGGCCGTCTTCGAGAGCGGCTGCCATGGCCCGATGGAGCCATCGGCATTACCGGCCTTTTCCGCGCCCATGGGGGTCAGGGTGGCACCCAACTTGGCTGCTTCGCCGGCCGGTACTGCTGCCATCACGCTGGTAGCCAGCAGGGACAGGCCCAGCACACCGGCTTGCAGCAGACTTCTGGTGTTGTTCATGTCGTGTCGTCCTGGATCCGTATGCTTAGAAGTTCACGCCGAAGCTGAGGGCGAGGAAGTCGCGGTCATCCACGGTGCTGTACTTGCCGTCGAAGAAATTGGTGTACGACAGGCTGGCGGTGTAGGTGTTCTGGTACTCGGCATCCAGCCCCAGGCTGACCGCCTTGCGTCCCTCCTCGAAGTTGCCGCCAGGGCCTGGCGAATAACCGGAGACGTCATGGGACCAAGCCACGCTCGGCTTGAGGTTGACGCCTGCGAACACATCGTTGTAGTCCCAGATGACCCGGGCGCGGTAGCCCCACGAAGTGCTGGTGGTATAGCCGTCGTTCTCGCACTTGCGGTTCAGGTTGGCTGTCGAGGCACCGGCGCCTGCGCCACTAATGGTGCTGGTGTTGAGCGCCTGGCAGGTATTGGCCCCACCGGTGGCGGGCAACGGGCCGGGGCCGAACACCGGGTCGCGGCCGTAGCGTGTGTCGTAGGCGCTTTCCAGGCCGCCGACATGGGTCACGCCCACCTCGCCCACCACGGTCATGCGGCTGGCACCCATCACCTGGTCGAAGAAGTGGGTCAGGGTGGTCTGGAACTGGGTGACTTCCTTGCGCCGGTAGCCATGCAGGTCCTGGCCAGGCACGCCATCGAGCAGCGAAGCGTTGCTCAAGGCGCCGCCCAGCGGGCGCACACCGGCGAACAGGATGTCGGTGGTGTTGAGCTGCACAGGTGCGTTGGGACGGTAGCTGATTTCACCGCTCCAGGCGGTGCCGGTGGGCAGTGTGGTGGAGAAGCTCAGGCCATACAGGCGGATGTCCTCGGGGTACTCGACGAAGTACTTGGAGTTGCCGGCCACGATCAACGGTGCCAATGCACGCAACTGCGCTGGAAGGGTCGGGATCGCGGCGAAGACCGAAGGCGAGGCGCCGGTTGCGCTGAAGATCGGCGCACGGCTGTGATAGTTCATGAAGTAGGCGCCAAACTCGGTGTCCAGCGGCTCGAACATATAGCGCATGGCCACGCCGAACTGCCCGCTGTCACGGGCATCACGGTCGCCGCCACGGCGCACCATCACCCCTTCTTCGTTGAGGTTGACGCCGCGGGTGGCCAAGAACTGGCGAGCGGCGGCAGGCACGGTACGGCTGCTGTTGAGCACGCGCAGGTTATCGGTGCAGCCGTCGGCAATGATGTCTGGTTGCGAGAAGAACGTGCCGCAGTTGTCGACGACGGTCTGGTCCCACTCGAGCTGGTAAAAGGCCTCGGCCGACAGGTTGTCGGTCAGGCTCTGGGAAACATAGAACATGTAGACCGGAATCAGGCCTTCCTTGATCTCGGCCCCTGGCCGGCGAAACGCCGACACGTCAATTGGGTTGACGGCATTGATGCCGCTGCCGATGAAGGTGCTCTCGCCCCAGCTGACCACTTGCTTGCCCAGGCGCACCGAGCCTGGCTGATCGCCGATGGAGTAGTTGTGGTAGACGAAGGCGTCGAGCAGCTCGGCACCCGAGGACTTGGCCCCTTCCTTGCGGTTGGAGTCGCTGATGTCCTTGAATTGCCGGCCCTCGTCCTTGAGTTCGAAGTCGTACCAGTACTTGCCGCGCACGAAGATGCCGGTATCGCCGTACTTGAGCTCCAGGTCGTGGATGCCTTTGAAGATCTTGGAGAAGGTCTCGCCCTTCTTGAAGTTGAGGTGGCCATCGTCGGACGTTTGCGAAAGGCCCTTGCCGCCGTTGTTGACCCCGATCAGGTTGCGGTTGGGACTGGCTGTCGACCAACTGGCGCCGATGGAGAGCGACGAGTCGAACTGGCCTTCGATTTCACCGATGTTGAAACTGACCGCGAAAGCGGGACTGGCAAGGGTGGACGCCAGGCTTACAGCCATGGGCAACCTGGCCCTGCGCCAGAACGGGTTTGCAGATTTCATCGACGCTACTCCATGTTCTTTTTTGTTATGGCAGTGGTGCTTTCAGGAATGGCCCGAACGACCGGTGTGCAAGACAGCGCCTGCTCACCCTCCCCTCCCGAAAAGCCCCTGGCCCCGACTATAGCCACCAAGGCACAGGCGCTCGATCCCTCTAAAGTGTGATTTGCGCTCCGTGCCGCCTGGGCGGTGCTGTGTGCTCCGATTGCGCCCCGGCCGTGCTGAAGAATGGCGCATTTGCGCCATTTGGCAAGCACTGCTCCGCTCTGGCATGCGGGTTGGCCCAGGACAGATTGCCGCATGCCCGCTTTCACAGGGTGGACAGGAAGGCACTGTTACAGGCCTGCCACTCGATGATGTCCTGGCGGATGCGTTTCTTGTCGAGCTTGCCGACACTGGTCTTGGGAATTTCAGTAACAAGGGCGATCTGGCTGGGGATGGCCCACTTGTTGATGCGCCCCTGCTCTACGAACGGCTTGAGGTGTTCCTTGAGTGCCCTGGCGTCGATCACCTGGCCTTCGCGCACCACCACCAAGGCAAACGGGCGCTCGCCCCACTGGGGATCGGCCGCCCCTACCACAGCCACTTCCCGCACAGCCGGATGCCGGCTGATCATGTCTTCCAGGTCCAGCGAGGACAGCCACTCACCACCGGTCTTGATCACATCCTTGATGCGATCGCGGATGTCGATAAAACCCATGCTGTCGAGCGTGGCGACGTCGCCGGTGTGCAGCCAGCCGTTCTCCCACAGCGCCTGGCTCTTTTCCGGCTCCTTGAAATAGCCCTGCGTCAGCCACGGCGCACGTAGCACCAGTTCACCCTGGGTCTCACCGTCGGCGGGCAGGAAACGCCCTTCCGCATCGATGATGGCCGTTTCCACCAGCGGCACGGGTACACCGGCCTTGATGCGGTAACTGATGCGCTCGTCTTCGGTGCCGGCCTGCAATTCGTCGTTGAGGTGCGCGGCACTGATTAATGGGCACGTCTCGGACATGCCGTAGGCCGCTGTCAGCTGAATGCCGCGGGCAAAGGCCGCATCGTAGAGCGAACGGTTCAGCGCACTGCCGCCGATGATGATTTTCCAGCCGGCGAAATCCACACCTGTACCGTGGGGGCAGTTGAGCAGCATCTGCAGGATGGTCGGTACGCAGTGGGAGAAGGTGACCTGCTCTTCGCGCCACAGCTTGAGCAGCATCTCGGGCTCGTAGCGGCCCGGGTACACCTGCTTGATGCCCAACATGGTCGCAACGTACGGAATACCCCAGGCGTGCACGTGGAACATGGGGGTGATGGGCATGTACACGTCATTGCTGCCCAGCAGCCGCACGCTGTCGATGCTGCCCATGACCGAGGCTTCGGCCAGGGTATGCAGGACCAGTTGCCGATGGGTGAAATACACCCCCTTGGGGTTGCCCGTGGTGCCTGTGGTGTAGAAGGTGGTGGCGACCGAATGTTCGTCGAAGTCGGGGAAATCGTACTGCGTGCTCGCCCCAGCCAGCAGCTGCTCATACTCGCCGACCAGGTTGGGCAAGGCCGCATGGGTATCCACCCCGTCGGTCAACAGCACAGTGCGCTCGACCGTGGTCAACTGGCCGGCAATGGACTGGTACAGCTCGATGAAGTCACTGTTGACCAGCACCAGGCGGTCTTCGGCGTGATTCATGGTGTAGAGAATCTGGTCGGGCGAGAGGCGCACGTTGATGGTATGCACCACTGCACCGATCATCGGGATGGCGAACATGCACTCAAGATAGCGGTGGCTGTCCCAGTCCATCACTGCCACGGTGTCGCCGGCCTTCACGCCGGCTTCGCTCAGCACGTTGGCCAACTGCGCGATGCGCTGGCTCAACTGTGCATAGGTCAGTCGCACCTGGTCCCGGTAGACGATCTCACGGGTCTTTTCGTAGCGGCTGGCCGACATCAGCAGGCGCTTGATCAGCAGGGGGTAGGCGTAGGCGTCGTCGGCGGGCTTGAGGAGACGGGTCTGCAGCATAAATATCCCTTTTATTGAGGCGCGGGCTTGCAAGGCGTGGCGTCACTGTAGTGCGCGACTGCGCCGGTCAAATCAGCCGAAGGAATGATTTAGCCGGTGGAGCCTGCGGCTTCAGGCGTTGACGGGCGGCAAGCAGGGGCTGGACACTGATCCACAGGCGTCAACCAGACCTTCATCCCCTTTTGTTGAACCGGAGCCCCCTATGCCCAGCTCGCGCCACGCCGTTTTTCTCGACCACGACTCCCTGGACCTGGGCGACCTGGACCTGACGCCGCTGCACCGGTCGTTCGATTCACTGGCGCTGTTCGCCGCCACGACGCCCGAGCAGGTGGCCGAACGTCTTCAAGGCGCTGTTGCGGTGATCAGCAACAAGGTGGTGCTCGACGCCGCCTGCCTCCAAGCCAACCCACAGCTCAAGCTGATTCTGGTGGCTGCTACCGGCACCAACAACGTCGACCTGGCCGCCGCCCGGGCGCAAGGCATCACGGTCTGCAACTGTCAGGGCTACGGCACACCTTCGGTTGCCCAGCACACCTTGGGCCTGCTGCTGGCACTGGCCACGCGCCTGTGTGATTACAACAAGGCGGTGGCCGAGGGACGATGGGCCAAGGCCAGCCAGTTCTGCCTGCTGGACTATCCGATCGTCGAGCTGGAGGGCAAGACCCTCGGCCTGCTCGGCCATGGTGAACTGGGCGGTGCGGTGGCACGCTTGGCCGAAGCCTTCGGCATGCGCGTGCTGAGCGGGCAGATTCCAGGCCGGCCGAGCCGTGCCGACCGCCTGCCACTGGATGAACTGCTGCCACAGGTCGACGCCCTCACCCTGCATTGCCCCCTGAATGAGCACACTCGGCACATGATCGGCGAGCGCGAACTGGCCCTGCTCAAGCCCGGTGCACTGGTGGTCAATACCGCACGTGGCGGGTTGATCGACGAGCAGGCGCTGGCCGATGCATTGCGCAGTGGTCATTTGGGCGGGGCTGCAACCGACGTGTTGAGCGTCGAGCCTCCGGCAGACGGCAACCCCCTGCTCGAACCTGGCATCGAGCGCCTGATCATTACCCCTCACAGCGCTTGGGGGGCTGTCGAGGCGCGCCAGCGGATCGTGGGCCAACTGGCGGAAAACGCCCAGGCGTATTTTGCCGGGCAGGCACGCCGCGTGGTCGGCTGAGGCACAGTCGCGGCTCTGCTACACTGCGCGATTTTTCGGAGGCGTCGTCCATGGACCCGCGCAGTGAAGTGTTGCTCCGCCAGGCAGAGCTGTTCCAGGGCCCGCTGCTGATTGCCGGGGCCCCGCCCGATGGCCTGTTGGCCCAACTGCCCCAGGCCCATGCCTGGACCTGGCACGCAGGCGATCACGCCCTGCTCGAAAGCCGCTTTGTCGGCCGCTGCCACTGCGCGGTGGAGCCCCCGGCGGTGGACGTGCCCACTGCCGTGCTGTTTCTTCCCAAGTCGCGCGAGCTGGCGGCTTACCTGCTCACTACCCTGGCCGCACGCCTGCAAGGCGGCACGTTGTACGTGGTGGGTGAAAAACGCGGAGGGATCGAAAGCGTCGCGCGGCACCTCCAGGCTTTTGGCAAGCCGCGCAAACTCGACAGCGCCCGGCACTGCCAACTGTGGCAGGTCAGCGTTGAACAGGCGCCGCAGGCAGCCGCGCTGCACACACTGGCCAAGCAGTTCGAGCTGTCACTGCCAGACGGCCCCTTGCAGGTGGTGAGCTTGCCTGGCGTCTTCAGCCACGGCCGCCTTGACCGAGGCACGGCGGTGCTGCTGCGCCACCTGGAGGCGCTGCCAGAGGGCCACGTGCTGGACTTCGGCTGCGGCGCTGGTGTGCTGGGGGCGGCAGTGAAACGGCGCTACCCTGGCAGCCACGTGACGATGCTGGATGTGGATGCCTTCGCCGTGGCCGCCAGCCGCCTCACCCTGGCGGCCAACGGCCTGGAGGCCGAGGTCGTGCAAGGTGACGGTATCGATGCGGCCCCTTTGGACCTGGAGGTGATACTGAGCAACCCGCCATTTCACACCGGGGTCCATACCGATTACCAGGCATCGGAGAATCTTCTGCAAAAATCGGCCATTCACCTGCGAAAAGGGGGCCAAATACGCTTGGTAGCCAATACTTTCCTGCGCTACAAACCGATCATCGAAGCGGCGTTGGGCAACTGCCAGGTTCTGGAGGAAGCCGACGGGTTCAGGATCTACCAGGCAACACGCTGATAAAAACAGCGCTTGCCGAAACCGTTTCGCCTAGGCAGAATCCGCACCGTCCTAGGGGAGTAGTCTCCCGCGAGCGCCACGCTCGCCCGGTACGCGTCAACATACTTGGTCCACAGACCATGGCGCGTGCGACCCACCATGCAAACGTGCATGGCCAGGCCTGCGCAGACAGGCCCGGGGTTTGACAAGACCTATGACACGCACACCTTACCCGGGGCGGGGAGGTCGTACGTGTCATAGCCGTGTCGACCCGCCCCCGTAGGAATCCTGATGCTGGAATCTCTGCTGGTACCCACCGCAATCGTTGCCCTGGCCGAAATCGGCGACAAGACGCAGCTGCTCGCGCTCATCCTCGCTGCCCGCTTTCGCAAGCCCTGGCCCATCATTGCCGGTATCGTCGCCGCCACGCTGGCCAACCATGCCGCAGCAGGTGCCGTGGGCGCCTGGTTCGGCAGTTTCTTCAGCGACGCTGCGCTGCATTGGATCCTGGCCGCCAGCTTCACCGCCACGGCCCTGTGGACGCTGGTGCCGGACAAGATGGACGACGACGAAAACCCTGCGCGCCGCTTCGGACCGTTCCTGACCACGCTGATCGCCTTCTTCCTGGCCGAGATCGGAGACAAGACTCAGGTCGCCACGGTCATGCTGGCTGCGCAGTACCCTCACCTGATCATGGTCATCGTCGGGACCACGCTGGGCATGCTGATCGCTAACGTGCCCGTGGTGCTGGCGGGTAATTTCGCCGCGGACAAACTGCCGCTGACGCTGATTCGCCGCCTGGCGGCCGCCGCGTTCTTCGTGCTCGCGATCGTTGCGGTCTACACGGCCATGAAGGCCAGCGGCTGGGTGGGTTGAGGCACGGGCGGGCAGAGCGGAGCCTTCATGGCACTTGCTTGCCCGCCTGCAGCGGGCCTCAGGGCTTGGCCGCTGCCTGATACAGCGGCATGACTTTGGGGATGGCTGCCTGCAAGGCGGCAATACGGCTGGCCGAGGCCGGGTGCGTGCTCATGAACTCCGGTGGTGCCCCTTCCGAAGCCTTGCTCATCTTGTTCCACAGGGTGATGGCCGCGTTCGGGTCGTAGCCTGCACGCGCCGAGAGCTCGAGACCGATCAGGTCTGCTTCGTTCTCGTTGGCCCGGCTGTTGGGCAAGGTCATGGCGTAGTTCACCACAGTGTCGGCCAGCGCCATGCTGTCCTGACCCAGGCCGAAGATGGCGCCTGCACCCTGGCGCGCCATTTCCACGCCGTAGGCCTTGGACATCGCTTCACGGCTGTGCTCGCGCAAGGCGTGGGCGATTTCGTGACCGACGACGGCCGCGATCTCGGCGTCGTTGAGCTTGAGCTGATCGATCAGGCCGGTGTAGACGATGATCTTGCCGCCTGGCCCGCAGTTGGCATTGAGCTCATCGCTCTTGATCACGTTGACTTCCCATTTCCACTGCGCAGCGTCCGGCCGGAACTGGGGCGCCTGGGCAATCAAACGGTTGGCGATGGCCTGTACGCGCCTGGCATCTGCACTGGATTTGTCGAGCAAGCCCTTGCTGGACGCTTCGCCCAGGGTCTGCTGGTACGACTGGGCGTACATGGTGTTGACCTCGTCGGGCGAGAGCATGCTGAACATGTACTGCTTGCGCTCAACGCCCACCGCACCGCCGCTGGTGGTGTTCACCCCTTGGCAGCCAGCGAGCAGGATGCCAGCGCTCATTAGGCTGATGACAAAAGACTTACGCATGGAAACACTCCTTTTTACATGCGCCGTATCCTAGGATGACTCATGGGTGGGCCGCCATAGCCGCAGGGAAGATTTTGCACACCCTCCCGCTGCGCGCGGCGAGCAACCGAGCATGCACTGGCACTCAGGCCGGGGTGAGGCACTCGGGCGCGTCCAGTTTCGGGTCGTTGACGAAAGGCGCCAGGGCCCGCTCGCGCAAGGGCACCGAGGGGCTTGCCAGCAATTCCTGCAAACGGATCAGCGGCGTCTGCGGGTCCAGCCAGGCAGCCTGCCCTGCTTCGTCCAGAATCAGGGGCCTACGTTGATTCATCGCCGCCTGGGTGACCACGGCGCAGCTGAGCCAGACTTGTTCCTGTACGGCATAAGCCTCCCACACAGCGGCGAAATACAGCGACGCCCCCTCGCCCGGTGTCAGCCAAAAGGGCCGTTTGCGCACGCTGCCTCGCCACTCATAGAAACCATTGGCCGGTATCAGGCAGCGTCGTTGGCCAAAGGCTTCGCGGAACATCGGCTGCTCGGCCAGCGTTTCGGCGCGGGCATGGGCGGGGGTGCGGGAAAGGTCGGTGAGCCACGGCGGCGTCAGGCCCCAGCGCGCCTTGGCCACTTGCAGCTGCCCGTCCAGCTGGCGCTGGATGAGGACGGTATTGCCGGGCGAAATATTCCACTGGGCGGGCTGCCCGGCGGGAAAGCCAGGCAGGCTGGTCAATGCTTGGGGCCAGCGGAACAGGGCGTAACGTCCACACATGAGGTAATTCTAAACCTAGCAGATCAAGGTACCGGGGAAGCTCTCCGGCTCGTCGCCAATCAGCGGCTGGGCGCCATTGTACGCATCGATCAACTGCCGTGCGTATTCGGCCTGTTCATCGGCCACCGACAAGCCCAGCAGCCCGTGCAGGGGCAATTCGCCGGTCGCCCCGACCAGGTCGCGGCCCACCAGGTGCGCCTGCACCCCTTCGCTGGCGAGCATACCGGCCAGCATTTCTGCTTCGAGCAGGCTTTCGGGTTCGTAGATACGCCTCATCACGCATCGTCCTCACGTCTGACATCGAGCATCCATTCGTCGTCATGCACCTGCAGCACGAACACGATCGGCTGACAGCACACCTGACAGTCTTCGGTGTACACCTGGTCGCCGCCAGACAGATCGACGGAGGTTTCCACCCGCTCGCCACAATAAGGGCAATCGTAGAACTCTGTTTCCAGCATCAGGGCCTCCACGACGAGTTATGCGTATAATTGCCGCTCTGTTTACAGGGCCACGTGCGTCCGAGCCGTTTTTCGGAGCCTGCCCGTACTTCATTATTACCCTAGCCGTTTCCAACAAGAGAGCATGATGGGCGAATTCGATGCCATCCGACCATACGACGACGCTGAGGTCCCTGGAGTTCTGGCACGCCTGCTCAGCGACCCGGCATTCCTCGATATCCTGACTCATTTCCGCTTCCCGCGTGCGGCCGGTGCCCTTGGCTGGCTGCTTAAACCGCTGATCGCCCGGCGCCTGCGCAAGGAGTTCGCTGGTGTGACCTGTGTATCGACCCTGCAGGACAAGGTCGAGCACTACGTTGATCGCACCATCGACCGCGCCACCGATGGCGTGACCTATTCGGGCGTGGAACAGCTCAAGGCCGGCACGGCTTATCTGTTCCTGGCCAACCACCGTGACATCGTCATGGACCCGGCATTCGTCAACTACGCGGTGTACCACGCCGGCCTGCCCACCCCGCGCATCGCCATTGGCGACAACCTGCTGCAAAAACCGTTCGTCAGCGACCTCATGCGGCTCAACAAGAGCTTCATCGTGCACCGCTCGATCACCGGCCGCCGCGAGAAGCTGGCCGCCTACCAGCTGCTGTCGGCCTATATCAATCACTCCATCGTCAACGACGCGACCTCCATCTGGATCGCCCAGGCCGAAGGCCGGGCCAAGGATGGCGACGACCGGACCGATTCGGCCATCCTCAAGATGTTCCACATGAGTCGAAAGGACGAGGCGTTCGGCGCGGTCATCCAGAGCCTGAACCTGACGCCGGTATCGATCAGCTACGAATACGACCCCTGCGACCAGGCCAAGGCCCGTGAGTTGTACATCCGCGCCACCACGGGTACCTACCAGAAGGCACCTGGCGAGGACGACCACAGCATCGCCAAGGGCATCACCGGCTACAAAGGTCGCGTGCACATCAACTTTGCACCGCCAGTGACCCAGTTCTACGAGGACACCAAGCAGCTGGCCGCGGAAATCGACCGGCAGATCCTCGGCGGTTATCGACTGTTCCCCGTGCATTACCTGGCCTACGCCATGTGGGCCGAGCAGGATGACACGCTGCAGGTGCCAAGCGCCGAGCAGGTGTTCCCTGCCGACGAACTGGCCAAGGCCAAGGAAGAATGGCAGCGCCGGCTGGATGCCTGCCCCGAAGAGCAACGGCCTTACTTGGTGTTGCAGTACGCCACGCCGGTGCGCAATCAGTATCAGGTCAGGCAGCAGGCACCGCTTGCTTGAGCATTGAGGGGGCGCTGTTGAACGCGAGCGTCCCGATCAGCATGAGCCCCCAATTTACTCAGGCCCAGGTGCTGACCCACGACAGCACCAGCGCACTGGCCAGGCAGGCGAAGCCCATACCGTAGCGCTGCCTGGGCACCCACCCTGCGAATCGCGCAAACGCCCTTTGCTGCTCCCCCAGCCCTTGCCGTGCATCGGCTGCGCTACGCCTGGCACTGTGCAACAGCAGCCCGCCCGGACACGTCAGCAGCAAGGCCAGCACATTGATGAGCTTGGTGGGATGGGCGGCAATCAGCCCCCAGAGCATGTGCATGGACATCGCGTCACCTCGGCGTAGACCTGAACAAAAGCCAGCATTCTACCCAACCCACCTGGCGCTGCCTGCACGGCAGCGACCGCGTGTCATTTAATTTCATCTGTCATCGGTTCGTCATCAGAACAGGCCACCCTGTCGTCCTTTCTCGAACCGGAGCTTGTCATGCTGCATGCCGAAAACCAGGACCGCCTCTACCTCGTTGCCCAGAGTGATGAGCAACAGGCGCTCGTCGATGGCCTGGCCATCAATGTGCAAGACCGTCAATGGCTGGTCTACTGCGCCCTGGGCGGGCATGCCCATGAGCACTGGCCCGAGGTGGATGCCCAGACCGGGATCAGCATGCTGGACCTGCGCATAGCGACGGCCTGATGCCGGTACGCAGCAGAAAAAAACCGCTGGCCGTCACCGGGCAGCGGTTTGGATGAGGCATTGAAGGCTATTGCGCCAGCACCTGACCGATACTTGGGTCCTTGAACAACCGGGTCAGCGCGTCGCTCAGCACATCGCTGACCAACTGGGTGTTGGTGTCCTGGTTCGGCGCCATGCCAAAGCGCTGGTCCAGCGAAGCGCCATAGCGACCGGTGTAGCGGCGACCATTGTTGGCGACGTCAGCACGGAAGGTGGCGCCGATGGTGGCTTCGGTCACGTATAGTTTGTCCTTGGGCGACTGGTACTTGAGCTCGGCCAGGGTAACGGTCAATTGGGGCGCGTTGCCTGCAGTGGTGGGCGTAAAGCCCAGCAAGCGCACGGCAGCCTCGGCCTGGGCCTGCAGCTTGGGCACCACCTGGTTGCCGCTGACACTGATGGTACTGGTTTCCGGGTACATGCCACCGCGAGTGCCCAGCGACGGTGAAGGCCTGCCGTCTACCACTCGCACCACCACCGGCTGCCCCTGCCCCACCGGGGTGAGTTGCGCCGTGAGCTTGGGCTGCGGATTGAGTTGTTGCGGGCTGTGGGCACAACCGACCAGGCTGAGGCTGGCTACGGTGATCAAACCGAACAACAGTCGTTGCAACATGCGCGATTCTCCAGAAAATGCGGCGATGGCGCACAGTATACCTAGCGGCAAGGGCCTGGCTACAAGCGGCGTGCACCGCTTGCACCCGGTACGTCCGAGGTTGTCACAAACGCTTAACCGGCAACGCTTAATGTGGCTGCACGCTCACCTGCACAGGACATCTGCCATGGTCTCGCTTTTGCACCTGCTGTTGCCTGCTCCTCGCCACACCGCCTACGCCCTGCTCGACATGAATGGCATGTGCCTGGCCTTCAAGCACTGCTCGCAAGTACCTGAGGGCGATGGCTGGGTGCAGGTGCACGAGGTGCAGCTTGCCTGGCTGGGTCATGCACTGCCGGACGGTGCCCGGGTTTGCAAGCCGACAAGTCGCCGCTGGCATCAACGCAACCTGGCTGCCTGAAAAACCCTGCAATAAAACCGCGAAATGGCGACATTTCTGGCTGCGACCTCGCTATAATCTCCCCCCGATTATAAGGACGTCTCCTGATCGGGCCCCGCATCCGCCGTCTGACCACGGCAAATCTACCCGCCTCGCCCACAGAGAGCCTTCCACTCAGGTCTTGCATCGGCTGTCGTGCCTGCTTCCATGGCCGTCACACTGCATAGAACCTGCGGGTTGCCATCGCGCAGTCCCCTTTTGAGGTTCACGTCTCCAAAAGAGCGTGAAAAAACGGTTTTCACTACTTCACAAGAGTGTGGCGAGCAAATGAACAATCTGGCATGTGCAAAAGCGGCAGGTGTGTCCCCTTCAGCCCTGAACAGGCAGCAAATGGCCCCAACCTGGATGCGTGTCTGAGCGGCTTGCATAGCGTATCCGACGGTCGTTGACCATAAGTCGAATTGCCGCACCTGGGGCAAACAGGGTTCAATAGGCAAACCCAAAGACTGGTTGGCGGTGTCCGCGGACGTTGCATGAACTGCGAAAAGTCGGACATGGCGATCCTGGAGAACCCGGTGATCCTGTGCTGTCAATTAGGTAGCTGTAGATTGTGGAGACGCGTTAAATGGCGCAGAACGAATCGGTTGATGTAGTACTGGTAGGCGCAGGCATCATGAGTGCCACCCTGGCCGTACTGCTCAAGGAGCTCGACCCGACCCTGAGACTCGAAGTGGTCGAGGCGATGGACTCCGGGGCCGCAGAGAGTTCCAACCCCTGGAACAACGCAGGCACCGGCCACGCTGGCTTGTGCGAGCTGAACTACACGCCCCAGGCCGCTGATGGCAGCATCGACATCAAGAAGGCCGTGCACATCAATACCCAGTTCGAGGTGTCTCGCCAGTTCTGGGCCTACCTGAGCAAGAAAGGCAACTTCGGCCCGGCGCGGGCGTTCATCAACCCGGTACCGCACCTGAGCTACGTCGAGGGTGACAAGGGTATTGCCTTCCTCAAGAAGCGCTATGAACTGCTCAAGCAGCATCACGCCTTTGCCGAGATGGAGTACACCGAAGACAAGGCCGTGATGAACGAGTGGATGCCGCTGATGATGCCGGGCCGCCCGGCTGATCAGCACATTGCCGCCACTCGCGTGCTCAAGGGTACCGACGTCAATTTCGGGGCCCTGACCAACAAGCTGCTCAAGCTACTGGGCGAGGCGCCCGACGCGCAGGTCAAGTATTGCAAGAAGGTCGTGGGCCTGCGTCGCAACGGCGCCGGCTGGACGGTCAGCATCAAGGACGTCAACAGCGGCGGCAGCCGCGAAGTGGACGCCCGTTTCGTGTTCCTCGGCGCCGGTGGCGCTGCCCTGCCGCTGTTGCAGGCCTCCGGCATCCCCGAAAGCAAGGGCTTCGGTGGCTTCCCGGTCAGTGGCCAGTGGCTGCGTTGCGACAATCCGGAAATCGTCAGCCAGCATCAGGCCAAGGTCTACAGCCAGGCCGCCGTCGGCGCGCCGCCCATGTCCGTGCCGCACCTTGATACGCGCGTGGTCGACGGCAAGAAATCCTTGCTGTTCGGGCCGTACGCCGGCTTCACCACCAAGTTCCTCAAGCACGGTTCGCTGCTGGACCTGCCCCTGTCGGTACGCCTGGGCAACCTGGGCCCGATGCTGGCGGTGGCCCGTGACAACATGGACCTGACCAAGTACCTGGTCAGTGAGGTGATGCAGTCGATGGAGCAGCGCCTGGAATCGCTACGTCGCTTCTACCCCGAAGCCAAGGCCGAAGACTGGCGTCTGGAAGTGGCTGGCCAGCGTGTGCAGATCATCAAGAAAGACCCGAAAAAAGGCGGCGTTCTGCAGTTTGGTACCGAGTTGGTGTCTGCCCAGGACGGCAGCCTGGCGGCGCTGCTGGGCGCATCGCCCGGTGCTTCGGTGACGGTCTCGATCATGCTGGAGCTGATCGAGCGCTGCTTCCCGGAGCAGGCGAAAGGTGCCTGGGCAGCCAAGCTCAAGGAGATCTTCCCGGCACGCGAGAAGACCCTGGCCACCGACGCTGCGCTTTACAAGAAAATCAGCGCCGATAACGATGCGGCACTGGACCTGGTGCAAAGCAGCCCGGCAGCCAAGCATTACGCATGAACCGCCCGGCCAGTGAAAAACGCCCCTCGGGGCGTTTTTTTATGCCCCTGAGCGGGCGTTTTCGATGATTTCGATGTACTCGTCGCCATTGCGCTGATCGGCAATCTGCTCGGCGAACGTCTTGCCATGCTCGTCCTTGCCATCGAGGTCGAAGCCTGCTTCGACGAAGAAGCCGACGAAACGCCGGAAGTCATCTACGCGCAAGCCGCGGTACGCCTTTACCAGTTTGTGCAGCGAGGGCGACGTGACCCCATCGGCGGGCTCGAACTGGAGAAACGCCTTGATGTAGTCGTCACTGATTTCGTCACCGATTACCTGTTTCTTGTCTTTACGCATTGCCGACTCCAACTGGACCATCACGATGTTCAAAGGGCGGCAGTGTACCTTCCGCCGCGCGCGAGCCTCAACGCGTACGTACTGTGCCAGTGTGCAGGTCCGCCCAGATGTGCCCGTTGGCATAGGTGAGAAACTGCACATACAGGGTCTCGTTGCGCAGCAGGTCCATGATGACCCGGTAATCGCTGAGCGGATAATTCAAGTTCAGCGTGCGAGTCTTTTCGTCGTAGACCGGCTTTTTCAGGCTCTTGGCCGCTTCGCCGTCGAAGGTCAGCAGCACTTGGGTCATGGTGGCCGCCTTGCTCAAGGGCTTGCCCTTGAGGCGCACCTGCAAGGATGAGGTGATCGGAATGGGTTGCTGGTCCGACTGGCGCTGGGCGCCGACTACCACGGTGTAGTCGGTGACTTGAAGCAGTTGCTGAGCGGTGGGCGCTGCCTGGCGCAGGGATTGGTCATCGGGCGGCAGGAATTGGCTGTGCATCGGCGCGGCAGCCAGGGGCAAACTGACTGCCAGCAGGAACGGGATGAACGCACGCATGTGAGGCTCCTTGGCTTGAAGGAGCACTCTAGCATGCTGCACCTGAGCGGCAGGTAGGCTGCGCTCAGAGCCCCTTGACGGCGAAGATGCCGTTGGCGTTGCGCCAGTAGCCCTTGTAGTCCATGCCGTAGCCGAAGATGTAGCGATCGATGCACGGCAAGCCCACGTAGTTGGCCTTGAGGTCCGGGCTGGCCTTGCGGTCGTGGTCCTTGTCGATCAACACGGCCGTGTGCACGGCGCGGGCGCCGGCGTGCTTGCAGAAATCGATGATGGCGCTGAGGGTGTGGCCCTCGTCGAGGATGTCATCGACGATCAGCACATCGCGGTCGATGAACGAGACTTCCGGCTTGGCCTTCCAGAACAGCTCGCCGCCGCTGGTCTGGTTGCGGTAACGGGTGGCGTGCAGGTACGAGGCTTCCAGCGGGAACTGCAGGTGGGTCAACAGCTTGCCGGCGAAGATTAGGCCGCCGTTCATCACGCAGAACACCACGGGGTTCTTGTCGTGCAGTTCTTGGCAGATCTGCTCGCCGACCTTGGCGATGGCCGCTTCGACTTCGGCTTCGGTGTACAGGCAGTCTGCTTCACGCATGACTTGACGGATATGCTCGAGATCGGCGGACATGGCGCTCTCCAGGAGGTGCATTTTGGAAAAGCGGGCAAAGGTACGCATCCGCTCGTCACAGATCAAGCGTTTATGGACTAACGTGCAAAATGATCAGACGACAGCACAGGCTGAATAGATTAATCTAGCGCGGTTTTTTTGCCCGCCTTTCGGAGCCCCCCCCTATGCCCACTCGTGAGATCCGCCATCCGCTGATCCGCCACAAGCTCGGCCTGATGCGCCGTGCTGATATCAGCACCAAGAATTTTCGCGAACTCGCCCAGGAAGTCGGCGCCCTGTTGACGTATGAGGCCACCCAGGACCTGCCGCTGGAAACCTATGAAATCGACGGCTGGTGCGGCAAGGTTGCCGTGGAAAAGATCGCCGGCAAGAAGATCACCGTCGTGCCGATCCTGCGCGCAGGCATCGGCATGCTAGACGGCGTGCTCAGCCTGGTGCCGGGTGCCAAGGTCAGCGCGGTGGGCGTGGCCCGCAACGAAGAGACGCTTGAGGCCCACACCTACCTGGAAAAGCTCGCGCCGGACATCAATCAACGCCTGGCCCTGATCATCGACCCGATGCTGGCCACCGGCGCCTCGATGGTCGCCACCATCGACCTGTTGAAAAAGGCCGGTTGCCGGGAAATCCGCGCCATGGTTCTGGTAGCTGCCCCAGAGGGCATCGACGTGGTGCACAAGGCCCACCCGGATGTACAGATCTACACGGCCTCGATCGACCAGCGCCTGAACGAACATGGCTACATCGTCCCAGGCCTGGGCGATGCCGGCGACAAGATCTTCGGCACCAAGCAAAAGGACGCCTGACCATGCAGGACGGCTACAACGACCCGCTCTGGCGTCAGGTCGTTTCAGGCGCGCAGATGCTCTTCGTGGCATTTGGCGCGCTGGTGCTCATGCCCTTGATTACCGGCCTGGACCCTAACGTCGCGCTGTTCACGGCCGGCCTTGGCACCTTGCTGTTTCAACTGGTCACCGGGCGTCAGGTGCCGGTTTTCCTGGCATCGAGCTTCGCCTTCATCACCCCGATCATTCTCGCCAAGGGTCAGTTCGGCCTGGCAGAAACCATGGGCGGCGTCATGGCCGCCGGGTTCGTCTACACCTTCATGGGCCTGATGGTGAAGATCAAGGGCACAGGCTTCATCGACCGCATGCTGCCCCCGGTGGTGATCGGCCCGGTGATCATCTCCATCGGCCTGGCCATGGCACCGATCGCGGCCAACATGGCGATGGGCAAAGCTGGCGATGGTAGCGTGCTGCTGCCCTACAGCACCGCCATGCTCATTTCCATGCCGGCCCTGCTGACGACGCTGATCGTGGCCGTGTTCGGCAAAGGCATCTTCCGCCTGGTGCCGATCATCGCCGGCGTGCTGGTGGGTTTCGCCCTGTCGTTCGCTTTCGGGGTGGTCGACACGGCAAAAATTGCAGCCGCCCCTTGGCTGGAATTGCCCAACTTCACCGCCCCTGCCTTCAACTGGCAGGCCATCCTGTTCATCGTGCCCGTGGCCTTGGCACCGGCGATCGAGCATATCGGCGGGGTCATCGCGGTAGGCAGCGTGACGGGACGGGACTACCTGAAAACGCCTGGCCTGCACCGCACGCTGCTGGGTGACGGCATCGCCACCACGGCAGCCGGTTTGTTCGGTGGACCGCCCAACACCACCTACGCCGAGGTGACCGGCGCGGTGATGCTGACCAAGAACTACAACCCGAAGATCATGACCTGGGCTGCGGTGTTCGCCATCACCCTGGCCTTCATCGGCAAATTCGGCGCCCTGCTGCAGAGCATTCCGGTGCCAGTGATGGGCGGCATCCTCTGCCTGCTGTTCGGCTCGATCGCAGCCGTGGGGCTCAACACCATGATCCGCCACAAGGTCGACCTCGCCGAAGCGCGGAACCTGGTGATCGTGTCGGTGACCCTGGTGTTCGGTATCGGCGGGGTGCTGGTCGGCAGCGGTGACGGCCCTGACGATTGGGGCCTCAAGGGCATCGCGCTGTGCGCCATCGTGGCGATCGCGCTCAACCTGATCCTGCCAGGCAACGATGCCTGGAAACACAAGCAACAGGATGACCCGTTGCCTTGACGCCTGAGCCGCCTGGCTTGACCCAGTCCTCGACGGGGTCAGGCCAGGCAGGCCATTACGCGTTTTCGCAGAGCTTGGCCAACACCTTCACCCATTCGGGGTGTTCGTTCATGCAAGGCACCAGCACCAGCTCCTGACCACCGGCCTCGACGAATTGCTCGCTGCCGCGCATGCCGATTTCCTCGAGCGTCTCGATGCAGTCGGCTACGAAGGCCGGACACATCACCAGCAACTTCTTCACCCCGGCCTGGGCAAGCTCGTCTAGCCGCGTCTCCGTATAGGGTTCGATCCACTTGTCCCGCCCCAGCCGCGACTGGAACGACACCGACCATTTGCCCGCCGGTATGCCCAGCCTCGTCGCGAACGCCCTGGCCGTGGCCAGGCACTGCCCGCGGTAACACACGGCACGCACCTCGGCGCTGGCGCCTTCGCAGCATTCGGCTGCACGCAGGTCATGTTTCGTACCGCTGGGGAAGAGCTTCTTCAAATGGCGTTCGGGCAGGCCATGGAAGCTGAGCAGCAGGTGATCATAGTCCTGCTCCAGGTAGGGTCGGGCACTGGCGACCAATGCGTCGATGTAATCCGGATCATCGTAGAACGGTTGCAGCACGCGCATCTGTAGCGGCAGTTGCTGCTCGGTGATGGTCTGCCGGGCGAGTTCGACGACGGTGGTCACCGTGCTGTCGGCAAATTGCGGGTACAGGGGGGCCAAGGTGACCTTGCGTATGCCCTGCGCCGCGAGCCGCTCCAGTACCTGGGGCAAGGCTGGCTGACCGTAGCGCATGGCAATTTCAACCGGCCCATGGGGCCAGTGGTCGACCATGGCCGCTTGTAGGCGACGGGTAAGCACCACCAGCGGCGAGCCCTCGTCCCACCAGATCGAGGCATAGGCGTGGGCTGACTGCTCAGGGCGCTTGATCAGGATCAACGACACCAGCAGGCGCCGGATGGGCCAGGGCAAATCGACCACATAGGGGTCCATGAGAAACTGATTGAGGTAGCGGCGAACATCGGCTACCGACGTGGAGGCCGGTGAACCCAGGTTGACCAGCAGCAAAGCGTGATCGGTCATGCAGCATCCTATGTCAGAGGCGACTGGACAAATTGCCCAGCGCCGATTGCAGATCGTTGAAGCGGAACGTGAACCCGGCCGCCAGCAACCGCGCGGGGTAGGCACGCTGGCCACCGAGCAGCAGGTTAGACATCTCGCCCAGGCCGGCTTTTAGCAGCAACCCAGGCAGGGGTATCACGGCAGGCCGGTGCAGCGCCCTGCCCAGCTGCTTGGCAAATTCACGATTACGCACAGGTTCAGGTGCACAGGCATTGTAAGGGCCGCTGGCGTCGGTGCGCTGCAAGAGAAAATCAATCAGGGCGACCTGATCGTCTATATGGATCCAAGGCATCCACTGCCGACCGTTGCCTACCGGCCCTCCTAGTCCCAACTTGAAGGGCAAACGGAGCCGGGACAGGAAGCCGCCGTCGCTGGCCAGCACCAACCCTGTACGTACCAGCACCACCCGAATGCCCTGCGCTTGCGCACGACACGCCGTTTCTTCCCAGGCAATACACAGCTGGCTGGCGAAATCTTCGACCACGGGAGGCAGGTCTTCGGTCAACTCGCGTTCGCCGCCGTCACCATACCATCCCACGGCCGAACCTGAGATCAGCACCCCAGGACGCTGCTCACGCCTGCCCAGCCATGCCAGCAATTGCTCCGTAAGGGCGATGCGGCTTGACCAGAGCAGGTTGCGCCGAGACGCCGTCCAGGGTCGATCGGCAATAGGCGCACCGGCCAGGTTGACCACCGCATCGAGGTGGTCGACCGCCTCCAGCTCATCAAGCTCAGTAATGCCCCTGACGCCTTCGCCGCAAAGCATCGCCACTGCCTCTGGACGTCGACTCCACACGGTGAGCCGATGCCCTTGAGCAAGCCAGTGACGGCACAAGTGCCGGCCAATCAACCCGGTGCCGCCTGTCAGCAGGATGTGCATGGCAGTGTCCTCATGGAATAAGGCAGTGGTCTATTTTTAACATCAAGGCACTTTCTAGCGCCCGTGCTCTCCCATAAACATAGGCCAACCAATCATTACTTGCGGAATATACTTATACACATTCGAATGATTGTACAGGTTTGCCTGACAGCGTAGTCTGCGCATAGCAAGGTTTGAAGAGGCCATCATGACCATACCTATTGCCATCATCGGGGCAGGCATTGCCGGCCTCTCAGCCGCCCAGGCACTGCAGAGCGCCGGGCAGATCGTGCACCTTTTCGACAAGGGCCACGGCAGCGGCGGGCGCATGGCCAGCAAACGCAGCGAAGCCGGCGCCCTGGACCTGGGGGCGCAATATTTCACCGCCCGCGACCGCCGTTTCGTCGAAGAACTGCAGCACTGGGTAGCCGCCGGCTGGGCGGCGCAGTGGAAACCGCAGCTGTACCACTACCGTGACGGGGCGCTCACCCCCTCCCCCGACGAACAGACGCGCTGGGTGGGCGTACCACGCATGAGCGCCATCACCCGCGGCCTGCTCAAGGACATGACCGTGAACTTCGCCTGCCGTATCACCGAAGTCTTTCGCGGCAAGGACTACTGGCACCTGCAGGACACCGACGGGTGCAGCCACGGTCCGTTCAGCCGGGTGGTGGTTGCCGTGCCAGCGCCACAGGCAACGCCCCTGCTGGCGGCCACGCCAAAGCTCGCAGCCGTGGCCGCCGGGGTGCAGATGGAGCCGACGTGGGCGGTGGCGCTAGGCTTTCAGGCCCCTTTGGATACGCCCATGCAAGGCTGCTTCGTCCAGGAAAGCCCGCTTGACTGGCTGGCCCGCAACCGCAGCAAGCCAGGGCGCGACGAGACCTTGGACACGTGGGTGTTGCACGCCACTTCCAGTTGGAGCCGACAACACATCGACTTGTCCAAGGAGGAAGTTGTCGAGCACCTGCGCGGCGAGTTCGCCGAACTGGTCGGTTGCGTCGTGCCTGAGCCCACGTTCGCCCTGGCCCACCGCTGGTTGTATGCACGCCCTGGCAGTCATCACGAATTTGGCGCCTTGGCCGACGCCGACCAAGGGCTATATGCCTGCGGGGACTGGTGCCTGTCCGGGCGGGTGGAGGGTGCATGGTTAAGTGGCCAAGAGGCAGCGCGCCGTTTACTTGAACACTTGGACTGATCGGCTATCTACACACTAAGGGTTCGCATCGGGCCCGCTATGTGCTGGAATATTCCTGTACATAATTTGTGATCTGTACAGGTTTATGGAGGCAGCTATGCACGACCCCGCTGTTCACAACAAGCCGCGCATCGCTATCAGTGCCTGCCTGACCGGGCACAACGTGCGTTACAACGGTGGCCACAAGTCCTCGGACCTATGCCGCACCCAGCTGGAAGAACATTTCGAATGGACGACGGTGTGTCCAGAAATGGCGATTGGTTTGGGGGTACCCCGTGATCCCATCCGTCTGGTGGGCGACCCTGAACATCCTGAAGTCGTAGGCACGCGCAATCCTGGGCTGGACTATACGAGCCCCTTGCGTGAATACGGCAAGCAAATGGCCGCCGAACTCGATGATATTTGCGGATACATCTTCATGCAGAAGTCGCCCTCTTGCGGACTTGAGCGTGTGAAGGTCTACCAGGACAACGGTCACCCAGCCATCAACGGCGGTCGTGGCGCCTATGCGCAGGCTTTTTGCGAGCTAAGGCCAGACCTGCCGGTCGAAGAGGAAGGCCGCCTGCACGACCCTGTGCTGCGCGAAAACTTCATCAGCCGCGTGTACGCGTACGCCGATTGGCAGCATCTACTTGAAGAAGGCGTGAGTCGCCACGCATTGCTGGCTTTCCACGCCCGCTACAAGTACCTGCTGATGGCGAACAACCCGCAGGCGTATCGCACCTTGGGACGCATGCTCGGCACCATGAGCAAAGACGACGACCCTGACGTTATCGCCCCCCGTTATTTCTCCGAGCTGATGCAGGCCTTGCGCCGCCGCGCCAGCCGTGGCACACACAGTAATGTGCTGCAGCACCTGAGCGGCTATTTCAAAAATGCCCTGACCCCTGCCGATAAAGCCGAGCTGCAAACGTTGATCGGGCAGTATCAGCAAGGGATCGTGCCTTTGATCGTGCCGCTGACCCTGCTCAAGCATCATCTGCGCAACCACCCCGACCCCTACTTGCTGCAACAAGCCTACTTGCAGCCTCATCCTGAACGCCTGGGGCTACGTAATGCGGTCTGAGATTCTTTTACCAATTGGTGAGCTGGCCCGACGCACGGGCGTCAACCCGGTCACCCTGCGCGCATGGGAGCGGCGCTACGGTTTGCTCAAGCCACAGCGCACGCCCAAAGGGCATCGACTGTACCCGGTCGAACAGATCGAGAGGGTGGAAGCGATTCTGGCCTGGTTGCAGCGAGGCGCATCGGTCAGCCAGGTGGGAGAGTTGCTGGACAAGCCACTCAGCACACCACCGACTGGGGACTGGCAAACCCGTCAGTTCCAGATGCTCGAAGCCATCGCCAACCTGTCGCAACGGGCGCTCGATCATCAGCTGAACCAGGCCATGGCGCTCTACCCCGCCGTCACGTTGTGCGAGCAGTTGCTGCTGCCTTTACTGGACCTGCTGGAACTGCGCTGGCGCAACTACTTCAACGCACGGCTTGAGCAGGTGTTCTTCCACACCTGGTTGCGCAGCAAACTGGGCGCGCGGGTGTACCACGACAATCAGTTGCTACAGGGCCCACCGGTTCTGCTTGCCGAAGACAGTGACCGGGGCTTCGACCCTGGCCTGTGGCTGTGCGCATGGCTGTTCACCAGCAATGGCTTTGCGGTGGAAATCCTCGAGCAGGCCGTGGCCGGTGCGCAGTTGCAGAGTGCAGCCGCGGCCTTGAAGCCACGCGCAGTGCTCTTGAACCTCGGCCCGCGCATCGATACCCGCGCGTTGCAGCGCACGCTTCAGAACCTGCAATTGCCCACCCTTGCCGGGGGTGCCTTGCTCGCGCTGCACCAGACCCAACTGGGCTCGCTCGACCTGCCTCACCTGCACACCTTCGATACCCCTCAAGCGGCCTTGCGACTACTGCAAGGCCTGTGACTGCCAGCCTGGAGAGATTCCGATTTCATGCACTTGACTTGGCTTCGCAGTGACTTGCGCGTTACCGACAACACGGCCCTTAGCGCCGCCAGTGAACGTGGCCCAACCCTGGCCCTGTGGCTTATCAGCCCTGGCCAATGGCAGGCCCATGACGATGCGGCCTGTAAAGTGGATTTCTGGCTACGCAACCTGCGCGAAGTGCGGCAGTCGCTTGACGCGCTCAACATCCCACTGCTCATACGCAAGATAGACACCTGGGATGATGCGCCTGAGGCTGTGCTCGATGTCTGCCGAAAGCACAATGTCCAGAGCGTTCACTGGAACGAGGAATACGGCATCAACGAGGCCCGCCGCGACGCAGCCACATGCAAATTGCTCAAAGCTTCAAAGGTTGAGGTTCACACCCATCTCGACCAACTCCTGTTCCGTCCGGGGACGGTGCTGACCCGTAGTGGCGGCTACTTCCAGGTGTTCGGCCAATTCAAGAAAAATTGCCTTGAACACTTGCACCGCAGCCTGCCCTCGATGGCCGCACCGGTTAAACGCCAGGCCCCGACATCGATCAAGAGCGACCCGATTGCGCAACATGTCGAACCCTTCGAAAAGCCGGCAGACGCGCTGCGCAAACGCTGGCCCGCTGGCGAGAAGGAGGCTCAGGCAAGGCTTGCCCGGTTCACCGATGAAATCATCGACGACTACGAGACGCTGCGTGATCTTCCTGCTCGCGAGGGCACCAGCCAATTGTCAGCCTATCTTGCAGCGGGGGTCATCTCACCCCGCCAATGCCTGCATGCCGCGCTGGCCCATAACCGGGGCGAGTTCGACAGCGGCAGCAGCGGCGTCCAGACCTGGGTCAACGAATTGCTCTGGCGCGAATTCTACAAGCACATCCTGACGGGCTATCCCCAGGTTTCCCGGCATCGTGCCTTCCGTGCGCACACCGAGGCGTTGCCCTGGCGTAAGGCACCCAAGGAGTTCGAAGCCTGGCAGCAGGGCCGAACCGGCTTCCCGATCATTGATGCGGCCATGCGCCAGATGCTGACCACCGGCTGGATGCACAACCGGCTGCGCATGCTGACTGCCATGTTCCTGAGCAAGAATCTGTTGATCGACTGGCGGCTGGGGGAACGTCACTTCATGCGCCATCTGATCGACGGGGATCTGGCAGCCAACAACGGTGGCTGGCAGTGGAGCGCATCCACCGGTACCGACTCGGTCCCCTACTTCCGGATCTTCAACCCAGTGTCGCAGTCACAACGCTTCGATCCAAAGGGCCGCTTCATTCGCGAGTGGCTGCCTGAATTGCAGGACATCGACGATAAAAATATCCACGACCCTGGAAAATGTCGCGGCTTGATTGATGCTAACCTCTATCCCAGTCCTATCGTCGATCTTCACAGTAGTCGACAGCGGGCGCTCCAGGCTTTCAAGGAGTTGCCCCGCTAGTCGTGTATAGAGGGCAATGCCGTGAGTGGCTCACGCAGTTTTTGGGTTACAGGCGCAACGAATGGGCTGGGCCTGGCAATGGTCCGCGATCTTTTGACAAAGGGGCACCGGGTCGCTGCCAGTGCAGGTGCAAGCGAGGAGCTCGATCGCTTGTGCATGCATCATGGCGATCGTTTGCTGCGGCTTCCTGGCCAGTTACAACAGCAACCCGATGCTGACGAGGCAGGCCGCATGATCGACCATGCCTGGGGGTCGTTGGATGGCTTGATCCTGAATGCCGCCACCTGTGATTACCTCCTTCCAGGCACCTCGGACAGCGAGTTGTTCGAGCAGCTGATCATCACCAACCTTCAGGCGGCACAGCACTGCCTGGAGTACGCCACGCCCCTGCTGGCCAAGGGCGATATGCCCCAGATAATGGCTGTTTTCAGCCGGTACTCCGCCGCGCAGCTTTACGCGCCGACGCAGTTTCCTGCCGGCTGGAACAATGCCGTGCAGTGGGTGAGGGAGCAGCGCCCGTCGTTGCTTGCCAATGGCATAGCGTTGACGGTGGTAGCACCGCAGTCCCTGAAAAACCCCGTGACGGCCGCCAGCGCCGTGCCTGAGGACTGGACTGCCGACACCGCCGCGCTTGAGCTTCTGACGCGCTTGCGTGCACGTGAACCTGAGCTCGTGCTCGAGACGCTGAACCCGTCGAACCTCTGGCCGCTGCCGCAGCACTAGGTGGTACTGCGAGGGTAGAAACGCCAGTCATGCAGGGCACTGCTCAGGACGTGAAACGTTCTACGTCCTGAGATGGGTGCCACAGCACCGGAAGGATATCCATCAACGCACGTGGTTCGGCGCTGGTCCAGAAGCGGGTCGACCGAGCTGGGCCGCGTGCAAGCAGATCAGCCCCTGCGAGCAGGCGTTCGAGTTGACGGGCCACGGCAGCGCCCGTATCGATGACGGCCACGTGTGGGGGCACCGTTTCAGCCAGCAAGGGTTTCAAGAACGGATAATGCGTGCAGCCCAGTATCAAGGTATCGCAGCCTGCCGCCAGAAGCGGTTCAACGTAACTGCCCAGCAAAGTGCGTAACACCGGGCTGGTCAGGTCCCCCGTTTCGATCAGTTCGACAAGCCCAGGGCAAGGCTGGGTGACTACCCGCACGTTACTGGCAAAGCGATCGAGCAAGGCGGCGAACTTGGCGCTCTGCAAGGTCCCGGTCGTGGCCAGCACGCCGACTATCCCTGAACGGGTAGCCGCTGCGGCAGGCTTGACCGCCGGTTCCATGCCCACGATCAGCCAGTCAGGATAGTGCGCACGCAGGTCGGCCACCGCAGCCACGGTGGCCGTGTTGCAGGCCAGTACCATGGCCTTGGCACCTTGCTGATAAAAGAAGGCAGCGATGCGGCGACAGCGTTCGCGAATGTAGTCCGGCGATTTTTCCCCGTACGGTACATGGCCACAATCGGCGAGGTAGTGAAGCGTTTCGCTGGGCAAGCGTTGACGAATCTCGGCAAGCACTGACAGCCCCCCTACCCCGGAGTCCATCACCCCAACTGGCCCCTCGCGCTTAGCCATCGCGCTTGCCACACACCGCGCAGCCAGGGTCGCGTTTGACCCGCAATTCACGGATACGCGTGTCCAAAGCGTCGATCAGCAACAGTCGCCCTACCAAGGGTTCGCCGAAGCCGGCCAGCAGCTTCATGGCCTCCAGCGCCTGCAAGCTGCCCACCAAACCTACCAGGGGGCCGATCACGCCCGCCTCGCTGCAGGTCAGCTCAGCCTCGCTGCCGTGACCATACAGGCAGTGATAACAGGGGCTGTAATCGCGGCGCGGATCGAAAACCGAGAGCTGGCCTTCCAGGCGGATCGCGGCGCCACTGACCAGGGGCTTGGCAGCCGCCACGCAGGCCGCATTGACCGCCTCGCGCGTCCCGAAGTTATCCGAGCAGTCGAGGACCAGGTCCACGGCCGCTACGGCAGCGGCCAGCGAGTCCTCATCCAGCGCCTGCCGGTGGGCAACCAGGTCGATTTCCGGGTTTATTGCCTGCAGACGCTGCAAGGCCGAGTCGACCTTGCTCATGCCCACGCTGGTACTGTCATGGATGACCTGGCGCTGCAGGTTCGTCAGGTCGACCGTATCGAAATCTGCCAGGTGCAACTCGCCAACGCCAGCAGCCGCCAGGTACAGCGCCACGGGCGAGCCCAGGCCGCCGAGTCCGACGATCAGGGCCTTGCTGTGCTTAAGGCGCAGCTGGCCGTCGACGTCGATCTGGGACAGCAATACCTGCCGACTGTAGCGCAGCAGCTCCTGGTCGCTCAGCATGGCAGGTGCCCCAAGGTGATGCGCGGATGGCCGCCTAGGTCGGTGCGGCTGCTCACCTCGACAAAGCCGTTTTCCCGCAGCAGCACCTGTACGGCATCAGCCTGGTCATAACCATGCTCGAGCAGGAGCCAGCCGCCTGGGGTGAGGTGGCTCGGCGCCTGCGCGGCGATGACCCGCAGGTCATCCAGACCGTCGACCCCGGCTACCAGCGCGCTGCTGGGCTCGAAGCGTACGTCACCGTCGACAAGGTGCGGGTCTGAAGCCGCGATATAGGGCGGGTTACTGACGATCAGGTCGAAGCGTTCGCTGGAAAGGCCGTCGAACCAGTGGCTGACCTGGATGCGGGCGTTGGCCAGGCCAAGCCGCTGGCGGTTGCGCTCGGCCAACGCGGCGGCCTCGGGCACGCGATCCACCGCCGTCACCTGCCACGCCGGTCGCTCGCTGGCCAGCGCCAGGGCAATTGCACCGGTGCCGGTACCCAGGTCGAGCACCTTGGCCGGCAGCGCAGGCAGCAGCTCCAGCGCCGTCTCGACCAGCAGTTCGGTGTCCGGGCGCGGGATGAGCGTATGCGGGGCCACTTCCAGGTCGATCTTCCAGAAGCCCTGCTGGCCGAGGATATAGGCCACGGGCTCTCCGTCCCTGCGCCGCTGCAGATAGCCGTCGTAAGTCTGAGCAGCGTCGCTGCTGACGATGCGTTCTGGCCAGGTGTGCAAATAACTGCGCGATTTGCCAAGCGCCGCCGCCAGCAGCAACTCGGCATCCAGGCGCTCGGTAGGCGAATCGGGTAACTGCGCGTTGCGCAGCAGGCTGGCGATGATGGTCATCAGTCCCCCAGAGCAGCCAGTTGGTCGGCCTGGTATTCGGCCAGCAAAGGCTCGATCACCGCATCGACTCCACCGGCCAGCACGTCGTCCAGCGAGTACAAGGTCAGGTTGATGCGATGATCCGTGACCCGACCCTGTGGGTAATTGTAGGTGCGAATGCGCTCGGAGCGATCCCCGGAGCCCACCAGCAGCTTGCGCTCACTGGCGATGGCGTTCTGAGCGGCACTGGTCTGCATGTCGTTCAACTTCGCCGATAGCCAGGACAAGGCGCGCGCACGGTTCTTGTGCTGGGAACGCTCTTCCTGGCATTCGACGACAATGCCCGTGGGCAAGTGCGTGATGCGGATGGCCGAGTCGGTCTTGTTCACATGCTGACCGCCTGCGCCGGACGCGCGGTAGGTGTCCACGCGCAAGTCGGCTGGGTTGATCTCGATGGCCGCTTGCTCATCCGGCTCCGGCAAGACCGCCACGGTGCAGGCCGAGGTGTGAATGCGGCCCTGGGATTCGGTTTCGGGCACGCGCTGTACACGGTGCGCGCCGGACTCGAACTTGAGCTTGCCGTACACGTTCTCGCCCTCGACGCGGGCGATGATTTCCTTGTACCCGCCGTGCTCGCCTTCATTCTCGGAGAGGATTTCCAGCCGCCAGCCGCGCTTTTCCGCGTAGCGCGAATACATGCGAAACAGATCGCCCGAAAAGATCGCCGCCTCGTCGCCACCGGTACCGGCGCGAATCTCGAGAAACACGTTGCGCCCGTCGTTGGGGTCCTTGGGCAGCAACATGCGCTGCAGCTGAGCCTCCAACGCCACCAACCGGTCCTTGGCCTCGCGCACCTCCTCCACGGCCATATCACGCATGTCCGGGTCGCTGTCCTTGAGCAGCGCCTGGGCGCTTTCAAGATCGTCCTGGACTTTGCGCCATTGCTGATAGGCCGTGTGCACCGGTTCGACTTCGGCGTACTCGCGGGAATAGGCGCGAAAACGTGTCTGGTCGGAAATGACCTCGGCATCACCAAGCAAAGCGGTGAGTTCTTCGAAGCGGTCCTGGAGAATGTCCAGTTTATTGAGCAGCGACGCTTTCATTACAGGGATTTGTCCGTGGAGCCCTCTTGGAGGGCAAAGAGTTCCTGGGCCATGGCCAGCGCATCGAGGCGGCCCTCGGCCGAGAGCTTTTTGAGCTGCACGCTGGGCGCATGCAGGAGCTTGTTGGTCAGGCCGCGCGCCAATTGGGCCAATACGTCTTCAGGGTTGCCACCGTTGGCCAGCAAGCGCTGGGCCTTTTGCAGTTCTTCATCACGCAGCCGTTCGCTTTGCTGGCGGTAGGCCCGCAGCACATCGACAGCAGCCAGCTCACGCAGGCGTGCCATGAAATCCTCGGCCCCCACCGCCACCAGTTCTTCGGCGGCCTGGGCGGCGCCTTGGCGGCTCTTGAGGTTTTCGGCAACCACGTCATGCAGGTCGTCGACGGTATAGAGGTACACATCGTCGAGCTCGCCCACTTCGGTCTCGATGTCGCGCGGGACAGCGATATCGACCATGAAGATGGGTTTGTGCCGGCGCTGCTTGAGGGCGCTTTCGACGGCGCCCTTGCCTAGAATCGGCAATTGGCTGGCGGTGGAACTGATGACGATATCGCTGTTGGCGAGCTCTTGGGGGATATCGGCGAGCAGCACGGCGTGTGCACCAAACTGCTCGGCCAGGGTGCTGGCGCGCTCGAGTGTACGGTTGGCCACCACGATGCGGCGCACGCCCTGCTCGTGCAGGTGGCGGGCGACCAGGGTGATGGTTTCACCGGCGCCGATCAGCAGGGCCTGGCTGCGGGCCAGGTCGCTGAAGATCTGCTTGGCCAGACTGACCGCCGCGAAGGCGACCGACACGGGGTTTTCGCCGATGGCGGTGTCGGTACGGACCTGCTTGGCGGCGCTGAACGTGGCCTGGAACAGGCGCCCGAGCAGCGGCCCCACGGTGCCGGCTTCGCGGGCAACGGCATAGGCGGACTTCATCTGGCCGAGGATCTGCGGTTCGCCGAGCACCAGAGAGTCGAGGCCGGAGGCAACGCGCATCATGTGCCGGACGGCATCGTGCTCTTCGTGCACGTAGGCGCTGGCACGCAATTCGTCGAGGCTGAGGCGGTGATAGTCGGCCAGCCATTGGAGCACGGCATCGGCCGACAGCTGGTCCTGCTCGATGTAGAGCTCGCTGCGGTTGCAGGTGGACAGGATCGCTGCCTCGCGACTGGTGGTGAGGCGGCAGAGCTGCTGCAGGGCATCCACCAGCTGCTCCGGGGTAAACGCCACGCGCTCGCGTACGTCTACCGAGGCAGTCTTATGGTTGATACCAAGTGCAAGAAAGGCCATGCAAGATCGCTGGTTGTGACAGGAAGCCGATAATTGTCCTCTTTCGCAGGTTAGAGGACAACCACCGTTCGCTATCGAGGTGATAGTGTGGCGGCGCGAAGGTGTTCTTGAGGATACGCTGTGGACTTCAGGCGCTGGCATCCAAGGGTGCAGTCATTTGGCTATTACCCGACTCATGATGGAGCGCTCAAGGCGATAATGCGCATGCCTTACTTACACCGAGTTACAACTTTGTCACCTCCAAGTTCGCTATCGAGTCAAATATCACACACGCATCCCCAAAACAGCCTCTCATGGCTACTGAGTTCGATACTGATTCACCCAACTCCAAAGCGTTCAATCTAGCTTTTGATCTTGATCTTGATCTTGATCTTGATCTTGATCTTGATCTTGAT
>NZ_JBICKP010000004.1:0-413 GCF_043104335.1 Pseudomonas sp. WSY_20
ACCACGATTGCCGAGGGCGATGCCACCTGGACTATCGACGGCAAACCCGTGGCACTGAATGGCCACGCCACCGCCTGCGGTGCCAAGCTGATTGCCAGCCTGCCCGCCTGAAACCGGCCATAGACTGGGGCCGCCGCTGCACCGCCGATGTGAGTACGCATCATCAAGGAAATGGCTTGTCGTTACGGGCGGCCGTAAATCAACACGGAGCAAGAAGACACCAACATACTGATACTTTCACGCCATCCGGGCCAGACACTGATGGTCGGCGACAACATTCAGGTAACGATTATCGAGGTAAAGGGCAACCAGGTACGCATCGGCATACAGGCACCCAAGGAGGTCGATGTTCATCGGCAAGAAATCTACGAGCGTATTCGTGCCGGTCTCCCCAAGCCCAACTCCGGCAACCA
>NZ_JBICKP010000050.1:0-15101 GCF_043104335.1 Pseudomonas sp. WSY_20
GCAGGTAGGGGTTTTGTCTTTAAGTAGGAACTACAGAGATTCGCAGGCACGTCGACGACGGGCCAGCACACAGAATTTCTTGACGACCATAGAGCATTGGAACCACCTGATCCCATCCCGAACTCAGCAGTGAAACGATGCATCGCCGATGGTAGTGTGGGGTTTCCCCATGTGAGAGTAGGTCATCGTCAAGATTCAAACAAAAAGCCCCTGTCTGCGTTGCAGACAGGGGCTTTTTCTTTCCGGGTTAAACACCCCACATAGCTAGCTTCTGATAAGCGGCTGTCCCGCTGTGCGCTTCAGAACTGGTAGCTCACTGTGGCGCTGACATTGCGCTCTTCGCCCATATAGCAGTAATTCAAGCTGGCACACGAGGTGATGTAGCGCTGATTGGTCAGGTTGTTGGCATTCAGGCGGACATCCAAGCCCTTCAAACCCAGCTTACCCAGGTCATAGCCCAACGAGGCATCAACCAATGTGTAGGAAGGCACCTTGCGGCTGTTCTCTGCATCGGCCCAGCTATGCCCCACATACCTCACACCACCGCCCAATTTAAGCCCATCGAGCGCGCCTTGCCGGAAGTTGTAGTCGGCCCACAGCGAGACCATTTGCTCCGGGGCCTGGGTGGGCGAATTGCCTTTGTTGTCCAGACCGCTGGATACCAGGCTAGGCATCGACTTCGAGTACTCGATGTCGGTGTAGGTATAGCCACCCAGCAGTTTCAGATTATCAGTAACCTGCACATGCGCTTCGAGCTCCAACCCTTGTGAACGCACTTGACCAACAGGCCTGTAGAAGTCTTCGTCAGGTTGTTTGGAAGCCAGGTTCTCCTGCTCGATACGGAACACCGAGGCGGTATACAGGTTGTCGCTACCAGGTGGCTGATACTTGATGCCGGCTTCCCACTGTGTGCCCTCGGTAGGAGCGAGCGGTTTTCCGTCTTGATCGGACACGGTATTCGGGTTGAAGGACTCGGAATAGCTCACATACGGCGCCAGGCCATTCTCGAAGAGATAGAGCACCCCAGCGCGAGTCGTGAAGTTGGACCGCTTGTCACTGACCCTGGTATCGTTATCGCGATTGTCCTCTGATACCTTGACCCAGTCCTGGCGCAGGCCCAGTGAGAAGCGCCATTGATCCAGCTCCACCAGATCCTGCAGATAGACCCCCGTCTGTTGCAACCGGCGTTGGTATCGGTTTTCACCAAGCACCTGCAGGTTGCCGTTACCATACTGCGGGTTAGCCGCATCCAGGGGGTCTACAGTGCCATAGCGCCACGAGACATCGGCTTTGCGACGCTGGTAATCCGTGCCCAGCAGCAGGGTGTGCTTGGCGATGCCGGTGAAGAATTCAGCCTGGACCATGTTGTCGATGATGTAGGAGTGCAGCCGCTCATCACCCCCGGTGTAGGCTCGGTTCAGTACGGTACTGTCGGCATCTGCCCAACCTGCCGAGTACACCTGGTCCATCGACACGTCCGAGTCCTGGTAGCGGAAGTTCTGCCGCGCGGTAAATACATCGTTGAAGCGATGCTCGAACTGGTAACTGAACGACTGCTGGGTGCGCTCGTAATTATCGATGCCCGGCTCCCCTTCGAAGAAGTGATCCGACAGGCGTACCCCATTACGCTTACTCAGCATTCCGTCTGCAGGGTTGCCACCGTGATAGCCCCCGTTTGGATCATGCTGCAGGTAGGCTTGCAGGGTCAGCGATGTGTCTTCGCTGAAGTCGATGCTAAGCGACGGGGCGATGGCGTAGCGTTCTTCCTTGTTGTGATCGAACTGCGTATCCGAAGCGTCTGCCAAACCGGTCAGACGGTAGGCAATACGCTTGTCTGCATCCAATGGGCCGCTGGTGTCGAAGCCCAGCCCGCGCTGACCTTGCGTGCCGACCGATGCTTGAACTTGATGAAAAGCGGTGAACACGGGTTTCTTGGTGGTCAGTGCGACCAATCCACCCGGAGAGCTACGGCCATACAGGACCGAAGAGGGCCCTTTCAAGACATCGATCCGCTCCAGGAAATAGGGGTCGACCTGCATCGTGCTGTAGGTGCCGTTGTCCCCCATGGACTTGAGGCCGTCTACATAGATGTTATCCACCGAGCCATCGTTGAAGCCTCGCATGGCCACGTAGTCATACCGGTGCGTCGCACCATAGGGGTTGGTCATCACGCCTGGGGTATAGCGCATGGCCTGTGCGACGGTTTGAGAGCCTTGGTCGTCGATCTGTTGCCGGGTTACCACCGAAACCGATTGAGACGTCTCGACCAATGCCAGGCTGCTTTTAGTGGCGACCTGGCTATGGGTGGCGTTATAACCCTCCATGCTCCCCAAGGCATTGCCAAGGGTGAAGCCTCGAATATCCGTATCGGGTAACGCCAGCGCTGCCTCCGCTGGCTGGGCCTGTACGATGAAGGTCCGGTTTCCTTGGTTCGCTGCTGTCAGACCGCTTCCAGCCAGCAGAACCCCCAGCGCCTGCTCAGCTGAGTACTGTCCATGAAGGCCTTTGGACTGCAATCCTTGAGTGAGTGCCGGTGTACTGGAAAGCGTGATGCCCGCTTGACGGGCAAATTGATTGAGCACTTCATCCAGGGGGCCAGGCGCAATGGCATAGGTCGAGCTGACCTGCGAGGCATCAGCGGCGAGTGTCATGCCAGGCACCATGGCCAATCCAAGCGCCGTCCCCAGCAAGGCAGCGCGGATGGCATTGCTCAGCAAATCTGAGTGCAAGACAGGTCGAAAATCATTCGCGCCAAAGGCGTACAGTTTTACCCGGTTGGTTGACATGAAGGCGTCCGTAAAGTGTGCAGGAGATTCTTCTCACTGATCTAGCCGGATGCGCGGCCAAAACCCGACACATTAGAATCAGGCCTTGTTGATCAAAGACTAGGCATGGTCCAGCGCCTCCACGCGCACCCACCATCGCGTCAACTGACGGACTTGAACGGGAAGCGTGGTAGGCAGCAATTGCAGCAGTTGCTCTGGATCCTGAAGGCGAAATACCCCGGACAAGCGAAGCTCAGCAATGTCGTCGCTGCAGGTGAGATAACCCCGGCGATAACGGCTGATCTGCGTCAGGAAATCCCTGAGCAGCATGTTCTTGCCGACGATAAGGCCTTCGGTCCAGGCCATCGCGTCAATCCCTGAAGGCGCCACGTGCTCGGCACCAGTGGCGGTGACGCGCCATTCTCCACCTGGCTCTAGCCATTGGATCAGGCCGGTGCCCTGCCTGCGGGTGAATACCCGCCCCTCGCTGACGACCACCCGCAGGCAATCGTCCTCCACACGCCCCACGAAGCGCCCCCCGACGGTTTGCAACGATGCGGTACTGGTGCGCAGCGTGACTGGCGCTTGTCCAGGACCTGCCTGTCGACAGTCCAGCATGACCTCCCCACGCTTGAGGTTGATCGCCAATTGCTGCCTGGTGAAGGCCACGTCCACGGCACTGCGGGTGTTGAGTTGTAATCGAGAGCCGTCGGGTAATGTCACGTGTCTGCGCTCGCCCGTGGCTGTCGCGTAGTCGGATGACCAGGCCTGCACCACACTCAAGTCCTTGCTCAGCCATGCAGCCGATCCGAACAGGGCAACGGTGCCCAGCAGCTTCAACGCCTGCCGCCGCTCAAGGCGGCGATGACTGGCCTCCAGTGTCTGCAGTGCAACCCCCGCAGCGGGCACGTGGCGCAGGTCCAAGTCCTGGTCCAGGTGCAGGACGCGCTGCCAGGCCAGCTCATGGGCCGCAGCCTCGGCCCGCCACTGCGCGATGCGTTCGTTTAGAGCCGGGTCTTCGCTGTGGCGAAGTTTCAGCATCCACTGGATTGCCTGTCTGACTGTCTTGGCGTCTGGATGAGGGCTAGGCATAAACGGTGACATTACGCTTCATAGCGCAGCAGGTAGCAATGATAAAGCGCGTCGGCAATGTAGCGCTCCACCGTTCTCACCGATACGCCCATCTGCTGTGCAATTTCCTGATAGCGCAAGCCTTCACATTGGGCTAGCAAGAAAGCAGTGCGCACCTTTGGCTTGAGGCCATCGAGCATTTTGGCGATACGTTCTAGTAGCTCCAGTAACAGCTCGCGGGTCTCAACATCGGGGGTGTTAGCCTCAGGCACCAGCGCCAGCGCTTCCAGATAGGCTTTATGCAGTTCCTCTCGACGCCAATGGTCGATGATCAACCCGCGCGCCACCGTGCGCAGAAACGCCCTGGGCTGCTGTATCTGCAGATGCTCGCGGCGTTGCAACAGCCGCATGAAAGTATCCTGAGCTACGTCAGCAGCGTCGGCCGCATTGCCAAGCCTGTGGCGCAGCCAGGTGTGCAGCCAGCCATGATGAGCGCTGTAGAGGTTTTGCACGAGATCGTTGCTAGGCATGTGACACAGCTGTCGGGGCTTAAATGATAATTAGTCTCATTGTTTCGCCCGGCGCGAGATTTTGCAACCTACCTGTCGATACCCACACCATTCAGTAGGGTCGCTGGCTGTCCAAATACCTTCGAATGGTCACAGCTGCGCTGTTGAGGTGATGCTCCAATACCGCAATCGCATCGTTCACACGTTTGGCACTGGCAGCATCGACCAAGGCTGTGTGATCGTCCTGGGTGAGCTTGCCCAGGCCCATCGACGAAAGATGAAAGCGCAGAAACCGCTCCTCCTGCATCAATTCGGCATCGATCAAGCGCAGCAGTTTCTGGTTTGCTGCTTTGCTATACAGCACCATGTGAAGCTCACGATTAAGGCGAGCGATCTCGGCATGTCGCGTCTCGTTTTCCAGTTGCTGGATACGACTGCGGGCCTTGGCGATGTCCTGAGCCGTCAGAAACGGAATGGATTGGCGCAACGCCTCGCTCTCGAGCAGAACACGCAAGTCGTAGGCATCTGCCGCATCCTCGCCGATCAGCGGCGCGACGACTGCGCCCTTGTGAAGCTCCACGTTCAACAGTGACTGCGCCTCCAGTTGACGCAACGCCTCACGCACGGGCATACGGCTGACGCCATAAAGTGTCGCCAATTCCTGTTGTCTGATTGCCGTTCCGGGAGGCAAACGACCCTCGAGAATGGCACTGCGCACGCGTTCTTCAATAACGCCGCGGGCCAGATGTGGCAGCAACTGTTCACTGTTCAACACGCTGCTCAGTTTGATTTTGTCGGCCACGCAACGCCTGCCTTAAACGATTACCAAAGTTGGATCCAATGACACAAGTATAGCTGTATGACGTGTCAAATGCCGGCTTCTACAGAGCCATGCCCCAGGGCGCGGCTATGGTGGATGAAGTTGCTCTGCAAAGGAAGTGACATGACCCGCGCGGCAAGCGTTGATGCGGCGGACGCCGACCGGGAGGCCGATGATCGCGATGTGCCATTGTCTTTTGCGGTGTCAGGCCGCACCATCGCTTCTTTCGACTGGCCTGGACAGGGCTTGGCAGTGGCGATCACCCCGATGCTCAAAACCGTGCTGCACCGAGTTGCCCTGGCTGCGCTGCTGGGTGGCCTGCTGCTGGGCGGTTTGCATGCCGACTGGGATTTCGCCCAGATCAGTCGCAAGTCGCAAGCGCTGTACGGGCCCTTGGGGGAGGGCAAAGCGCGGATCGATGCCTGGCAAAACCTCATGGCCACCCAGAAGCAGGGGACAGAGCTTGAGCGTCTGCAGGTGGTCAACCGGTTCTTTAACCAACAATTGCGCTACGTCGAGGATATCGATCTATGGCACGAGGTCGATTACTGGGCAACGCCGGTCCAAGCACTGATAAAAGGGGCTGGCGATTGCGAGGATTACGCTATCGCCAAGTACTTCAGCCTCAGGCGCATGGGCATCCCCAGCGAGAAATTGCGGATCACATACGTCAAGGCCTTGCGACAGAACCGGGCACACATGGTACTGACTTATTATTCAACGCCCCAGGCGCAGCCGTTGGTGCTCGACAGCCTGATGGACGCGATCAAGCCAGCCAGCCAGCGTCCCGACCTGTTGCCCGTCTATGCCTTCAACGGTGAAGGCCTATGGCTGACAGGCGCCGGTGGCAACAAGAAAGTGGGCGACACCAAGCGCTTGTCGCGCTGGCAGGACCTATTGAAAAAAATGCAGGCCGAAGGCTTCCCGGCCGAGCCGGTTTACTGAAGGAGCACAGATGTCACTGTTCAAACAATTGCTGTTGGCTATTTGCCTGTTCCTGGTAGTGGCGTTCACCGGCAGTTTCATGGTCAGCCTGGAGAGTTCGCGAAGCCAGTATGTCAACCAGCTGCGCTCGCATGCACAGGATGCAGCCACTGCGCTGGCCCTGTCGCTTACGCCCAATATCGATGACCCTGCCATGGTCGAGCTGATGGTGAGTTCGATCTTCGACAGTGGCTACTACGCCAGTATCAAGGTGGTGGACCTGGCTTCCAATACGGTGCTCGTCGAACGCCATGCCGAACCCGACCCTGGGGGCGTACCCCGTTGGTTCGTTCACCTGATCGGCTTGGAAGCTGCCGGCGGTGATGCGTTGGTCAGCCGTGGCTGGCAGCAGGCGGCACGCGTCGAGGTCATCAGCCACCCCATGTTCGCCATTGCCAAGCTCTGGCAAAGCGCGCTGGGCAGCCTGGGCTGGCTACTGCTCTGTGGTGCTGCCAGCGCTATCCTGGGCGCGTTGCTGCTGCGCCGGCAGCTCAAGCCGCTGGATTACATGGTCGAACAGTCCCATGCCATCGCCAGGCGTGAATTCCTGAGCCTGCCTGAACTGCCCCGCACGCCCGAGCTCAGGCGCGTTGTCCAGGCCATGAACCAGATGGTGGAAAAGCTCAAGGCACTGTTCACCGAGCAGGCCGAGCGCAGCGAGCGGTTACGCGCCGAGTCCTACCAAGACACCTTGACCGGCCTGTCCAACCGTCGCTATTTCGAAATGCAGCTCAATGCTCGGGTCAGCAACCTTGAGGAAGCACGGGCAGGCTACCTGTTGTTGCTTCGGGTTCAAGGCCTGGCGGGCCTCAACGCGCGTCTAGGTGGCCAGCGCACGGATCAGTTGCTGCAGGCGGTTGGTGAGCAATTGCGCCGCGCCTGCGCGAGCTTCCCGGAAACCAACGACCTGATTTCCCGCAGCCGTGGTGGGGAATTCGCCGTGCTGGCACCTGGTATGGTGCATGAAGAAGCCATACAGCTGGCCCAGGCGCTCGAGGCCACGCTGCAGAGCCTGCATGAGACGGGCGCTACCGATATTCAACCGGTGGCCTGCATCGGCTTGGCCCCCTTCAGCCCGGGCGACGCTCCCCCAGCCCTACTCAAACTGGCTGATGAGGCCCTGGCACGCGCGGAGAACCAGCCAACCCCAGGTTGGGTCTGCCTGGAGCAAGGCGTCGCTGCCGTGGCTGCCGACAGCCAGCACGACTGGCATGAGCGCCTTGACCAGGCCTTCACCAACGGCCACTTCGAGCTGTTCTTCCAGCCGGTGGTCGATTGTGCAACTGCCCAGCATGTGCTGCACCACAAGGTGATATCCCGCCTGAAGGATCGACAAGGCGAGGCGCTGCCAGCCGGTCGATTCCTCCCTTGGCTCGAGCGCTTTGGCTGGATGCCAAGGCTGGACCTTCTAGTGCTGCAGAAGGTGCTGGCGCACATGCGTGGCCACGACCAGGTGCTGGCGCTGAACCTCTCCGCCGCTACCTTGGCGGACGCCCAGGCTCTGCACCGCATTTTCGAACTGCTCAGCCAGAACGTCGCTCTCGGATCGCGTTTGGTGTTCGAAATCGGAGAAGAGCAGCTACCAGACCAGCCGGCGTTGGAGAAACTGACCCGAAGGCTGCATAGCCTTGGCTTCGGCCTGGCACTGCAACGGTTTGGCGGGCGCTTCAGCATGATCGGCAACCTGTCCCACCTTGGGTTGGCCTACCTGAAGATTGATGGCAGCTACATCCGCAACATCGACCATGAGCAGCATAAGCGTTTGTTCATCGAGGCGATCCAGCGTGCCGCACACAGCATCGACCTGCCCCTGGTGGCCGAACGTGTGGAAACCGAAGGCGAGCGCGCAGTGCTCTGCGAAATGGGTGTAGGGGGGATTCAGGGGCAGTTGGTGGGTGAACCTGCCCCTTGGGCGCACCATAAGCGCTGACCAACAGTAATGAGGGCCCGCACGAGACCGTGCGGGCATAGCCTCAGCGTTCGCGCAAGGCCTCGGAGCGGGCTTTCATGATGGGCTTGAGCAGGTAGCTCATGATGGTCTTCTTGCCGGTCATGATATCGACCGTCGCCACCATACCGGGAATGATCAGCAGCGGCTTTTCATCGGTGCCCAGATGGCTGCGGTCGGTACGCAGCTTGATCAGGTAGTACGTGGTCTTCTTGTCTTCGTCGGTGATGGTATCGGCGCCGATCTGCTCGAGCTTGGCCTTGAGTCCCCCGTAGATGGTGTAGTCGTACGCAGTGAACTTGACCGTGGCTTCCTGGCCTGGGTGCAGGAAGGCAATGTCCTTCGGCAGGATCTTGGCCTCGATGACCAGCGTATCGTCCAGCGGCACGACCTCAATGATGTCGCTGCCTGGCTGAATCACGCCGCCGATGGTGTTGACCAGCAACTGCTTGACGATACCCCGTACAGGCGAGGTGACCATGGTGCGGTGGACACGGTCATCCAGCGCCTTGCTGGTAGCGGTCGCCTTGTTCAGTTCGGTCCGGGCTTCGTTCAGTTGGGTGAGCGCCTCGCTTCGGAACTTGCCGCGGGTCTCCTCGATCTTGCTCTGCACTTCTCGAACGGCCGCTTCGGCACGGGGGATGGCCAGCGACGTGGAATCGAGCTGACCACGGTTTTCAACCTCGGCACGACGCAAGCGCAACACTTCCACCTGGGAAATAGCACCCGTCGCGACCAAAGGCTCCGACATGCTGATCTCTTTACGCAGCAGCTCAAGGCTGTTGGCGTACTGCCCGCGCTTGGAGCTGTACTCGCGAAGTTCCTGCTGGCGCTGGACCAGTTGCTGTTGCAGTCCGCCAATCTCGTCCTGAAGCTGCTGGCGCCGACTCTGGTACAACGATTCTTCGCTGGCCGCTTGGCTAGGTGCGGCCTTGCGCAATTCTTCGTCGATTTCAAGCGGCTTGCCGTCAACCTCTGCGCTCAGGCGCTGAACTCGCAGGGCCATGGACAGCCGATCGGCTTCCGTTTCCCCCACGTTGGAGGCGAAGCGAGTCTCATCCAGGCGCAGCAGAGGCTGCCCCACCTCGACGATTTCGCCTTCCTTGGCGAAGATTTCCGCCACGATGCCGCCTTCCAGGTTCTGGATTTTCTGCACCTTGGATGACGGGATGGCCTTGCCTTCACCACGCGTCACCTCATCGATGGGCGCAAAACTGGCCCAGACGATCAGAAATACAAAGAACAGAATGACGCCCCAGATCGTCAGGCGCACCACACGCGGCGCATCTTCGATAAGGGCCTTGTTGACCTCGGGCAGCGGCTGACCGCCCAGCGAGTCACTGCCTTTGAAGTAACGCCGCAGGCCTTCCTTGAGTTGCCCGAAATCCAGCTTATGCGACACTGATCTGCCCCTTCTTCAACGCATCCATGACGGCCGCTTTCGGGCCATCGGCAACGATCTGCCCGCGATCGATCACGATCAGGCGGTCCACGAGTGACAGCAGCGAAGCCCGGTGAGTCACCAGCAGCACCGTCTTGCTTTCCACCACAGCCTGCAAGCGCTGTTTCAAGCGTTCCTCGCCGGTGTTGTCCATGGCGCTCGTGGGTTCGTCGAGCAGCAGGATCTGTGGGTTCAACAGCAAGGCGCGGCCCAAGGCCACGTTCTGACGCTGCCCGCCGGACAGGTTCTGCCCACGTTCGCCTACCTGCAGCTCGTAGCCGTCCGGATGCAGCCGCGCGAATTCATGCACGCCCGCAAGCTCGGCCGCCTGCAAGATCATTTCGTCGTCGATGTAGCGGGCCCCGCTGACCAGATTGTCCCGCAGCGTGCCCGCCAACAGCTGAATGTCCTGGGGCACATAACCAATGTTGTGGCGCAGTTCGCTGACATCGATCTGGCGAATATCCACGCCGTCGACCAGCAATGAGCCGCCATCGGCCTCGTACAGGCCAACGATCAGCTTGGCCAGTGAACTCTTGCCCGACCCGCTGCGCCCGATGATCCCCACCTTTTCGCCAGGGCGGATGGTCAGGTTGATGTTCTTAAGCGCCATGTTCTGCTGGTTAGGGTAGGTGAAGTCCACGCCGCGGAACTCTACGCTGCCCTGCAATACTCTGCGGCTGAGCGGGCGCTCTTCGAAGTTGCGCTCTTGTGGCAGCTCCATCATGTGGTCGGTGGACACCATGGTCACCTTGGCTTGCTGGTAGCGAGCCAGCAGACCATTGAGCTGCCCCAGCGGCCCAAGGGCACGGCCGCTGAGCATGTAGCACGCTACCAGGCCGCCCATGCTCAAGTTGCCGTCGATGATCAGGTAGACACCCACGCAGATCATCGCCACCCCTGCCAGCTGCTGAATGAGCAGGGTAATGTTCATCGCCAGGCTCGACAGGACTTTGACGCGCAACTCCAGCCGGCTGAGGGTACCGAGCGTCTGCTCCCACATGTACTGTCGCTCGCTCTCGGCGTTGTTGACCTTCACCGCGTCCAACCCTGCCAGGGTCTCGATCAGGCTCGACTGGCGCTCCGATGCCAGCGCCATGGTCCGCTCCATGGTCGCCATCAGCGGCCGCTGCAGTGCATAGCCGATGCCCAAGGCCAGCGGGAAGGCAATGATGGGGATCCACACCAGGTGCCCGCCGATGATTGCGATGACGATCAGGATGAGCACCGTGAACGGCAGGTCGATCAGGCTGGTCAGCGTCAACGACGCCAGGAAGTCACGTAATCCCTGGAACTCGTGAATGTTCTGGGCAAAGCTACCTACCCGGGCCGGCCGATACTTCATCGACATGCCCACGATGCGTTCGAACAGTGTCGCCGAAATGATCAGGTCGGTCTTTTTCCCTGCAAGGTCCAGGCATAACCCGCGCAGACCCTTGAGGATCAGGTCGAAGATATAGGCACCTGCGATACCGACCGCCAGCACCCATAGGGTCGAGGTCGCCTGGTTGGGAACGACCCGGTCATACACGTTCATTACGAACAGTGGCGCGGCGAGGGCGATCAGGTTGATCACCAGGCTGGCGGCGATGGCATCGATGTACAGCCACTTGCTGCGCAGCAGCGTATCTCGGAACCAGGATTTGGCCCGCGGGATCAAGTTGCCATGGTTGACGTCGAATTTGTGCTGCGGTTGAGCGAAGAACACTCGCCCGCTGTAGTCGTCCTGAAGCGTCTCGCGGCTGACCTGTACTTCGCCGCCATCGCTTTCGCTCAGCAACAGCCGCGCGGTGTCTTCGTTTTCCCACCCGAGCAACACAGCGCTGCGTCCACCCTTGAGCAACAGGATGGCGGGCATGGCGATGCTTGGGATCTGCTCCAGCTTGCGCTGCAACAGGCGGCCCTGCAGGCCGGCCCTGGCCGCCGCACGGGGCAGCAGCTCGGGGCTCAGGCGCTGGGCGGGCAAAGGCAGGCCCGTGGTAAGCATGACCCGGCTGGCAGGTTTCTGGTGCAGTACACACAAGCTCAGCAGACTATCCAGCAAAGGATCGTCGTGCTGACTACGTGGGTCATGGTTGAGCTGGACTCGACTGACTTCTGATTCCACGCGGCGCTCTCTTCATCCTTGTGGTGGGTGGGGGTGAGCTGGCTGCCGATCATTTAATGGCAGCAAACTCAGGCATTCAGTGGGGCAATGCATGTCGGCGCTCGGTAGGCGTGTAGCGAGCGATGCAGGGTGTCGCCAATGGTCGCCTTGAATTAGGTGGTGAGTAAACAACTGTATCGGTCTCTTTACTACATGACGCTGATCGGCAGACAAACGTTTCATTTCTGAATCACTTCGCCATCCAGGCTTCAGCATGCTGGGAAAAGAGCAGAGAAACGACATGTGTTGGGCCTACCTTTAGCAGCCTAGCTCAATGTCATTTATCAGGCGCTGGTTTGCTGGCGGTCGTGAGGCCCATGTTAGTTAAAATTCATCCCTTGAAGCCCACTTCCTTGGTCGACTCTGGCCGATAATCGCAGGCGCGTGGCGAGTCCTGATTTAGACGATAAGCGCTGTCGGCCGCCGTTTATTCTACGGTGAATCAGCCGGAAAATTTGCAACACCTAGGACATTCTCGGGCATGTAATCGGCAAGGTTTATGCTTACGAGAATGAGGAATGTGGCGTCAATAAACAAAATTGACCTTCTGTTGACGCTGTCGGTCCTACTGAGCCCGACGAACGGTTGAAAAGCATGTGGTTTCTGGCCGCTGTCATCACTTAGACCCGCATGCTCTGTGCCATTGCGCTGTTTTAATGACGCAACGCATTTGCTGTTGATTGGCCCTTGGCTAAGGTAGAAATATCAATGTGACATTACCTTGGTGATTGTTTAGGATGGCCAATATAAGGTCAATAGTTTGGCAGAAATCTAACTTTATTTCGTCATAGACGGAATGTTGACGCAATCAAGCGTCAAGAGATCATCGACATAATTCCTGTTCAGGTGGCTGCGGATGCCGCTCTGGCACAGAAGTACCCCAGCGGGTCACACGGAGAGTCCAATGAGCAGCGTTGTAGCCATCGTCAAAAGTATTGTCGGCCAGGTTATTGCGGTATCCCCTGAAGGCATCAGGCGTGTGCTCATAGAAGGCGATCGACTTCTTGCTGGTGAGCAGGTCCTTACCGGTGCGGGTGGCGCGGTAACGCTGGAGTTGGCAGACGGCCGGTTGCTTGACCTTGGTCGTGATACCCAGTGGAGCGCAGACACGCCTGACAGCAGTACTGACTTGGGCCAGGCCGCTGCCCAGGCAGCGCCGTCGGTCGAGGAATTGCAACAAGCGATCGCTGCAGGCGCTGACCCGACCACCGATCTTGAAGCCACGGCTGCCGGTCCGACCGCTGCGGGTGGCGGTGCAGCAGGTGGCGGCCACAGTTTCGTCATGCTGGAGGAAACGGCCGGCAGCGTTGATCCCACGATTGGCTTCCCTACAGAAGGCCTTGGTTTTGCCGCAGCGGCCGCCCCCGTGGAGGTGGCTGGAACCACTGCTGACAATCGTGTCACCGCGCCGACAACCAGTACTACGGTTGCCACCACCCTTGTGGTCGGGGCCACGCCATCGATCAGCGAAGCGGGTGGCGTCATTGTCTATACCGCTACGGTTGGCCAGGCACCGAGCAGCGACCTTCTCATCACCCTGGCCAATGGCTCTGTGATCGTCATTCCGGCCGGGCAGACCACTGGCAGTGTCAACGTCGTGATCCCGCCGAATGACACGCCCTACATTGATGGTGGGCAAATTTCGACCACGGTCACCGGTACCAGCGGGGGGAGTGGCATTTCAGTAACTCCACCTCAAGGGCCGTTGGTTACTGAAATTACAGATACCATCGATGTCACCACTGCAACGTTGACCGCCACTCCCTCGGTCACCGAAGGCGGCGTGATCACGTACACCGTGACATTGACCAACCCGGCCCAGACTCCAGTAACTGTGACCCTGTCCAACGGCCAGGTCATCACTGTTGAGGCAGGCAAGACCCAGGGCAGCATCGACTTCCAGACCCCGGCGAACGACGTCTACAACAACGGTTCCACCGTTAGCGTGACCATCGACAGCGCCACGGGTGGTAATTTCGAACAGCTGACCCCGAACCCAGCGGCTGCCGTTACTACGATCAATGACTCGATCGACACCACCACTGCCACGCTGACGGCTTCGCCAAGCGTGACCGAAGGTGGCGTGATCACTTACACCGTCACGCTGACCAACCCGGCTCAGACTCCGGTTACCGTGACCCTGTCCAACGGCCAGGTCATCACCGTTGAAGCAGGCAAGACTCAAGGCAGCATCGACTTCCAAACCCCGGCTAACGACGTCTACAACAACGGCTCGACCGTTAGTGTGACCATCGACAGCGCCACGGGCGGCAACTTCGAGCAGCTAACGCCTAACCCGACGCCAGCTGTAACGACGATCAATGATTCGATCGACACGACCACTGCCACGCTGACGGCTTCGCCGAGCGTCACCGAAGGCGGTGTCATTACCTACACCGTTACCCTGACCAACCCGGCTCAGACTCCGGTCATCGTGACCCTGTCCAATGGTCAGGTCATCACCGTTGAAGCAGGCAAGACCCAGGGCAGCATCGATTTCCAGACCCCGGCCAACGACGTCTACAACAACGGTTCCACCGTTAGCGTGACCATCGACAGTGCCACGGGCGGCAACTTCGAACAGCTGACGCCAAACCCGACACCAGCAGTTACCACGATCAATGATTCGATCGACACCACCACTGCCACGCTGACGGCTTCGCCAAGCGTGACCGAAGGTGGCGTGATCACTTACACCGTCACGCTGACCAACCCGGCTCAAACCCCAGTTACCGTGACCCTGTCCAACGGCCAGGTCATCACTGTTGAAGCAGGCAAGACCCAGGGCAGCATCGACTTCCAAACCCCGGCGAACGACGTCTACAACAACGGTTCCACCGTTAGCGTGACCATCGACAGCGCCACGGGCGGCAACTTCGAGCAGCTGACGCCTAACCCGACGCCAGCTGTAACGACGATCAATGATTCGATCGACACCACTACCGCGACCCTGACCGCCTCGCCAAGCGTGACTGAAGGCGGCGTTATCACCTACACCGTGACCCTGACGAACCCGGCTCAGGCCCCGGTGACCGTGACCCTGTCCAACGGTCAGGTCATCACCGTTGAAGCAGGCAAGACCCAGGGCAGCATCGACTTCCAAACTCCGGTGAACGACGTCTATAACAACGGCTCGACCGTTAGTGTGACCATCGACAGCGCTACGGGCGGCAACTTCGAGCAGCTGACGCCGAACCCAGCGGCTGCGGTTACCACGATCAATGATTCAATCGACACTACAACCGCGACCCTGACCGCGAACCCTTCGGTTACTGAGGGCGGTGTCATCACCTACACCGTGACCCTGACCAACCCGGCTCAGACTCCGGTGACCGTGACCCTGTCCAACGGCCAGGTCATCACCGTTGAAGCAGGCAAGACTCAAGGCAGCATCGATTTCCAGACCCCGGCCAACGA
>NZ_JBICKP010000051.1:0-2911 GCF_043104335.1 Pseudomonas sp. WSY_20
GCAGGTAGGGGTTTTGTCTTTGGGCGTCAAATAAGCCGGCCGGCATTGCACCTGTGAAAGGCGCGAGGATTGGCGGTCTAGGGTCTGAGCCGGACCGGTGCAGCGTACCCCCCAATCCCAATCGCAGGTCCTTGTCCTATGCAAGACAATCCCCCATGGCTATCATGCCAGCCTCATTCGAAGTCGAGACGCGCATGCTGAAGTTGTTGAATCTCCTCAAGGATGGCCGATTCCATTCCGGAGAAGCTCTGGGGGCGGCTCTGGGCGTCAGTCGCAGTGCGGTGTGGAAGCAGCTGCAGCACCTGGAAAGCGAGCTAAACCTCAGTATCCATAAGGTACGTGGACGCGGCTATCAGCTAGCCTCACCGTTGGTGCTGCTGGACAATGCTGCGATCGCAGGATACGCGGAGGCGGCAGCCTGGCCCACATTCATCCATGAGTCGATCGACTCGACCAATGCTGAAGGTATGCGCTTGGCGGCGGCAGGACAGCCAGCGCCCTTCGTCGTCTTGGCGGAGCAGCAGACTGCGGGTCGCGGGAGACGCGGCCGGCAATGGATCAGCCCTTTCGCGCAAAACCTTTACTTCAGTCTGGTGCTGCGCATTGATGGCGGCATGCGCCAGCTTGAGGGCCTGAGCCTGGTCGTGGGGTTGGCGGTCATGCGCACATTGCAGGCATTCGGGGTAAGGAATGTAGGCTTGAAGTGGCCTAACGACGTGCTGGTCGATGGTCACAAGGTCACCGGCATCTTGCTCGAGTTGATCGGTGATCCGGCAGACGTATGCCATGTGGTGCTGGGCATTGGCATAAACGTAAATATGCAGGCCAATGCGCAGGTGGATCAACGATGGACATCCATGCGTCGAGAATTGGGGGCGCCTGTAGACCGCAATCATTTAGTGGCGGTGCTGAGCCACCACTTGGAGCATGAGCTGGGGCGTCACCGCCGATATGGGTTCGCGGCTTTCCAGGAAGAATGGGAGCAAGCGCATCTCTGGCAGGGGCGCAATGTCACGCTCATTGCCGGAGCCACCCAGGTACAAGGCGTAGTCGCGGGCGTGGACGGGCAGGGCGGTTTGCGCATGTGTGTAGATGGCGTGGAGAGAGTTTTCAGCGGCGGCGAGCTTAGTTTGAGGTTGAGTGATGATTCTTGAGCTCGATTGCGGTAACAGCTTCATCAAGTGGCGGGTAATTCACGTTCACGACGCAATGATCGTGGGTGGCGGAATCGTGGATTCCGACCAGACACTCATGGACCAGATCAGAGCGCTGGCATGCGTGCAGGTTACGGCTTGCCGTATCGTCAGTGTGCGCAGTGAAGAAGAAACCGACGCTTTGACGTCACTGATTGCTCAAGTGTTTGCCGTCCAGGCACAGGTCGCACGGTCAGCGCCGGAGATGGCGGGCGTGCGCAACGGCTATGAGGACTATCAGCGCCTTGGTATGGATCGTTGGCTGGCGACGCTGGGCGCATTTCACTTGGCCAAGGGCGCTTGCCTCGTCATTGATCTGGGCACTGCGGCCAAAGCGGACTTCGTGGCGGCCAATGGGGAGCATCTCGGCGGCTATATCTGTCCAGGCATGCCTCTGATGCGCAGCCAGCTGCGCACGCACACGCGGCGTATTCGCTATGACGATGCGTCTGCCGAGCGTGCACTGGTCAGCTTGGCTCCGGGTCGCTCAACGGTGGAGGCGGTCGAACGAGGCTGCGTGCTGATGCTGCAAGGCTTCGTGCGCACACAAGTTGAGCAAGCGCGTGAGATGTGGGGCGAGGATTTTGCTGTGTTCCTGACGGGAGGGGATGCCCCGCTGGTCAAAGACTCGTTGCCTGACGCGCGTGTAGTGCCCGACTTGGTCTTTGTAGGCCTGGCCATGGCCTGCCCGTTGAATTGAGGTGCCTATGCGCTGGTTGTTCTTGTTGCTCCTGATCCTCAATGGTGTGTACTACGTCTGGAATCAGCAGGAGGCACCACTTAAGGTCAAGGATGTCACGCCGCTTTCGCTTTATAAAGGCAGTCAGCAGGACATTCGCCTGTTGCGAGAAGCGGGAGTGGCGGCACCTGATCGGCGTCGCGAAGAGTGCCTCATCGTTGGAGGCGCAATGACGACCGAGGTGCTCGAGTCGCTTCGTCAGCGGCTGACAAGTCTGGACATCGCCACGGCTCCAGTCCGTGGGCAGATCGCAGGTGCCCAGGGGCGTTGGCTCAAAGTAGAGCCTGAAAGTGAACGCTTGTTGGACCCAGCGGCCCTTGACGCGCTTTCCAATGATTTCAAAGACTTAAAACATCAAATTATTTTCTGCCAGGGTATTGCAACTGGTGAATAGCTTGATAGAATGGCGCCCGCTTCGCAGGGAACACCACTCAGGTGGTTGAGTTGCAAGCGGTGTCACTGCAGCTAAGTTTCAGATTTGATTGAAAAAATTTGAAAAAGCGCTTGACACTAGGACGGCAGATGAATAGAATGCCGACCACATCTGGAGGGATTCCCGAGCGGCCAAAGGGGACGGACTGTAAATCCGTTGCGAGAGCTTCGAAGGTTCGAATCCTTCTCCCTCCACCAGTTTTAGCGAGAGCCGCAAGCCTCGCGGGTATAGTTTAGTGGTAGAACCTCAGCCTTCCAAGCTGATGATGCGGGTTCGATTCCCGCTACCCGCTCCAAGTTTGCTGGTTATTGCACAACGTGTTTCGCTCTTGTAGCTCAGTTGGTAGAGCACACCCTTGGTAAGGGTGAGGTCAGCGGTTCAAGTCCGCTCAAGAGCTCCATATAAACAAGGCAGATATGAAAATATCTGCCTTTGTTTTATCAGCGCAAGACTATTTCTTCTGCGGAGGATTGTATCGATGGCTAAGGAAAAGTTTGATCGTACCCTTCCCCACGTTAACGTCGGCACTATCGGCCACGTTGACCA
>NZ_JBICKP010000052.1:0-42990 GCF_043104335.1 Pseudomonas sp. WSY_20
GCATCCCACCTTGTGCCTGCTTTCACAAAAAAACGCTAAGCGCTGAATTATTTAGTGTCCCTTTGTATCTGATCCCTTAGAGCAGTCACCGTCAGGGATAAATAAATGAAATCTCGCAAGAAAAGGGTTCAGCCGATTGGCCTGAAGGACATCACCATCGTCGACGACGCCAAGATGCGTAAGGCCATTACCGCCGCTGCGCTGGGCAACGCGATGGAGTGGTTCGACTTCGGCGTCTATGGCTTCGTCGCCTATGCCCTGGGCAAAGTGTTCTTCCCCAATGCCGACCCCAGCGTTCAAATGATTGCCGCGCTGGCCACCTTCTCCGTGCCGTTCCTGATCCGACCACTGGGTGGGTTGTTCTTCGGCGCGCTCGGCGACCGCTTCGGGCGACAGAAGATTCTCGCCGCCACCATCGTCATCATGTCCTTGAGCACATTCGCCATTGGCCTGATACCGTCCTATGACAGTATCGGCATATGGGCACCGATCCTGCTGTTGCTGGCCAAGATGGCCCAAGGCTTCTCGGTAGGCGGTGAGTACACCGGCGCGTCGATCTTCGTGGCCGAGTATGCACCTGATCGCAAGCGTGGTTTCCTGGGCAGCTGGTTGGACTTTGGCTCCATCGCCGGCTTCGTCCTGGGCGCCGGCGTGGTGGTGATGATCTCCACCGTGATGGGTGAAGAGAAATTCCTTGAATGGGGCTGGCGCTTGCCGTTCTTCCTGGCTTTGCCGCTGGGTATGATTGGCCTGTACTTGCGTCACGCGCTGGAGGAGACCCCAGCCTTCCAGCAGCATGTCGACAAACTGGAGCAAGGCGACCGTGAAGGCCTGGCTTCCGGGCCGAAGGTGTCGTTCAAGGAAGTGGCGACCAAGCACTGGCGTAGCCTGATCACCTGCATCGGCGTGGTGATCGCGACCAACGTCACGTACTACATGCTGCTCACCTACATGCCCAGCTACCTGTCCCACAACCTGCATTACAGCGAAGATCATGGTGTACTGATCATCATCGCGATCATGGTGGGCATGCTGTTCGTGCAGCCGATAATCGGTCTTCTGAGCGACAAGTTCGGCCGTCGACCCTTCATCATCCTGGGCAGCGTCGGCCTTTTTGCGGCGGCAATTCCTGCCTTCATGCTGATCAACAGCGGTGTGCTGGGCTTCATCTTCGCCGGCTTGCTGCTGATGGCCGTGCTGCTGAACTTCTTCATTGGCGTGATGGCATCGACCCTGCCAGCGATGTTCCCGACGCATATCCGCTACAGCGCCTTGGCCAGTGCCTTCAACATTTCGGTGCTGATTGCAGGCCTTACCCCGACTCTGGCCGCCTGGCTGGTGGAAAGCTCCAGCAACCTGTACATGCCCGCCTACTACCTGATGGTGATTGCCGTGATTGGTTTCATCACTGGGGTGACCATGAAAGAAACGGCCAACAAGCCGTTGCGTGGCGCGGCGCCAGCAGCGTCTGACATCGACGAGGCTCGCGAACTGCTTCAGGAGCACCACGACAATATCGAGCAGAAGATCGAAGACATCGATACCCAGATCGCTGAACTGGAAGCCAAGCGCAAGCTGCTGGTGCAGCAGCATCCACGTATCGATTGATCAGCGGGGCATGTAGCGTCGCTGCCAGGCACGAGGGATGAACAGCGACACCAGGGTCAGCAGGCAGGTCAGCACACAACTGCCGACCATAGCCTGCAGCCCTAGGTGTTTCTGCAACCAAGCGCCACATGCTGCTCCCAGCAGCATGCCCAGCCAAGGCACCAGTTGCACCCGCCAGCCATGGCGGCGAGCGCCCAGCATCCAGTGGCCCAGGCCACGGCCAAATCGCGAAAGGGCACCGGTAACATAGGTCAGGCCAATCGGCAGACCGTTGACCTGCTCAACCACGGCATTGATCATCCCCATCGCCAGTGTGGCGGCCAACAAGAGTATTGAGGTATCCGGCGCTGGCAGCATCCCCGCAAACCCAAGCAGCACCGCTACCACCAGCAGTACGGGCCAGGCACGGCGCCGGCACTTGTGCGCCAGCACCACACCCAAGGTATTGCCAGCCACGAAGCCCAGCAGCGCGCCTGCCAGGCGCAGGATCATCGGGCCATTGACGTCGTTGATGGCGACGGCAAGGCGCGTGGTGTTGCCGCTCATGAACGAGACGAAATCGCCCAAGGCCAACAAACCGATGGCATCGGTCATCCCTGCCAGTACCGACAGGCCGGCCACCAGACCGAGCCCTACGCGGCCTCGTAACCGGTGGACACGACGGCGCCTGGAACTAGGTGTGGCTGCGGCGGCAGGTAGCATGTGCAGTCCTCGGGTCTACCGTTGCTCGCGGGCCAGGGTATTGCGAATGGTGCGCTCCACGACATCGACCAGCACCATGGTGTGGTGGTCGACTTCGATATTGAGCAAGTCGCCTTCCTGATAACGGGTAAACGTGGTCTGGCGCAGGGTTTCTGGAATGAGGTTGACAGTGACCACGTTGTCCTCGATGTCGGCGACGGTGAGGCTGCAGCCATTGACGCCAATGAAGCCGCGGGCAAAGACGTACTTGGCCCATTCAGGCGGCATGCGGAACTTGATGTATGCACCGGTGGCAGCGATGGAGATGTCTACGATGTCTGCAGTGGTGGCGATGTGGCCAGCCATGAGGTGGCCGCCCACCTCTGCGTTCATTTTCGCCGAACGCTCGATGTTCACTCCTTGGCCGGCCTGCAAACAACGCAGGTTAGTGCGCTCCAGCGTTGCCGTCATGGCGTCGAAGCGGACGCGTGTGCCTTCGATCTCGGTGACCGACAGGCAGGTCCCTTCAACGCTGACACTGGCACCGATCTTCAGATCGTCGAGCAGTGCCGGGGTGAGGTCGATGGTGAACTGGTTGTGGCCAGGGTGACGGGCTACATCAAGCAGAGGGCGGACGGCCTGGACGATGCCGGTGTACATTGCGTTGCTCCTGGGCACGGGTAAGTTGACTTGCGCAAACTATGCCCAGGCGCCCGCAAATGCAAGTCACCGCACCTCAGACGTGACCACTGCTGTTGACGATGCGCAGGCACAACGCCTCATAGGGGTCCAGATTAACCATCAAGCGTCCGTCCTCGGTCAAATCGCCCTCGACCGTTTCGTTGATCATGTCCACCACAGGACCTGGCGTGAAACCGGTCAGTTGCAGCTCCTCACTGATTTCGTCCTGGCTGAAGTTCAGGGCGGTTATCTGGATACCGCGCCCTGCAGGCAGTTCATGCACCATCACCAGCAGGCCAGGCGAGGTCACGTCGGGCACCAGCAGTTGCCGGCTAGTGGCGATGCCATATGCCTGGCGAACCGCGAGCAGCTTTTTGACCTTGCTGGCGAACGAGTCACTGCGCTCGAGTTGTTCATCAAGGCTGCCGTACAAGGCACGGGCACGCGGCATACCGCGCACTGAGGCCTGGGCCTCTGGGTCCAGACCTGCCAGATCATAACCGCCGCGGTGTATCCAACGTGTGTCGCCGTCGGTCATCCGCTCAGCCACCGCTTCGGCAGGCAAGGGCAGGGCACCCACCAGGTCCCAACCGGATATGGCCACCACACCAGGCTGCATGGCGTTGTACATCACCAGCAGCAGATGCAGCTTCTGAATCGATTCAACTTGCTCGGAGGTGATGTCATCAAGCTCCCGGATACCCAAGGCAGCGGTGATCAAGCTGGCCGTGGTGCAAGAGATGCCATTGGTGACGAACCGCAGGTTGTAAGGTGCATGCTCACCGGACAGGCGCTCGTAGATATCCTCCCGGATATGCTCGCGCAAGATGCTGCCGGGCAAGGTCTGGCCCTTGTACAGGTACATGTCATGTGCATGCAGGGTCCAGAAATGCACCAGCTCGACCGTCAACTCATCATGGTTTTGCAACGCATGAATCAGCGAGGCTGGGTCGATGCCGAAGGCGTGCATTTCCTTGAACATCAAGCGCAGGAATTCGGTATCGCCGGTCAGTAGCGCGTGCTGATAGGCCGGTCGGGTAATGAAGTCGTAGGACAGGTCGGCCCCGCCGCTGGACATCTGGGCGATGTCATCGAGGGTGAGGTTCAGCTCCTGGAAGCTGAACCCCCCTGCCTTGCGGATCATGCCACCGATCAACTGGTTACCGACCAGCGACAAGGGGTGGCTTTCCGACCAGGCGGTGCCGCTGGCGCGTGTTTCGACACCCAGGAAACCATTGGCATCCAGGCGCAAACCACGTGCGCCCAGGCAGTCCAGGGCATGCAGGGCATCGCCTATGATCATCTGCTGCGCCGTGAAGGTCGGGTCGAGCCAGTTCAGGGAGGGTTGACCGTCCTTGAAATAATGCAGGTAAACCCACCGGCGGGTCTTGCCATCCACGCCCGTGATTGGCGCCGTGGCGCTCCAGTCGGTCTCCTTGACGCCCGGCTCGAAGAAGATCACCCGTTGTAGCTGACCGACGATGTAGTGGCGTGCCTTGAGCTCGTCGCACTGAGCGGGGAGCAGGTTGACCGAATCGCGGCCTTCGGGCACGTCAGGAAGCAGCCCCCAATCCTCTTCACGGATCTCGACCATGTGGTAGAGGCCTGGGTAGGGCGCCAGCCCCAGCTCGGCCAGGCGGAAATCGGCGCCTTTGCCGGTGTGCGACGGGATCAGGTCATCGATGGTGACGGCATTGTGGGCGGCGGCCATGCGGCTCATCTGTATCAGTTCCTGCTCGGTACCGTAGAGCGGGTCGATGTCAAAGCTGATCCGGTCGAAGTTGCCGTCCACGCTCGGCGTAAGCTCGCGCCCGCTGATACCGCCGGAACGCTTGATTGGCCCGGTGTGGACACCTTGAATACCAATTTCTGACAGGCGCTTCCATAGCGCTTCATGGGCCAAAGCGCCCAGCACCGAGCAACCGTCGGGCGCGATGATCGCATCGGGGTAAACCGTCAGCCAGACCGAAGCGATTTCTGTCGCACGGCGCGGCTGGGCCAGGGCGTAGGGCTGTTGCCACAGTCGCGCTTGCCCGGAGTACAGGCTGGCCCGCTCCTGGGATGCCTTCAGCATGGAGCGTTCTTCAAGCCACTTGACGTATGACGGGTCGGGTTGGGTCATCTCGCGTCCTCTTTGCGTGTCGGCACCGGCTCAGGTTATGACGGCAGGGCACGCGGAACGTTCGGCTCAACACGTAGTGCTGTTCACTTAAGATCGTTGGGGCCGTTTCACGGCCCATCGCGGCACAAGGCCGCTTCCACACTGTCCTGTGAGCCCTTTGACTCAAGCGTCACGCAGTCAGGGTGGGAGCGGCCTAGTGCCGCGATGGGTCGCGAAGCGGCCCTAAGTGAACAGCATTACGGCTCAACACGGGGTTTGTGGCAGGCGCGCTTTTCGGGCTCCGGCAGTCAACTGTTCCGCGAGGCCTTGTTGATCTGCTTGCCAGCCTGGGCTGCGACTTCCAAGGCCTGGCCGTCCCGCTGCTTGCCTTGGCGTGCCAGGCCCTCGAGTTGAGGGATAAGCATCCCTTCTGGCAAGTGGCGCCAGAAGCGGCCAGGCATGTGCAGGCGCAGGGCATTGGGGTTCAGGCGGGCGGGGTTGAAGGTGTGGCGGTAGTAGGTTCGCCACAATTCGGCGCCAGGGTCTTCTGCGTGCTGCGCCCATTGCCGCCAGAGCTCCGGGCATTGCCGCTGATAGTCGAAGCGGCGGCCGTCATAGCGGATGCCATCGCGTGGCGTCGCGATCAGCCACCGCAGCCGCCCCAGCCTGTCGGCAAAATGCGGGCTGGCGCTTTGCAGAATGTCGTGAGCAGGTTCGTGAAAAGCGACCAGGTCCAATTGCAAGTGCTCGACCAACGCTTCAGGCAGCGGCACGAACCGCAAAAACGCATGCAGGTGATGGGCTTCGCGGCTGACTTGCTTGATGCGTCGATGCAGCTCGCTGCCCAGCCGATCACCGGCCAGCATCGCCGTGCGGTCGCCGTGAGCGACCCGCCACAGCACTTCGTACAACAGATTCCACCGCTGCTCGCCGTGATAGCGTGCCGCTTCCTCCAGTTGACCGAGCAAGGCCGCCGGCACCTTCGCCCGAAACGGGCCCGTACCGGCCGGCAGCGTGGTGGTGTCGGCCAGCATGTCGGTCATGGGCCCTTGGGACCAGGTGACTTGTGACGGATCGACGCCATGGCTCAGCAAGGCTCTGGCCTGATCCCGCCAGACGCCGAACAGGTCATCGCAATCGAGCGCTATCACCCCCATAGCCCCATTTGAACCGGTGCCTGTGGTTCACGCAGGCGGGCACGCAGCAGGCTGCTGCGAAGGTCGGCCTGGGCAGGGCGATAATCGCTGGTCACGATAAAGGGCCGGGCCTTGTCGAGCACGCAACGCAGCTGGATCAGGTCGTCATAGCGGATACGCCGCTCACGGCGCAAGGCGACCAGGCGCTGCACGCTGCGCAGGCCTATGCCTGGAATGCGGGCGAGCAGCGCGGGCTCTGCGCGGTTCACATCCAGCGGGAACACTTCGCGATTGGCCAGCGCCCATGCCAATTTGGGATCGATATCCAGCGCCAGGTTGCCGGTTTGTCCCAACAGCTCGCCGGCCTTGTACCCGTACCCGCGCAAGAGAAAATCGGCTTGGTACAGGCGGTGTTCACGCAGCAGAGGCGGGGCGGCCAGTGGCACGCTGCCAGGGCTGTCGGGAATGGGGCTGAAGGCTGAGTAGTAGACACGTTTGAGGCCGTACCCCTGGTACAGCGATTCGGCATTGCGCAGCAGTGTGCTGTCGTCAGTACTGTCAGCCCCGACGATGACCTGGGTACTTTGACCGGCAGGGGTGAAGCGCGGGGCGCGAGGCTCGTTGGCTACCGCTTGCTGCCCTTGATGAATCACGCCCATGGCTTGACGGATGGTCGATGCTTGCTTTTCCGGTGCCAGGCGCTTGAGGCTGTCGTCGGTAGGCAGTTCGATGTTGACGCTCAAGCGATCGGCCAGACGGCCTGCTTCTTCGATCAACAGCGGATCGGCGTCCGGAATGGTCTTGAGATGGATATAGCCACGGAAGTTATGTTCTTCGCGCAGCAACCGCGCGACCCTGATCAGCTGCTCCATGGTGTAGTCAGCCGAGCGGATGATGCCCGAGCTCAAAAACAGGCCACTGATGCAGTTGCGCCGGTAGAAGTCCAGCGTCAGACGCACCACTTCTTCAGGGCTGAACCGTGCGCGGGGCACATTGCTGGAGCGTCGGTTGACGCAATACTGGCAGTCGTACAGGCAAAAGTTGGTAAGCAGAATCTTCAGCAGAGACACGCAGCGACCATCTGGGGTGTAGCTGTGGCAAATGCCCATGCCGTTGGTAGCGCCCAAACCGTTGCCGCCACGCGAGCTGCGCTTTGGCGCACCACTGCTGGCGCAAGATGCATCGTACTTGGCGGCATCGGCAAGAATGCCCAGTTTGGCGATCAGTTGCATGACTCTTACCTGTCGTACTGAATATTCATACAGTATTGAGGGCTAAGGTCAATTGCAAGTGCTGAACGCCGCCTGGCGAAATATCCGAGCAGATTCCTAGGTTATCCGATGAGTGGTTGATGGCGCGGGCAGCTACTGGGTTTCAGCGATCGTGAAAGACATGGTGGGGTTTGTCGATAAAAGAAGAGGGCGCCTCGAAGGCGCCCTCTTGGGTGAATCAGGCTTCAGCGTCCCACGGACGGTCGCCTTTTTCGTCCTTCACACGGGTTGGCAGGCCCATCACGTCCAGCGTCTTGAGGAACGGCTCGGCAGGCAGCTCCTCGACGTTGACCATGCGCTTGGCATCCCACTCGCCGCGAGCCACCAGCAAGGCAGCGGCTACCGGTGGTACGCCAGCGGTATACGAAATACCCTGGCTGTCCGTTTCGGCGTACGCCTCCTCGTGATCGGCCACGTTGTAGATGAACACTTCACGCGGTTGCCCGTCCTTGGTGCCCTTGACCAGGTCACCGATGCAGGTCTTGCCGGTGTAGCCAGGCGCCAGGGACGCTGGATCAGGCAGCACGGCCTTGACCACTTTCAGCGGTACCACTTCCAGGCCTTCTGCGGTCTTGACCGGCTGCTCGCTGAGCAGGCCCAGGTTTTTCAGGACCGTGAACACATTGATGTAGTGCTCGCCGAAACTCATCCAGAACCGGACGTTGGGTACGTTCAGGTTCTTGGAGATGGAGTGCACTTCATCGTGACCGGTGAGGTACAGGTTTTGCGAACCCACCACGGGCAGGTCATCGGTGCGCTTGACTTCGAACATGGTGTTGCTGGTCCACTGGCTGTTCTGCCAGCTCCACACCTGCCCGGTGAACTCGCGGAAATTGATTTCCGGGTCGAAGTTGGTGGCAAAGTACTTGCCATGCGAGCCTGCATTGACGTCGAGGATGTCGATCGAATCAATGCGGTCGAAATACTGCTGCTGCGCAAGCTTTGCGTAGCTGTTGACCACACCCGGGTCGAAACCGACACCGAGAATGGCCGTGATGTTCTTGGCCTGGCACTCTTCGAGGTGTTTCCACTCGTAGTTTCCGTACCATGGCGGGGTTTCACAGATCTTGCCCGGCTCTTCGTGGATGGCAGTATCCAGGTAGGCAGCGCCGGTATCGATGCATGCACGCAGCACCGACATATTCAGGAATGCAGAGCCGACATTGATCACGATTTGCGATTCGGTTTCGCGGATCAATGCCTTGGTCGCCTCGACGTCGAGGGCATTGAGCGAAAAGGCCTGGATGTCGGCGGGTACCTTGAGGCTACCCTTGGCCTTGACGCTGTCGATGATGGCCTGGCATTTGGAGATGTTCCGTGACGCGATGGCAATACGACCCAGTTCGTCGTTATGCTGCGCGCACTTGTGGGCCACCACCTTGGCGACACCTCCTGCACCAATGATAAGAACGTTCTTCTTCAATTTACCTGTTGCTCCTTACAGACGAGGCCTGTCTTACGACAGGCTGGAAACGTAGTCTTCGAAACCGAACTCGCGCACCACCTCGACGCTGCCGTCGAGTTGCTTGACCACGATGGATGGCATCTTCAAACCGTTGAACCAGTTTTTCTTGACCATGGTGTAACCCGCAGCATCCACGAAGGACAGGCGGTCGCCGATCGCCAGTGGGCGTTCGAACTGGTATTCACCGAAAATATCGCCGGCCAGGCACGATTTGCCGCATACCATGTAGGTGTGCTCACCGTCGTTGGGCGCCATCTTGGCATTGAGGCGGTAGATCAGCAGGTCGAGCATGTGCGCTTCGATCGAGCTGTCGACCACGGCCAGGTGCTTACCGTTGTACAGCGTGTCCAGCACAGTCACTTCCAGCGAAGCGCTCTGGGTGATCGCGGCTTCACCTGGCTCCAGGTAAACCTGTACGCCATAGGTTTGCGAGAACGCCTTCAGACGCGCGCAGAAATCGTCCAGCGCATAGCCTTCGCCGGTGAAATGGATGCCGCCGCCCAGGCTTACCCATTTCACTTTGTGCAGCAGGTGGCCGAAACGTTCCTCGATGCGAGTCAGCATCTGGTCGAACAAGGCGAAGTCGCCGTTCTCGCAGTTGTTGTGGAACATGAACCCCGATACCTGATCGATTACGGTTTCGATCTTGGCAGGGTCCCATTCCCCTAGGCGGCTGAACGGGCGTGCCGGGTCGGCCAGCTGATAGTCCGAGCTGCTGACTTGTGGGTTGACGCGCAGACCCCGTACCTTGCCTTCGGACTGCTCGGCGAAACGTTGCAGCTGGCCGATGGAGTTGAAGATGATCTTGTCGCAGTTCTCGAGCATCTCCTGGACCTCGTCGTCGGCCCACGCCACGCTGTAGGCGTGGGTTTCGCCGGCGAACTTCTGGCGGCCGAGCTTGAGCTCGTACAGCGAAGACGACGTGGTGCCGTCCATGTACTGCTGCATCAGGTCGAACACCGACCAAGTGGCGAAGCACTTGAGCGCCAGCAGCGCTTTGGCACCCGAGTGTTCGCGCACATAGGCGATCTTCTGCATGTTGCTCAGCAGCTTGGTCTTGTCGATGAGGTAGTACGGCGTATTGATCATTTAGAGGCCCTCGGCAAGGCCGGCCAAAAAAAGGACACGCATTGTGCCTTCACTCGCCGCAGACCGAAAGGGTGCAATTGCATTTCGTCCGGGCATCGTTGCCGTGACTGAATCTTTTTATGCTCGGCGTGCTCAGTAGAACAACGACAGATGACACTCTCAATCCTCCCGCGCAGGTTACAAGGAGAAATCGATGAGCAATACATTCAAGAAAGGTGACAAGGTGCACTGGAATTCCGAGGCCGGGGTCGTACACGGCACCGTAGAAAAAGTGCATACCCAGGACGTCGAGTTCATGGGGCGTCAGCGGCATTGCTCAAAAGAGGAGCCACAGTACGAGGTCAAGAGCGACAAGACCGGGCACATGGCCATGCACAAGGAGCAGGCATTGAAGAAGGGCTGAGAACACAGGTTATTGCGTTGATGCTCAGTTGCCCGTGTGTATCACGGGCTTTTTTTGGGCCGTGTCTATACGTGCAGAGTGCAGCGGGGTTATGCAAGGAGCGGTTCATGACCGCTCCCGGCAGGCTGGTTCATGCCTCGAGCGCTGCACGCCATGCCTGGATCTGCGCCAAGGTAGCCGTGGCGCCCCCGCACACGACCACCAGTACATTGCGGTAGCTTGCCAGCGCGCTGGCCTCATACCCTACCGCCAAGGCGGCGCCGCAGGCGGGCTCGACCAGCAGGCGGTGATCCAGCAAAAAGCGCTCGCACGCCTCCAGGGCCTGTCGGTCACTGACCAGCAGGCTTTGCACGGGGTGTTGCTGGGTACAGCGAAACGCGTGCTCGGCTACCTGTTTCGCGCCCAGGGTGGTGGCAATCGTATCCAACCGCTCCAAGGTCACCAATTCGCCGGCTTCGATGGCGGCATGCAGGGAGGCTGCGCCATGGGTTTCCACGGCCAGGATCGGCACATCGGCCCAGCCATTACGTTGTAGCCCCTGCACGACGCCGCTCAGCAAACCCCCGCCGCCCACCGAAAGCACAACCGCATCGGGCTTGATGCCGGCTTCGGCCACCTCATCGACCAGGCTGGCATGGCCTTCCCACAGCAAAGGGTCGTCGAACGGGTGAATGAACGCGGCATCGTCACCCATCAGGCTCAGCGCCAACGCATTGGCCTCCTGCCAGGACTGCCCGTGGACGATGACCTCAGCGTGCTCAAGACGCAGCAATTCCTGGGCACGCACGGTGGTGGTCTCGGGCACGACCACGGTCACGGGAACGCCGAGCTTGCGCCCGACATAGGCGACGGCGAGCCCGGCGTTGCCGCCTGAGGAAGACACGAACCGTTTCGCGCCGCGGGCATGGTGGAACTCACAGGCGTGGGCGACGCCGCGCAGCTTGAAGGAGCCGCAGGGCTGCAATGCCTCGAGCTTGAGCCAGACAGTGCAATCGGCAGCCAGCGACAGTGGGCGTGATTCGATGAGGGGGGTACGGATGTGCAAGGTCACTGGGAGGCTCCGCGCAAATGTTCGAGGTAGTTGTAGACGGTATAGCGGGTCACGCCGAGGGCGTTGGCCGCTTTCTCGACGCCGCCCTTGACGATGAACAGCCCGCGTTCCTGCATCACGCGGACCGCTTCGATCTTGGCTTGCCGGGTCATGCGGCCTTGGCCGGTGTCATGCAGCGCCGCCTGGATGATCTCGCTCATCAGCGCCTCCATGTCCGCGGGCTCTGCCGCTGCGGGCGAGCTGCCCATGGGCGCGAAGCTTTGTAGAAAGCCCATGGCAGCGTCCAGGCCGGTGACATCGGTGTTGACGCAAAGGCTGGCGAAAGGGTGGCCAGCGCTGTCGCTAAAGATCGCGGTAGCGCTGCGCAGCGTGCGGCCCTTGATGGCGGTCGGATAGTCGGGCAGCACAACGGGCCCACAGCCTTGCTGATCGGCCGCGGCCTTCAGCAAGGCTTGCAGGCCCTGATCCTGCTCCGGCACAGCCAGGATAGGACTGCCCACCTGCCGGCCAGAAAGGTGCCCATTGACGATGGCCACGACGGACCGCTCGGGCTGGTCCAGGTCGTGAAGCAGAATTTCGGTGTTGTGAGTGACGACACTGCCCAAGGCCTCGATAGAGGCTTTGAGCACGCTCAAGGTCAAGCGGCGTTCATCTTCGGGCAACAGGGCCATGCGAACTCTTCAAATCAACATTTTGTGCATATTTACACATAATGTTGATTTGCGCGAGTTGACTGGCGCTTACCTGTGCTTTCAGCCCAAGGCTGGGGTGCGTGGTGGAATGATCCGTCGTGAACCCGTGGCTTCGAACGCTGCGGCAAAGCTCAACAGTGCATTATCACTGTAGGCCCGCCCCGCGAAGGTCAGGCCTACCGGCATACCAATGTCGCTCATCACGCCCATGGGCACGGTGACCGTGGGCACGCCCAGGTGGCGTATGGCCAGGTTGCCGTTGGCCACCCACACGCCATTGCTCCAGGCAATGTCAGCCGACGCCGGGTTCACATCAGCATCGGCAGGCCCTACATCGGCCACAGTAGGGAACAGCACGGCATCCAGCCCAAGGGTTTGCATCCAGTCTTCCAGGTCGATCTTGCGGGTCTGTTCAAGGCCACGCAGGCCGTCAGGCAGGGTCTCGATCTGATCCCACGTCTTCAGGCCGCGCTTGGCCATGGTGACGTACTCGTCCATGCCAGCGGCCAGATCATCCTCACGGTTAGGCAAAGTGCCGGGGTCGTGTGGGAAGATTTGCGGGCCGTCCACATCCGCCAGCCGATTGAGATTCGGATCGTCGTTGGCACGCAGGAAATCGTCGAACGCCCAGCCGGAGAGTTCCCACAGCTCATCGTGCAGGAAAGCCTTGCTGACGATGCCACGGGTGTAGACGGTGGGGGCGCCGGGGCGGTCGCCTTCGCAGTTGGAGACCAGCGGGAAGTCGACTTCCACAACCTGCGCACCGGCGTTTTCCAGGGCTTGGCGAGCGTGCTGCCAGAGCGTCATGACACTTGCCCGCGTATGGATACGCTGGCCAGTGGGGCCGCCGATACCCGGCTTTTCCGACGTGCCCGCGTGCTCATCGGCGTTGATGTACATGCGCGGTACGCCAAACTTTTTGCCTTGCAAGGCGGCGGTGCCCGCTGCCAGGTCGAGGTAGCTGGCTGGGCGTACCTGCGAGGGCTTCGGGATCGACACCCAAGGCTGCAGCCGCCACAGGTCACCCCGGGTATCAGGGTCATCGGCCACGACCACGTCGAGAATTTCCAGCAGGTCATGCATGGTGCGGGCGAATGGCACGACCACATCCATCGTCGGCGTGAGGGGCCAGTTACCCCTTACCGAAATGACCCCGCGTGAGGGTGTGTAGGCGCACAGGCCATTGTTCGACGCAGGGCCGCGGCCGCTGGACCAGGTTTCCTCGGCCAGACCAAAAGCGCTGAAGCTCGCAGCTGTCGCGGTACCGGCACCGTTGGAAGAGCCTGAAGCGAAGGGCGCGGTCAGGTATGCCGCATTGTAGGGGCTCTCGGCGCGGCCATAGACGCCGCGCTGCATGCCACCGTTGGCCATGGGTGGCATGTTGGTCTTGCCCAGGCAGATGGCCCCGGCCCCGCGCAGCCGTTCGATGGTGAAGGCGTCGCGCTGGGCTACCAGATGCTTAAAGGCCGGGCTGCCGGACGCTGCGGTCAGGCCTTTTACCAGGTAGCTGTCCTTGGCGGTGTAGGGTATCCCGTCCAATGGCCCGAGCACCTCTCCACGGGCCCGGCGGGCGTCGGAGGCCTCGGCCTCGGCCAGTGCATCAGGATTGCGGACTACCACGGCATTGAGGGCGGTGTCGGTGTCGGCGCCATCATAGGCGTCTATGCGGGCCAGGTAGGCCTTGACCAGTTCGACCGCCGTCGTGCGGCCCGACTCGAGCGCGCTGCGCAGCTCGGCGATGGAAACCTCGGTTACCTCGATCATGCGTTCACCAGAAAATGCAGGTTGGGCTAATGCGGTAATGCTGTTCATCCAGGATCGTTGGGGCCGCTGCGCGGCCCATCGCGGCACAAGGCCGCTCCTACAATGACCGCGTGACACCTGAGTTCATAGGCTCACAGAGCAATGGAGGAGCGGCCTCGTGCCGCGATGGGCCGCGCAGCGGCCCTAGAGGTGAATGGCATCAGGCTGATGCAGGGAGTGTACAAGAAGGTTAAAGCGTGCGCAGGTGTGCGCACGGGCAAACGGGTGCATGCATGCGGGCATTGAGCGAGGACGCTTCGTTGACGCCTGGGCGGCCCCGCAATCAGGGCCGCCCGACATCAGCGGGCCGTTCAGTCCAGGTCCGCTGCCGAATGCCGCTCCGGTACCTGGCTGGATTCATCTCCCCAGGTCCGGTTGACCCGCGTGCCCCGCTGCACGGCGGGCCGTGCAGCGATCGCCTGGGCCCAGCGCTGAACGTTGGGGTATTCGTGAACCGCGAGAAACTCAGCAGCGTTGTAGAGGTTGCCCAGCACCAGCTGGCCGTACCATGACCACACGGCTATGTCGGCGATGCTGTAATGGCCGCCGGCAAGGTAGGTGGTCTCGCTCAAACGGCGGTCGAGCACGTCCAGCTGGCGCTTGGCTTCCATGGTGAAGCGATTGATCGCGTACTCGATCTTTTCAGGGGCATAGACGTAGAAGTGCCCGAACCCACCACCCAAGTACGGCGCCGCGCCCATTTGCCAGAACAGCCAGTTCAGGGCTTCGGTGCGCTCGGCGGCCGTTTGCGGGAGCAGGGCATCGAACTTCTCGGCCAGGTACAGCAGGATGGAGCCTGATTCGAATACCCGCACCGGCGGCTCGACGCTGCGGTCAAGCAATGCGGGGATCTTCGAGTTGGGGTTGACCTGTACGAATCCGCTGGAGAACTGGTCACCCTCGCCAATTCTGATCAGCCAGGCATCGTATTCAGCGCCGGCATGGCCAAGTTCCAGCAGCTCTTCCAGGGCGATGGTGACCTTGACGCCATTGGGTGTCGCCAGCGAATAAAGCTGCAGCGGTTGCTCGCCCACTGGCAGGTCCTTGTCATGGGTAGGCCCGGCGACCGGCCGGTTGATACTGGCGAAGTGGCCCCCCGAGGCCGCTTCGTTGCGCCATACCTTCGGGGGTTGGTAAGCGGGTGTGCTCATGCTCGGCTCTCCACGATTGCGAATGATCGACGACGTCTGATTGACCTGCCTATATGCCATGGGTTCGATGACGCGCACAAACACAGAACGGATCTTCCATGGCGCAGCCGATGTTTCATCGGTTTTTCATTTTTGACGGGAGGGCAGCGATTAAGCTCAAGCTATTCAGTGGCAGATGCGCAGAGCCCCCATGATCCTTTCTCGTTGCTTGCTGGCACTGGCCATGGTCGTTGGCCCGATGGGCGCCGCTGATGCTGGGCCCTGGGTGGCAGGGCTGCATCACATGACCCTGACCGACCCGGTAGACAACCGCCCGATGCAAGCCTTGGCGTTCTATCCCGCCAAGGGGCATACCCGCGCCAGCCACATCGACGGTTACGCGCTGGAGGTGGCTGAAGAGGCGCCTGTGGCCCAAGGGCGTTTTCCGTTGCTCGTGCTCTCGCATGGCAACACCGGTAGCCCACTGGCCTTGCACTATTTGGCAACCTCACTGGCCAAGCAAGGGTATGTAGTGGTGGCCGTGGTCCACCCAGGCGACAATGCCCGCGACCCCAGCCGGCTGGGCACCCTGAGCAATCTGTACGGTCGGCCGCTGCAAGTCAGCGCTGCTATCACCGCAGCGCGCAGCGATGCACTGCTTGGGCCTCGGCTCAATGGCGGGAAAGTCGGATTGATTGGCTATTCGGCTGGCGGCGAAACTGCCTTGATCCTGGCCGGCGCGCGCCCTGACCTTGATCGCCTGCGTGCGTATTGCCTCGAGCGACCGGATGATCACGATGCCTGCAAAACCCACGGTGTATTGATTGCCGACCGCAGCGAACTTTCGCCACAGGCAGACTCACGCGTCGGCGCAGTGATGCTGATGGCGCCGCTGAGCCTGCTGTTCGGACGCCACGCCCTGGTCGATGTGCACCTGCCGGCGCTCATCTACAGCGGCGACAAGGACCAGCTCGTGGCGGTGGATCGCAACGCCCAGGCCCTGGCTCGCAAGTTACCCCTCACACCTGACTACCGCCTGCTGGCAGGCGCCGGTCATTTCGTATTCATGGCGCATTGCGACGCCGAGCAGGCCCTGCGCATGCCGGCGCTGTGCAAGGATGCCGAGGGTGTGGACCGCCGGCACATCCATCGTTCGCTGCAACGCGAGACGGCTGCGTTTTTCGAGCAGACGCTCGATGCGCCGCAGCCTCAGAGGCGTTCAGCGATTACGCTGAATCAAGCCACCACGCCCTGACTGCGCAGGTATTCGTCGTAGGTGCCGCTGAAGTCCACCACGCCATCGGCTGACAGCTCGATGATGCGGGTCGCAAGCGAGGAGACGAATTCACGGTCGTGGCTGACGAAGAGCAGGGTGCCTGGATAGTTTTCCAGTGCCAGGTTCAACGCTTCGATCGATTCCATGTCCAGGTGGTTGGTCGGTTCGTCCATGACCAACACGTTGGGCTTTTGCAGAATCAGCTTGCCGAACAGCATGCGGCCCTGTTCGCCACCGGAGATGACCTTGACCGACTTGAGGATTTCATCGTTGGAGAACAGCATGCGCCCCAGCGTGCCGCGGATCACCTGCTCACCCGATGTCCACTGGCCCATCCAGTCGAACAGGGTCATGTCGTCTTCGAAATCATGGGCGTGGTCCTGGGCGTAGTAGCCCACTTCCGCGCTGTCGGTCCATTTGACTTCGCCCTTGTCCGGGGTCATCTCGCCCACGAGCGTACGCAGCAAGGTGGTCTTGCCGATGCCGTTGGGTCCGATGATCGCGACGCGCTCTCCGGCTTCGACGGTGAAGCCGAGGTCCTTGAACAGCACCTTGTCGTCGAAGGCCTTGGCCATTTTTTCGACCGTCACAGCCTGGCGGTGCAGTTTCTTGGTCTGCTCGAAGCGGATGAACGGGCTGACCCGGCTCGACGGCTTGACCTCGGCCAGCTGGATCTTGTCGATCTGCTTGGCCCGCGAGGTGGCTTGCTTGGCCTTGGAGGCGTTGGCCGAGAAGCGGCTGACGAAGGTTTGCAGTTCGGCGATCTGGGCTTTCTTTTTGGCGTTGTCCGACAGCAACTGCTCGCGGGCCTGGGTGGCGGCGGTCATGTACTCGTCGTAGTTGCCGGGGAACAGGCGCAGCTCACCGTAGTCCAGGTCAGCCATGTGGGTGCACACGCTGTTGAGGAAGTGGCGGTCGTGGGAAATGATCACCATGGTGCTGTTACGCGCGGTGAGCACGGTTTCCAACCAGCGGATGGTATTGATGTCCAGGTGGTTGGTTGGCTCGTCGAGCAGCAGTACGTCCGGGTCGGAGAACAACGCCTGGGCCAGCAGCACGCGCAGTTTCCAGCCTGGCGCCACTTCGCTCATGGGGCCGAAATGCTGCTCCAGCGGAATACCCAGGCCCAGCAGCAATTCGCCTGCGCGGGACTCGGCGGTGTAGCCGTCCATTTCGGCGAACTCCGTTTCCAGCTCGGCGACCGCCATACCGTCTTCTTCGGACATTTCAGGCAGCGAATAGATACGGTCACGCTCGGCCTTGACCTTCCAGAGATGGCCGTGGCCCATGATCACGGTATCGATCACGGTGAATTCTTCGTAGGCGAACTGGTCCTGGCGCAGCTTGCCCAGGCGCGTGTTCGGCTCGAGCATCACCTGGCCGCCAGAAGGCTCCAGGTCGCCGCCCAGGATCTTCATGAAGGTCGACTTGCCGCAGCCGTTGGCGCCGATCAGGCCATAGCGGTTGCCGTTGTTGAATTTGACCGAAACGTTTTCGAACAGCGGCTTGGAGCCGAATTGCATGGTGATGTTGGCGGTAGAGATCAAAGGGCTAACCTATCAGTCACTTACGGGGCTGGATCTCAACCTGATACCGATTTGATACCAATTTTGAGTTTTTCCAGCTCGCTCCAGTCGGAGCTTGAGTTAAGCCAACGAGCATAGGTGGATAGCAGCATTTGAACGCTGTGACCCAGCTGTTGGGCGATAAATGCGGGATTCAGACCAGACATTAAGCATATTGTCGCATACGTGTGGCGGCAGTTATATGGGCGGCGACGTCGAATCCCAAGCTCACTGAGCACCTGTACCCACTGCTTATGCAGGTCAGAGGTCTGCTTGACATACTCGACGCTCTTGGAAGGCGGGAAAACAAACGGCGTTACGGCCACCGCTCCTTTGCCATTCCTGCGGCGATCGGCGTATTGCCTGGCGAACTGGGTAGCACGCAATGCCCGATCGTTCAGCAGCACAAAACGGTCCCTTCCTGTCTTCGTTCTCTCCTCGACCTTGCCCAAAGCGACTGTCCTTCGGACGTGCGTCCTGAGAACCAGGATCGCATAGCCCCACAGCAGATCCGGGGGCGGCGCGCGCTGGATGACATCAAGGCTGGCAGTATTCAGCAAGCGATCGCCAAATGCTCGAACATCTGGACGAGCTTCCCCAGGAACACCTATGGGCAAAACCCGCACCGCCTAGACAAGCTGCTGGGGCGGTGGGTAGAGCTGGGCGGGACCGTGGCATGAGCCCCTGGGTTGGCTTGGCGGCTGCCGTGGTCTTGGTGGCCAGCCACTGGGGCGCCTACGAGCACGGCCGGAGTGTAGAGCAGGCGCAGGCTGGCCAAGTGTCGGCCAAGCGCGATAGCGGCGACCGTCTTGCCGAGGTGATCGGTGAGCGTGACGCTCGTCAGCAGCAACGTCAAGGCGCGCGGGCGCAGGAGGAGGCGAGAGCCACTGCCCATGATCAAAGAGTTGTCGCGGCTGCCGGTGGTGCTAGCGCTGACGCTGCTGGCCAGCGGCTGCGCAGCGACGCAGCCCAGTTCGCTGCCGCCGTCGTCACGAAAGGGGCGTAGATGGCCTGGATCGCCGCAGCGTCATCGGGCCGGGCTTGTCTGACTTCAATGCACATGTCTGCCTCAGATTGAGCGCTGATTTACTCGGACGGAAAGCTGCTCGGCGCTTTCTTTGCGTTCCGAATACCGATCCACCAGAAACTGCTGGCGATCACGTAACAACAGGGTGAATTTGACCAGTTCTTCCATGACGTCCACCACGCGATCGTAGTACGCAGACGGCTTCATGCGGCCCACATCGTCGAACTCCTGATAGGCCTTTGGGAGCGACGACTGGTTGGGGATCGTGAACATGCGCATCCAGCGGCCCAACACCCGCAGCTGGTTGACTACGTTGAATGACTGCGAGCCGCCGCAGACCTGCATTACCGCCAGTGTCTTGCCCTGGGTGGGGCGCACGGCCCCAAGCGCGAGGGGAACCCAGTCGATTTGGGCTTTGAACACGGCGGACATTGCGCCGTGACGCTCCGGCGAGCACCAGACCTGGCCTTCCGACCACTGCACCAGGTCACGCAGCTCCTGCACCTTGGGATGCTCCACCGGCACGTCGTCAGGTAGCGGCAGACCAGAGGGGTTAAAGATGCGGGTCTCTGCGCCGAAGTGCTCAAGCAGGCGCGCTGCTTCTTCCACCAGTAGGCGGCTGAATGAGCGCTCGCGGGTCGATCCGTATAATAAAAGGATGCGCGGCTTGTGCTCGCTGATAGAGGTTGTCGCTGTCGGTAGGTCAAACAGCGAGAGATCGAGATTAGGCAGTTGATCGGACATGCTTCCTCCTGGTTACAGAGCGCCAATGCGATCCAGCTCGCGTTTGAGTTCGTCGCGGCTAAGGGTGCCAAAAGAAAGGGCGAAGAACGCCCGGCAGCGTAACTCGATGCGAGCCAGCGTGGCGCGGAATGCTGCTTCGACCGATGCATGGTCAGCCACGACATCGGACGGATCCTCCAGCCCCCAGTGAGACTTCAGTGCAGGGCCGAAATACACCGGGCAAGCTTCACCTGCTGCCTTGTCGCACACCGTGATGACGATGCCAGGAGGACAGTCCACGAACGCGTCATTGCCCTTGCTGCTCAGCCCTTCGGTTGAGATGCCGGCATGCTGCAAAGTGGTCAGGGTACGAGGCAACACTTGGCCCTTCGGAAAACTGCCGGAACTGACGGCTTCAAATCCGGGAGGCGCCAAGTGACTGAACATTGCCTCGGAAAGGATGCTGCGGCAGCTATTGGCCGTGCACATGAACAGGACTCGCATGGGGGCTCCTCCGCTTCGTGGCGGATGTCAGAGGCTCAGGCGCAATGCCAGGGCCGAAAGAGTGACCAACAGAACCGGCAGCGTCAGCAGGATGCCGACCTTGAAGTAGTAACCCCAGGTGATGCGCACGCCTTTGCGCTCAAGCACGTGCAGCCAGAGCAGCGTGGCGAGGCTGCCGATAGGGGTGATTTTTGGGCCGAGGTCGCAACCGATGACGTTGGCGTAGATCATCGCCTCACGCACCAGCCCTTGCGCCTCGCTGGCCTGGATCGACAGGGCGCCAACCAGCACGCTGGGCATGTTGTTCATGACAGAGGATAGTAATGCGGCGATCAACCCAGTGCCGATGGCGGCAGCCCACAGCCCTTGCTGCGCAAGTCTGTCGAGTAAGTGAGTGAGCATATCGGTGAGGCCGGCGTTCTTCAGCCCGTAGACCACTAGGTACATGCCAAGAGAAAAGATCACCACCTGCCAAGGCGCTTCGCGTAGCACCCGACGGGTCGAAATGCGGTGCCCGCGAGCGGCGACGGCAAAGAGGATCGCCGCACAGGCTGCGGCTACCGCACTGATCGGGATACCAAGTGGTTCCAGGGCAAACAGGCCGATCAACAGCACCACCAGCACCCAGCCACCGACGTTGAAGGTTGCGCGGTCATGAATCGCCTCGCTTGGGACTTTCAAGGCCCCGACCGTGTATTGCTTAGGGATGTCACGGCGGAAGAACAGGAATAGCACCAGCAACGTTGCGCCCACGCTGGCGAAATTCACCGGCACCATCACCGAGGCGTACTCGCTGAAACCCAGCCTGAAGTAGTCGGCCGAGACGATGTTCACCAGGTTGGAGACTACCAGCGGCAGGCTCGCCGTATCGGCGATGAAGCCGGCGGCCATGACGAAAGCCAGCGTCGCGGCAGGAGAAAAACGCAGCGCGAGAAGCATCGACATGACGATGGGCGTGAGTATCAGCGCCGCACCATCGTTAGCGAACAGCGCCGACACGGCAGCACCGAGCAGCACGCAGAAGCCGAACAGGCGGTAGCCGCTGCCGTTTGCCCAGCGCGCCACATACAACGCGGCCCACTCGAAAAAACCTGCCTCGTCCAGCAACAGGCTGATGATGATGATGGCGATGAAGGTGGCGGTGGCGTTCCAGACAATCGCCCACACGGTTGGGATGTCGTGCAGCGAAACGGCACCCGACGCCAAGGCGATGAGGGCACCGAGTGCGGCACTCCAGCCAACCCCAAGTCCCTTCGGCTGCCAAATTACCAAGATTAGGGTGAACACAAAGACGGCAATTGCAATCAGCATGAAAGCCTCGCCCGATGTTGATCAGCAGCAGGCAGCGTCACGAACGGGGCGGCCGTCCATGTTTTGCAGCCGAAGCGAGTTTTCTGCCAACCACTGTGAGTTGGCCTGCAAGGTTACCTGCAGCATTTCATGCACCCAGTCGGGAAGATCCGGATTTAGGCGGTAGTACACCCATTGACCCTGTCGACGGTCCAACAGCATGCCACTGCTGCGCAACTGCGCTAGGTGGCGACTTATCTTGGGTTGGCTGTCATGCAAAGCGCACATCAGTTCGCAGACACAGAGTTCACCGAGGCTAGCGATCAGCAAGGTGGCGCGAGCACGGGTCTCGTCGGATAAGTTCTTGAACACATCGGGCGGGGTAATCATGGCTGCACCATAACATATGGAAATCCGAATATACGAATATACATATGTGTGATGCAAGCAGATACGGTCTGAAAGTCCGCTGTGGGTCGATAGCAGACTTTGAATCAGCGGAGCATACGCCGGGAACGACGTGCGTTATGCCGGATCGGCATCATGGCCGGATGAAAGCCATCGGACCAATTCGCGAACCAACTCATGAGTATCGGTGAGGAAGTGAGAGGAGTCTGGCCCAGCAAAATCGACACATTCCCACCCGCAAAACCCCATGGCATAGCGCATGGTGATGTTTGCTGTGGAGATCAAGTGCTTGTCCTGCGGGGGGCAGAGGTGTATTTAGCCCCTTGCGTCACGGTTGGACCACGCATGGGCCAATCGTGACGCGGGGCGGCAGCTTCTCCAGCTCCCTCCGGTCCGAGGAGGAGCTGATCCATTTCGCGTAGGTCGAGAGCAACATCTCAACGCTATGGCCGAGCTGATTTGCAATGAACGCAGGGTTCATCCCAGGCATCAAGCACATGGTTGCGTAGGTGTGGGGGGGCGTACTGCCGGCGGTCACGGATGTTCAGCGCCTTGGGCGCTGATTTGAACTGGCGGATTGTAACACTTGTCTCGCCGATCCACAGCCCACCTTTGTTCGGCTGGAATAGCAAAGGGTATTGCTGGTGCGTCAATCTGGATGTCATGCAGCGAGGTGCAGCCGCTAACGGCGGCTGCCCCAGGCGCCGTGTGGAATCTCATGAAGTCGGAAAAGCTGCCAAACTGCAAAATAGCGGCATGCTGCATTATCTAACTCAAGCGCACATAATGCAGCACGCAGGACGCACGACGGGGTGCGGCTCGAGGCATGGAAGGACGACCAATGACCGAGAAGGAGGAGCTGGAGCTTGAGAAGCTTCAGGCTGAAATTCACAAGCTCACTGCCGAGGCGCGAAAATTGATCGCCGAGGCCAACAAAATGAAGCGCGAGACGCTGTTTTACCCATTTGTCGCGGTGGGAGGGCTAGTCACCGTCATCGTTACCGCTGCTGCCTTCATTCAAAAGCTCTAGCCTGCCCACTGAGAAAACAGGCTTGCGCCGAGCGGTCTTGAGCTTTACGCCGATTCGGTCGACACTAGCGCCATAGGGTCTTGCGACAGGCGTGACCTGGCATCCCAAGCGAGGACGACCATGAGCCATGATCAAGTTATCAAGCAGATGAAAGAGAACCTAGCACAGCTGGGCAGCGAGGTCCGTGAGGGCACGCAACACCAAGCGCGCAGCATCTTTCTGTCGGCTGCTGCAGGCGCAGTGTTCGCCCTGGCGACGAGCTGGGTAGCGTTCAAGCTCTTTTCCTGATCATTTGGGGCTGCCACCGGCAGCCCCCGATAGCCTGCTCAATTTCTTGAGGCCAATCCAGGCCTGTCTGGATTTCCACGTTCTGCTTTGCGAAACCGACTAGAGCCGCTCCGATATCTCTATCAAGTTGAGGTCCGGGTCGCGCACATAAATGGATCGGATAGGTCCTGTGGCGCCGGTACGTTGAACGGGGCCTTCAATGATTGGCCACTGTTGTGCTTTCAAGTGGGCCACGACTTCCTCAAGGCTGATCGAGGCGATGAAGCAGAGGTCCAGTGCGCCCGGTACCGGCAAGTGAGCTTTGGGTTCGAATTCGTGGCCACGCACGTGCACGTTGATCTTTTGCTCACCGAAGCGCATAGCCAAGCGCCCAGCACCGAAGTTTTCCAGCTTCATGCCCATGATGCGGGTGTAGAAATCCTTGCATGCCTCGACATCGATGGTTGTCAAAACGAGGTGATCAAGATGGTCGATCATTTCTCTGCCTCTCTAGGTGAGCAGTTGGGGTCCGATGAGCTTTTCGTCCTGACCAACGAGCGAAATAGAGCGCTCCCTGACAACAGTGCTAGCCAGGCAAGCTCAGGTGCAGCAAGGGGAAGGGGCGACCCTCGCCATCCAGAGGGGAGCGGCCTGTTTGGATAAAGCCATAATGCAGATAGAACCCAACCGCTTCCGGATTCTGCTCATTCACATCAACACTGATTTGACCGCGCAAACCGCGGGCATGATCCAATAGCGCGCGGCCGATGCCTTCACCTCGCCGATCGGGTTCGATAAACAGCATTTCTACGTGGCTTTCATTAAGCCCGATGAACCCAAGCGGTCCGTCCTTGGGCTCTTCCGCGATCCATAATTCGACAGCAGGCAGGTAGACATCGCGCAGTTGAACAAGCAATGCCTCAATATCGGCTTGCTGCAAGAAATGGTGGGTAGCGCGCACAGCGCGCAGCCAAATGTCCAGCAGCTGCGGATGGTCGACATTAGTGGCCTGGCGAATGATCATGGCATCATCCTTAACAGGTAATAGTTGGAAAGGGGCGCGGTAGGCGTGATAGGAAGCCTACGCGTCATCAGTATCGTGGCCGAGCGTGCAGTGCCTTGAGCGCGGATTTGACGAGGCCGATTGTAATGCATGGCTCATCAACTTTATTAGACCTGACATGACCTGATGAAAAACTATCAATGCCTAATTATGGCCACTGTCATGCTTTCAAGCTGTACTGCGCAACCTGCACGGCCAGTGATGGAGGAGGCTCAGTACAAGGGCTTTGCGCTGTCATCCATTACTGGGGAGCAGTGCGCGATCACCGGACTGCTGGATGTCGACCTGGCTGCTGCCAATAGTGTGATGCTTGAAGAGCATGCGGCAGCATTTCAGTATGACCCCGCAAGGATGGAGATTGAGCGCCGGCAAGCGGCTATCGACATCAAGCATGGGGACGGCGTATCGGAGCCTGCCTGTAACGCGCTTGCTTATGAGGTATTGAGAACACTGGCGGTGCGTAGGATCGAAGATCAGTCAGCGCTGCAGCACAGGCGGATAGCCTTGCAGGAAATGAAGCAGGCGGGCGGTGCTGTTCCCTGACCTGCCTATAAACGGGACATGCATGCATAAGCGTTTTCAGAGATGGTTTACACCAGCACGCAAGCGATGGGCTGGGGCAGCATTGATCGTTATCGCGTTGGTCGCAATGGCAATGAACCCCGCAAGCAGGTGGCCTTGGGTGCTGGCGACTGGTGTGATCTGGCTGATCGCGACCTGGTTACCCAGAAGATGACGCATCGTCAGTCACAACTGCTGGAACTCGATGCGCTGTCGCCAGAATGGCTGTCACTCGAAGGGTCGCTGTTGCTGACATGATGGCCGTCATGGTGTCGTCCCGAACAGGTAATGGGCGCTGGCTCGTCGTTGTTCGTGAACGCAAAGGAGCAGGCATGGCTGATCTGGCTGGAATCGGTTGAACGGTTGAGCCCAGCCTGCCCTGACTTATTTTTGCGCTTGAACAAGCGCGTGAAGAAGGTAGGCATGACTAGCCCTTTTCGAAAAGCCTGTTGAGAAGCCCCTCTTGATGCACATTGTCGTAGCACCCAGGCTGGTTGGGTGGTGTGGCGTCGCAGGGGATGTTTCGCTGATCCCAGCGACTGCCATAGGGGCTGTTGAAGTAGTGATTGCATCCTGTAAGCAGGGTCGCCATCAGCGCGATTAGTAGACCTTTATTCATTGCAACCTCATCCACCAAGTGTCCCGGTTAGGACGGCGTTGGCAATAAGCAGGGCACAGGTGAGTCGAATCAAATGGCTCCTTTCCAGTTCAACCAATACCGCGACCATCAGCCCTGTAAGCTGCGGTATTTGCCAACCAGTCAGCCCGCGTCATCTGCCAGAGTTCAACATCCATCAAGCCGCTTACAAACCATCCTTTCTGCAAGCCCACCAAGCGCATGCCCTCAAATTCTGATACTCGACGAGATGCGTGATTGGCCACCGCCTTGGGCACCTGCATGATCGGCCGCGCCAGTGTTTCGAACCAGTAGGCGGTGACGACTGCGCACGCCTCACGCATATAACCGCGACCCCACCACTGCGGTGCCAGCCAGAAACCCCTGTTGTTTCCGGGCTGTTCGAACAGGCTAATGCTGCCCAGTCTGCAGTCAGGGTCATCACGCATGCGAATCATCCAATGCCATTCACAACCTGCCGCCATTCCCGGCAGCGCAATGTCGCGAACATAGGCCAGGGCGCCGTCGACTGGGTAAGGCCATGAAACCCGACTATCCAGATAGCGCACCACCTCCCATTGGGGGAATTGCTCTTGGATGAAGGCAACGTCCTCCAAGCACAGACGCGTGAGCACCAGCCGATCAGTAAAAAGCGTGGGATGACCATCCATGGAGTTGATACCTCTTGGTCCTTTAACGAGTAAGGCTATCGGTCTGAGTCTGACGCTCTGTGCTTATCGAAGTCAGGCTGATGCGTCCTTCAAGGCATATTAACCATTGACCCGCACAGCCAACAAAGCCCGTTCCTTGCTCAGCGGCTTGAGCAGGCCTGGCTGGTCTCCAATTTTCATGAACAGATAATGGTCTCCACGCTCGCCACGGAGGATGCGATAGACCTGGGCGGTTCTGTCCGTACTGGGCGAGGTTAATTTGTCGACCAGTAATGTGTACCTAGTGACCCCTAAGGTGCTCAAGGCATCTGCAAGTTCGGTATCGATCTTCGCTCGCCATTTCTTCATGACGTGCCGGTGCGCCATGACCGTCAGGCTAATCGCCAACAGTGGCATCACCGCGGCTGAGAAGAAGGTAACTAACGTGTTCATGATTTATGCTCGCGGCAGATGTGCAGTGTGTCCAGGCATCGCCAATGGCTCCCTGTCGGCATGGTCCTGCATTATGGCACTGACGTTTTCCGCTCGTCTGATCGATAACGCTCGATGCCATATTTTGCTAGTAGCCCAAGCGGCGGGCCGCTAATGTCCCCCGTAGTGGCCATTAGACTAAAGTATTAGGAGGCGCGATGCGGATGCGCGGCAGTGTGTTCTGGTCCTGGGCTGATCCTACGTTGCACCACCGCGCGCACGAAGAGACGTTGATCGACAGAACGTCGATCAATGTTCAGGTTCGCTTGTCGCGAAACGGCCGGGTTCAATTGTTCATCGGTGTCTATGCCCCGGGCGGCATGCCTGTCTATGAGGAGGCGTTCGACGACCGCCCAAAGGAGTCCATGTCCCGGGCATTGGCCTGGGGCGTCATGAAGGCCCGTGAAGTGGCTTCGTGCAATTCCCTGGGCATCCCCAAGCGTGATCATGGAACGTGATGGCTGCGTATGCGCCTGAACTGCTGGGCGCGACCAATGCCTAACGCATGACACGTTGAGGAGCTTGAGCATGACTGATCAGCAGCATGAACCCAAGAAAAATGAGGTACCGGCTCACGCCACCGAGGAGGAAAAAGCGAGGCTCAAGGACAAGAACAAAGATGGGATACCGCCCGGCGTTGCCTGATAGTGCTCACTGGGCGTGAACTTCTGAATGCCATCGCTTATCTGACTTACGCGCCGGCTCGCCCGGCCGTGGACAGTCGTCTTTCAAGCGGATAGTTGCGTATGTTTTCAGAGGATTTCTACGGTATCTACCTCGTTGTGGAAGCGGTGGTGGCTTTCGTTATATTGGCGATCGCCGCTCACTGGAGTCAGGGTATCTGATGGAGCGAGGCGGCACGGGTCACCCCGTGCCGCTGCATCTTCGGTGATCGATCGCAGCCAATCGTCGACTCAGCCCCTGATCACCTCTAGCCGTGCTCGGCCTGCTTCGGTAATCGCGTTTTCGCCTTCGTCACTGATGCGGTACCGCCCCGAAGGCATCTTGTGAATCGAGAATCGCACCAGTCCGCTGCGGGCAAGCGCTTGCCCGGCTTCATAACTCATTGAACTTTCAAGATCGAATACCTTGATTTCACCAATTTTGAAACGTGAAAACGCGATGAGTGCTGAATCGATGACGTCTTGGCTGACGGAATGAACGTGTTCCATTTGACTTCCCAGTTCGTGAGTGGCCCGGTCCGTGGGCAATAGCAACGGACCCTGGCAGTTCGTCGAAAGCCGAACGCTACTACGCGCGATACGGAACGTGTACTGGGTTTGCATCCACGCTGGATGCAAACCCAGCGACAGTGACTGCGCTCCGGAAGTGACAGATGCCTTCACTCAAGAGGTCAACTGAACGCTCGAATAGCAGCCAGGCGGGTAGAGGCGTCATGGGTGCTTTGCTTTTGACAAACCCAACCGCAATACTTCGCTTATTCAATTGGAGGAACTTGCGTGGAAACAAGAAGTGCTGTGGCTGAAATGTTCATTGGTATTCCAACACATTTCTGGGTATTGCCCGTAGCAGGTCTGATCGCATACTACGGCGTCAAATGGTCAGCCAAGCCTACACCAAGCGCGCAGTGGATCAGAAGGGCAACCTATTTGCTGTTGATCGCCTTGGCTCTGATCCCGAATGCATTCTACACGCTCATGCCGCCTAACCCCGGCCCTGAGCAGCTCATCGATAACCACCCAATGCCCAATTATGCCGGCCGCTTGTACTTGGACCTGTTCTACGTGTTCAGCGGGTGGGCTTTGAGCAAGGTGGTCAAGCTCAGGTTTCGTTGAGGCGATCTGCAGTGCATGGGGATCGAACACAATGCGTTACTTGTTAGGCACCGTAGGGCAAAGCGAGCTCTGCATCTTGGTTGCTACCTCGCGCAGGGCTTCGGTCACCTGTGCAAGGGCTTGGATGTGCGCGTCCACGTCGATCTGATCAGGATGGGCACCCCGCGCCTGTATGAAGCGCGCATGGCCATTGAGGGCTTTGCCAAGCGCTTCTAGATGATCTGCGGTTTTGACCAAGTCCGATTTGATGCAATCGAGTGATTCCATGAACACGTTGACTCGCTGAAAGATGAGTCAACGTTAGCATGTTCGCGTCCGCTGCGCCTGGCGACGCTTGCGGCAACGGCGCAGGGCGATGGAGCGCCTGGACGCACTCTGTTTCTCCACCTGGCCGCGCGCCCCATCAGGACGGTGCCTGGTCTTCGGACTGCACCATCAGCACCGATCCTTGAGCGTCCGTGCCCAGTAGGGCAGGGCCGCCATCAGCACGGGCTTCTGCAAGCGCTGTATCAGGGGTGCGAAAAATCTGCTGACGCTGATCGGGACTTACAAGGGTCACCAGCTTACCGCTCTGGTAAAACAACCGCGTTTGTTTGGACGGCTCTTTCATGGGTTCGGCATCCTTAGGTAAGGCGTTCTTGTGCCGGGATTGGCCTGATGACATTGCCAGTCTCTACCTGCCCATGCTACTGGCAGAACTGTCAGGCGACAGCGCGCGCAGCGCCGGCTACTCTATCAAGCGTTCCGGATTGAAGAAAAAAGATGCGATCAGAACCGCAGCGATAACCCCGGTGGCGTCAGCCAGGAACAACGACAGTGAGTGACTGTTGCCCACTGATGCGCCCAGTCCTGTAGCAAAATTCACCCCGTGCGGGAATGCAGCAACCATCAGTAGAACACTGGCCAGCAGACAAGCGAGCAGCTTCATGTAAAGCCTGCCGAACGCCAGCCCATAGGTCCAGAACACCAGGATGCACACCATGGCCAGACCAGTGGAGATTGCAAACTGTGCAAGCACTTCAAGCCACCACACCATGTAGGACTCCAACGAATAGCCAAATTAGATCAGTCAATCAGTGCCACATCACCGTGGCCGTGCATGATTGCTCATCAGAAACAACACAGGCTGCATTCGTTCCGTAGGTAGTTCAATAAAGGGCAACCGCGATGTTTTCAGCATTCGACGATGGTCCATTACTCGTTCCTGCTCTGCTTGCTAAAATGCCCGCAACTGATCGAGGCCAAAGAAATGCCTAATTACCTTTATGTCGTGCCGGCGCTGTGCGTAGCACTTGTGGGCTGCGCCTCACCAGGCAAGCCCACTGCCAGCAAACTCACATCCAAAACGCCCCAGCAGTATGCAGCCTGCGTAATGCCGCAGTGGCAGGCACTGGCACCCAATTCAACGCAGAAATCCATACCCCATGGCGTACGTATGACAGCGCCAAGTGCGGTGACGACCGATGATGTGTTGGAGGTGATCGAATCGGGCGAGGGTAGCCGTGCAACGTTCTACAAAGGCAGCTTTCTGTCGGGCGACAAGCTGAGGGTGGCGGCACGCGAATGTCTTGATTGACACCAGTGGTGGGCGGATTTGCTTACGTAGGTGATTGCAGGAAAAAGGGCGGTCCTTCGCCTACTGAAGTGTGTGGTGGTTTCGCCCGCCGTTCATTGGAGCAGTGCAGGCTTGCGTGCGGTTTTGCGGCGTACTACATTGCATACCCAGCGCTTGCCGCACCGGTAAGGCGCGCGGATGAACGTAAGGTCAGCGATCAACCTGGCCCCTTGTGCTTTCAGGGCTTGTGCGAGTTGTGCGAGCGTCTCAGCTTCGATAGTCATGATTCACCTCGTCAGTTTCTTGCAGCGTTCACAAGTGTTGACCGGTGCTGATTCGCAGTAATTCAGTTCCATTACGGTTAGTCGCTTTGTCATAAGCACCCCGTCGCAAGCTGCCTTTTGGATCCCGAGTCGCGATATGCCCAGCTTGTACACCCTCATGCCATCGCCAGTTGGCACGCTGACCCTCGTCTCTCAGGATCAAAGGCTGAGTGCGGTGCTGTGGGAGCAGGAACGAGAGAACAGGGTACGCCTTGGCCCGCTGCAGCGTGAAGACCGCTGCCCTGTTCTGATCGAAACCGCACGTCAACTTGGCGAATACTTTGCCGGCAGACGTCAACGATTCGATCTGGCTTTGTCATTCACAGGAACGGCACTCCAGCGCCAGGTGTGGGACGCGCTGCTGAGTATTCCTTTCGGGGAAACCCGCACGTACGGTCAGATCGCCCAGCAAATCGGCAACCCCAGTGCCGTGCGGGCGGTGGGGGCTGCCAATGGGCGCAATCCGATTTCGATCATCGCACCCTGTCATCGCGTCATAGGGGCTAGCGGCGGGCTTACCGGCTTTGCCGGTGGGCTGGCAGCCAAGCAGTTGCTACTGGCCCTCGAAGGCCGGCAAACGTTGCCATTGCACTTGCAGCTTCAGCCTAGCCAGTAGACGCCGGCGCACGACGTCGCCGTCAGGACCGTACCTACCATGAGCGAGTACTCCCAGCGCACCCGGCGCAACCGTTGCTCAACGGCGCGCAGGTATTGACCTGGGGTCGGGGCATCGGTGCGATGGCGCATACCCTCGGCGATGTCAGCCACCTGGCCATCGAGTAGCAATCCGACCACGTAGTAGCTTAGCCCGTAGCTCGCCAGGGCCATTACCAGGTAGATCACGCTGGCGCGTCCAGCGGCATGATGCTGGCAGTGCCAGCCTCGGTGTCCAGTAGCAGCATGCCTTCGCTGTGAGGGTCCAGGCAACCCAGCAGGCGGCCCTCACTGTCCCATGCCGCAGAACCACCGGCCGCCACGAAATGGTCGGCAGGTCCAACGCAGTTGGCCATCAGCACGATCAAGCCCAGTTCTCGCGCCACCTGCGGATAATGCGCGTGTCCTTCCCCTACGCCTTTTGCCGTCTTGGCCACACTGACCAGATAGATGTCTGCCCCTCGTTCTTTGGCCGATGCAGCGTGGGCCATGAACATGGATTCATAGCAGATGGCCGGCGCGATTCGGTGCTGCGCCGCCTGGATCAGCGAGGTGCTCGCCCCAGCGTAGAAGTAGGGCAGTTCATCTTCGTGCAGGCGCTGTTTAGCATAGGCTTGGCGCGGGGCGCTCGGGGTAAAGATCGGCATGCCGATCTGGATGCCGTTCGGGGTTGGCAGTGGTAATCCCGCCGCAACGATGATGCCCAGGCGGTCACTTGCCGCTTGCAGCGGGTCCAGATGTGGAGAGCATAGGGGCAGCGCAGCCTGACGGGCAATGCTGGGTTCGTAACCGGTCAACGACAACTCGGGAAAGACGATCACGGCAGCGCCCACGTTCGCGGCCTGTTCGATGCAGGCCAGATGACGCCTGACGTTAGCAGCCACATCGCCCTTGAGTGAACCCAGTTGCGCAGCGCACAGCTTCATGACACTTCCTTCCCTGGTAAGTGATCGCCGAGCATACTCCCGACCAGACGCTTGTGCCATGCTGTCCAGGCAAGGGCCTAGGGTCTTTGCCTACTTGCTAAGGGATCAGGTCATGCAGCGTTTCCAGGTTGTTGGCGCCAATGTTCTGGGTCGAGACCTGGCCGTGGGAGACATACACGGCCATTTCGACCGGTTGCAGCAAAGCCTGGACGCCGTCGGTTTCGATACGGGCAAGGATCGGCTGTTCAGCGTTGGCGACCTGGTTGATCGCGGTCCAATGAGCCGGGCAGCCCTGCACTGGCTGGAGCAGCCATGGTTCTACGCGGTCCAGGGCAACCACGAGTCACTGGCGATCAACCTGGTGCGTGGCGGCCGGCTGGACCTGGACATGTACCGTGCGGCCGGGGGTGGATGGTTCATCGATTCAGCGGCCGCTGAGCAGCTGCGCTTCGTCGAACGCTTCGAACAGATGCCAATCGCTTTGCAGGTCGAGTCGGCAAGCGGCCCTGTGGGCCTGCTGCATGCCGACAGCCCGTTCGATGACTGGTCGACCCTGGGTACCTGGCTCGAACTGGGCGACGATCCAGACGTACTTGAAACCTGCCTGTGGTCAAGGCGACGTTTGAAGCAGGGCGATACCACGCCCATAAATGGGCTGCGTGCCCTGCTGGTCGGCCATACCACCGTCCAGTCTGTCAGGCAGCTGGGCAATGTGTGGCATCTGGATACCGGGGGATGGACCAGTGGGCATTTCAGTCTGATGGACCTGCGTACGCTGACGCTCGTCAACGCCAGGCCAGCGTGATCAGCAAACCCATGCCGAGCAGCAGCAACACGAGGCCCGACAACCGTTCGAGCAAGGGCAGGGCGGCGCTGAATCGCCGCAGCACCCGCGGGTGGCCTATGCCGACGGCGACCAGCAAGTCCCAGGCAAGCACCGCGCAGAGCATCCAGACTCCGTACGACACCTTCCACACCGTGGAACTGCCCGCCACCAGGCTGGCCAGGCTTGCATAAAACAAGGCATTTTTAGGATTGAGCAGGCCTGACAGCAGGCCCATCTGCAGGTTGCGCCACCAAGTGGGCGATGTGCTGCCCGAAGTCGCGCAGACGCTGGTACTGCCGGCATGACGCACAAAGGCAATACCCAGGTAGATGAGATAAACCGCACCAGCCAGTTGCAACAGGTCGAACAGCACGCTGCCCTCGTGCAGTATGGATACTCCGGTAAATGCCAGCACGATGAATACCCCGTTGCCCAATGCAATGCCCAGGCATGCACCGCTGGCCACGCGCCAGCCGCTGGCAATGGCAGTTCGGGCAATCAGGAAGAAGTCCGGCCCTGGCGACAACAGCGCCAGGAAGTGGGCGAGGGCAATCAGGATAAACGCTTGCATGGTCGCAGGTTACTCGGCGCTTGAGGTCAGTTGCCCGAGTGTGCGGGCACATGAACCCCGCGTATTGAACAATATTGCAGGTGATGACCGCGCAGCCTTACTTCGTGGTCTGCCCCTTGAGGTATAGCCCGGGTGTGATCCCGACATGCGCCTTGAATACCCGCTGGAAATGACTTTGATCAGCGAATCCCAGGTCGTGGGCGACTTGCACCAATCGGTGACCCTGCCGGAGCAGTCGACGACTCTGGTTGATCCTGGCGTTGAGCACGTAGGCGTGCGGAGTCAGACCTGTGGCAGCGCGGAACGCGCGAATCAGTTGATAACGGCCAAGGCCGGCCTCACGGGCAAGTGACTCCACGGTCAGGCGAGTCGGGTCCTGGTCGCGCAGGTCCATGAGCAAGCCCTGCAGCGCCGGCGCTTGAAGGACGGGTGCTGCGGCCGAGGGCGAGAAAGTATCGAAATCCATGTCGCACAGAAAAGCGATCAACTCGGCCTCCTTTTGCACCGGGGTCGCCTCGGAAAACAGCACGGCATTCAGTTGGCAGAACCGGCGGTACGCCTCGGCATCCCGGCTGACACGCGCCGGTTGCTCAGGGGCGCCGCAGGGCAGGCCGGACTCAGTGCGCAGCTCGGCCAGCCAGCTCGCATCCACATGCACCATCTGGTAGCTCCAGGGCTGGTCTGCCTCGGGGTTGCAGGCATGGACCCGGTGCGCGGGGACCGCCACCAGCGTACCGGGGGTGAGCCGCTCGGTACCGCAGCCTGCACCCGTGAACAAGCTGGAGCCTGCGTCCACGGCACCGATAGAGAATGTCGGATGGCTATGGGCCTTGTAGCAGGCTCGGCTGTTACAGGCGCGGCGGCTCTCGACCTGCGGCAAGCGCGGGTCTCGCCACAGGGTGATAGTGGAATGGGGCATCGAAGGGTCCTTGTGATGACCGACAGCTTAAACAGCCGCTGCTCGCCCGTACAGTTGTGGCACGTGGCTGTACCTTGACGCTGCGGCCCGGTACCTGCGATACAACCCGTGAATTCAGAGGAGAGAGAGATGGACATTGCCAGCCTGATGCTTTTCATACCGGCCTGCTTTGCCCTGAACATGGCACCAGGCCCCAACAACCTGTTGTCGCTTCACAACGCCAGTTGCTATGGCTTGCGTACCGCGTGCTTTGCCGGGGTAGGACGCCTGCTGGCCTTCAGCGGCATGATAGGCCTTGCGGCCATGGGCCTGGCCGTGGTCCTGCATACCAGCGAAACCCTATTCCTGACGATAAAGGTGGTGGGGGCGGTGTATCTGTTCTACCTGGCGTGGCAACTGTGGCGTGCCCCAGTGGCCGCGGCCGTCGAGGCTGGGTACCCGCCATGCAGTAGTTGGCGTCTGGCGCGTCAGGAGTTCATGGTTGCAGCAGGCAATCCGAAAGCCATCTTGATATTCACGGCTTTCTTGCCACAGTTCGTATCGGTCGCCAGCCCCGTCCCTGTAGGTCAACAGTTCCTGCTACTGGGCGCTCTGTTTCTGCTGCTGGAGTGGGCAGCTATCGCGCTCTACGCCGCAATCGGCGCCTATTTGCAGCGATGGTTTTCAAGGCCGCGGCCGCGTAGGTTGTTCAATCGCACCAGTGCCGCGATGCTGGCAAGCGCTGGAGCAGGGCTGTTGGTCGTCCGGCGTTGAAGAAGGCCAGGGCGCGTATTACCCTCGCGCCCCTCTTGCGTGTCAGAACTGCCAGCGCACACCCAGGTTGACGCCGCTAGCCTCCTGTTCACGGCTGTCCAGGTGCGTCGTGTACTGAACCCCGCCGTGCACGCTCAATGATGTGTTGAGTTGCGCTGCAACACCTGCCTCGGCTTGCAGGGCGGTATAGCGGTAATCGGTCTTTACCTTGTCCGTGTTGTCGAACACCAGCGTGTCCCGCCCGCCGTCTCCATGCCACAGGTTCACTTGCGCGTAGGGCTGCAGCAGCCGGGTGCCGTTGGCCTTGAATCGCCCCTCAAGGCGTAGCCCAACGCGGCCAGTGAGCTCGACCTGCGCGTCATGGTCGATGTGCGATACACGATCGCTGGTGGTATCGAACTTGGTTTTCTGGGCGATGACCTGAGCCTGCGGCTCGATTGCCCAGTGCGATGACAAGGCTATGGGCACGCCGGCTTCCAGCGAAGCGGCCCAGGCGTCCCCATCCAGGTCCAGCTTGTCGCCTCGGTCCGAGCGCGCCCGCCCATCCAGACGGGTGTACTGCAAAGCGCCATCCACATAGCCACCGTCTGCACCTACCCAGCTCCAGTACACACCTGCACTCTTGCCATCCAGGCGCAGGTCACCGACGCTGCGGTCCTCCTGTGCCAATGCAAAGCCCTTGACTCCGGCCGTCAAGCGAGACTGGCTCACGTACACCCCTGCGTGTTGACGGGCGCCGGTATCACTCACATGAGCGTACACGTCCTGACCAACCTTGAAGCCATACAGGTCGCCATCGAGGCTGGGGCTGACAGTACCGCTCCACTGTTGACGGAGCGCGCCGCCGTACCCCTGACCCCAAGCAGCAGGCAATGCGCCCTGGCCCTCCAGCAGTTGCTGGTCACCCTGACGCTGATGGAAAGTGCCCAGTGCCTGGCGCACCACGACAGCAGCCCCCCTGGGGGCGGCGGCGTAGACCGCGACCTCGGGACGATACAGTGGCAGGCTTTGGTTGCCGGCGATTGGGGCGGGCAAGTCCAGTTGCCCTGGGGCCGGAGCGGCAACCGGCGGGGTGATCGCCGGCTGCGGTGCAGCCGGTTGCTCGGGGTCCGGCTCGCCAGGCACCTCGGGCTCAACCGGCGCTGTCACCACCGGTGGCGCCACCAGCGTCGAGCGCAGGTACCAGTTGTTCTCGCTGCCGGCGGTGACGCCGCCTTTGAACAATCGGTAGTCGTAAGCGCCCGCTGAAAGGGTTTGCGTTTGCACAAAGGCTGTCGCCGTACTGGTGGCACCATCGCGTGCTTCCACCACCTGAATGCCGTTCTGGTATGTCGGCGCGCCGGCTCCACCCAGGTTGTTGACGATCAGGCCGGTCGTCCCCGTTATGGAGCCAGCGCTGACCACCAGGCGATCTGAGGGCGAATTGTCGCCGGCTAATACGCTGTTCACGCGCAAGAAGCCATTTTCGCCGACATAGTCGCCCTGGAGAGTAAGACGGCCCAGGGCATCGCCACCCTCGGTGAGGTTGAGCGTACCGGCGTTGCTCACCGATGCCCTTTGCCCTGGACCAAACGCTGTGATCACGCCCTCGCTGGAGGCTAGGACGCTGTTGTTGTCGAGCGTGAGCCTGCCGGTTCCGGTGCCGGCGTCTCCAAGCACCAGGGTGTCGTCGAGCGCCAGCTGGCTTAGATTGGTCAACGCCACCGTCTCCCAATTGAGGTAACGAGCACCGCCCACCACGCGGCTATTGTCGAATGTGAGCGCATCGTTGCCTTCGCCACCATTGATCGTGATCGTCAGCGTTTCCGGGTTGAGCCCGGAGAGCAGCGCAGTGTCGTCGCCCGGCCCGGCATCGACTCTCCCGCCGATCGTCCCGCCATCCCAGACGAAGCGATCGTTACCCGTGCTGAGCAGTACATCCCCCGCGACACTGCCGCCATGAATCAAAACGCTGTCGTCGCCGCCGCTGACACTGATATTGCCGCCAATAGTGCCGTCGAAGACTTCGATGTAATCGGTGTCGAACGCGGCGATGACGTTCCTGTCAACGCTGCCACCGCGCATGATGAAGGTATTCTTGTCCAGGCGCAGGTTGACGTTTCCGATCCGCCCGCCATCCATTTCGGCGTAGTCGCCGCTGTCGAAGGTGCCCTTGATCCAGCCGCCGGACATATAGAAGGTGTCCAGCCCGTCACCTTGGTTGACGTTGCCCTCGATCACGCCGCCGCTCATGACGAAGTCATCGATGCCGCCGCCCTGATTGACATTGCCGGCGATCGTGCCGGAGCCCATATCGATACTGTCCCGGCCTGGACCGAAGGTGACATCGCCTTCGATGGCGCCGGTGCCATTCGCCGGAAACACCAGGCGGTTGTCGCCCTCGGTATCGACGAGCGAAGGCGATGACCCGCTGTCGCAGACATACGTGTCGTTACCGGCGCCAGGGGGAAATGTGCAAGCTGCCTGAGCAGATGGCAGGGCTGCGCCCAGTAAACTCAGGGATCCCACAATCAGTCGTACACGCATAGCGAAGCCTCCATCCCAAGCCAGCGCGCAGAATCGGTTGCGCGGGGTCAGGCACTTTTTACAGAGGCAGGCTTGAAGGCGACAACTGGCAGAACTGCTAGTTGCTGGGTACTGAGGTGGCAGTGTTGAGACTCAGTCGCGGTAGAACGTCTGTACCAGGTGATAGCCGAATTTGCTCTTCACAGGCCCATGCACCACGCGCAAGGGTTTCTTGAAGATGACCTGGTCGATCGCACCGACCATCTGCCCAGGTCGAATCTCCCCGAGATCGCCGCCACGCTTGCCCGAGGGGCAGAGGGAGAACTTCCTGGCGAGCACATCGAACGCCTCACCCTTGGCGATGCGCTGCTTGAGCTTTTCAGCTTCGTCAGCAGTCTTGACCAGGATGTGGCGGGCTTGGGCTTTCATGATCTACCTATGCATGCAGCGAGAGAAAGCAGGCATTATGCCCGACGCACCGCTAGCCGTGCGAACCGGCATGGCTTATTGCGCCAGCCATCCACCGTCCACGTTCCAGGCTGCACCGCGTACCTGGCTGCCAGCCTCGCTGCACAGAAACAGCACGAGTTCGCCGAGGTGCTCAGGGGTTACGAACGCCTGCGAAGGCTGTTTTTCCGCGAGCAAGTCCCGCTGTGCCTGCTGGGGATCGATGCCGGTTGCTGCACGTGCGTCGATTTGCTGCTGCACCAGCGGCGTCAACACCCAGCCTGGGCACAGGGCATTGCAGGTCACGCCGCTCATGGCAGTTTCCAGCCCTACGACCTTCGTCAGGCCAATCACCCCATGCTTGGCGGCGACGTACGCGGCTTTGCCTGTGGAGCCGACAAGCCCATGAACCGAGGCGATGTTGATGATGCGCCCCCAGTTGCGGGCGCGCATGCCTGGCAACACCAGGCGAGTGCCGTGGAAGACCGCAGACAGGTTCAAGGCAATGATCTTGTCCCAGCTGTCCACCGGGAAGTGCTCGACGGGTGCCACATGCTGGATGCCTGCATTGTTGACCAGGATGTCCACGGCACCGAATGCCTGTTCGGCAAAGGCCAGCAGGGCCTCGATCTGAGCAGCATCGGCAAGGTCAGCGGGATGATGCCGCACCTGCACCCCTAACTGTTCAAGGCTGGCGATGGCCGGTGAAGGATCACCAAAGCCGTTGAGCACGATGCTGGCCCCCGCTCGCGCCAGCACATGGGCAATGCCCAGGCCAATGCCGCTGGTGGAACCTGTGATCACTGCTGTCTTGCCTTTGAGGGTCATGCAAAGCTCCCTAGCAGCGCTCCGGCGCTGACTGGAACGAAGAAAGCCATTGGGCATCGCCCGGGATGGGCTGAGCGTAGGAGCGGAGCGGCTGATCAAAGGTTCCGTGGGTACCTTCGCATGGCGCCAATGCAGCAGCTTTGAGCCACTCCCTCCTACCGGGCTTGCTTCGCAGGACTTAGTCCTGGCGGCTGGTCACTTCCAGCAGGTGGTAGCCGAACTGGGTCTTGACCGGACCCTGTACGGTGTTGACCGGGGCGCTGAAGACGACAGTATCGAATTCCTTGACCATCTGGCCTGGACCGAACGAGCCCAGGTCACCACCCTGGCGGCTGGACGGGCAGGTGGAATTGGCCTTGGCGATTTCACCGAAGTCAGCACCCGCTTCGATCTGGGCCTTGAGTTCTTTGCACTTATCTTCGCTGTTGACCAGGATGTGACGGGCGGTTGCACGTGCCATGGGGTACTGCTCCTTGGGAGGGTAAAGAGGCAAAGCCTAACGCACTTCAACCGGTTGTGTCTCGCAGGGTTCGGCCTGCCGCTCACCCAGACGTCGTGCCGCATCGTGCAACAGCGTTTCGGTGGCGCTCCAGCCAAGGCAGCCATCGGTGATGGACACGCCGTATTTCAGCGCCCCTTTGCCGAGCGCCTGACAACCCTCGAACAGGTGCCCTTCGATCATCATGCCCACGATCGAGGCGTCCCCATTCAACCGCTGTTGCAACACCTCGTTGAACACAGCCGGTTGCCGGGCCGGGTCCTTGCCACTGTTGGCATGGCTGCAATCGACCATGATGCGCGCAGGCAGACCCGCTTTGGCGAGCCCCTGGCGGGCTAGGGCGACGCTGTGGGCGTCGTAGTTCGGGCCCTGATGGCCACCGCGCAGCACCAGGTGAGTGTGCGCATTGCCCAGGGTTTCGACGATCGCAGGGTAGCCCTGGGCATCCATGCCGAAATGCCGGTGGGCATGGGCAGCGCTGCGCATGGCGTCTGTCGCGATGGCCACGCCGCCATCGGTGCCGTTCTTGAAGCCCACCGGCAGCGCCAGCCCGCTGACCATTTCCCGATGAATCTGTGATTCGGTGGTACGGGCGCCGATGGCAGCCCAGGCCAGCACATCGTCGAAGTAGCCAGCAGCCATGGGTTGCAACAACTCGGTCGCGACCGGCAGGCCCCGTTCGATCATGCCCAGCATCAGCCCCCGCGACAGGGCCAGGCCTGCGTGCATGTCGTCGCTGCCATCGAGGTGAGGATCGTAGGCCAGGCCCTTCCAGCCCACTGTCGTGCGCGGCTTTTCCACGTAGGCACGCATCACCAGCAGCAGGCGATCATCGACCTGGCGGCTCAACGCGGCCAGGCGATCGGCGTATTCCAGCGCCGAGCGCGGATCATGCAGCGAGCACGGCCCTACGATCACCAGCAGGCGGTGGTCGCGTCCTTCGAGAATGTCGCAAATGGCTTGGCGGTGCGCCTGGACTTGATGAGCGAGCGAGGCAGAGAGCGGCATCTGCTGTTTGAGCAGGTGCGGACTGGGAAGGCGGCGGCTGACAGCGGTATTGGCAGCTTGAGGTTGGGTCGGAGGCAGGGCGAGGCTGGATGCTTGCATGGGGGGGTTCCTTGGGCGGACGGCAGGCGCTATATCCTGCGCGGTCGGCCCTATCGAGGTGTTCGACAGATCGGTGATTGGCTATTGGTTGGGGCTGTGCCACCTGTGCAGAACCGATCGGAGGCGGCAGGCTGGCCCGAGCGGACGTGGCTAAATCGCCAGGTGGAGGTGCCAGCTACGTAATAGGTGTCGTATTTCATGAATCTGTCCTCTGAATCGTTTGGGTGTAGGCCTGAAAAAACAAAACCCCCTGTCGGGAGGCCGACCGGGGGTTTGAGTATTCTCATGTTCGGCGGCCCCTCGAAGGTGGACGCCGTGTGGGTATCGGCGCCTAGTGGCTAAACCAATACCCGAAGTAATAGGAGGCAGGTGCATTTACAGACACGGTCACAGCCGATACTGGGCGCGAAGCGCGGCCAGTGGCAAGGACGAGTGTGTGGATGGTTGCTTGCATGCTGCTCTCCAGTGAATGAACCCGAGCTTACTGCACATTGCGCGGGCCATTCAATGGAAAAATGCTATGAGCGCAATCGATGGGATGATTACGTTAGAGGGTCACGAGACCGTGGTCTTAGTGGCTGTCTTGATCTTCAGCTTGCCCACCGGTGGCACCTGCGCCGGAGCCTGTGGCTTCGCCGGTGCTGTTGGAGCCGCCTGCCGCACCGTCATGGGCACCTGCTGCGCCGGCGTTGCTGCTGTCATTGTCACGGCTGCTGCCTGGGGTGTTCACGCTGCTGCCTTCACCTGCGGTCTTGCCGCCCATCTGGTCGGTTTTCGGGTGCATATCGGTGTTGGTAGTGTCAGTAGCGGCCTGACTGGTACCGGCCAGGGTGGCCAAGGCGAAAGCAACGGACAGCGAAAGGCTACGAATGCGAATCATGGCGAAGCTCCTGTGCATGGAATCTGTCATTGGTTTGGCAAAGACCTGCACAGGAGGTGCCCTAAGGGCGACGGATGGTCGTTAACGGCACGCTTACCTCAACAGGTCTCGCCATGATGCGATGGCTTGGGTTCGGCCGTTTCCATCGGAGGATGCTCCTGGGCAGCATGCATCAGGTCCTCGGTAACCCGCAGTTCAGCGCCGGTAGGCGAGAAGGTGGTGGAGGCGGTGAACGGGGCAGGGTGTTCCGCGGCCGGACGCTTGCCGCGCCGCCACAGGAAAAAGCCCACCATCAACAGGTTGACCACGGCAAAGGCCCAGAAAAGCCCGGCTTCGCCAAACTCGGTCATGACGGGCGAAATCGCCATCGGCGCCATCGCCGAGCCCAGCGAGTTGATCAGCAGCAGCCCTTGGATCATGGGCACCAGGGCATCGGATGGGGCACGGTCGGCCGCATGGCTGACCGCCACCGGGTACAGGGTGAACACCCCGCCGCCCAGCAGAAACAGCATCGCCGGTAGCAGGAACGCATCCGAGGGCAGGAATACGGTGCCCAGCGCCAGCGCAGCGCACACCGCAGCCAGGGCAATCAGCACGTCCTGGCGGTCCCTGCGGTCCGACCAACGCCCCACGGGGTATTGCAGCAGCATGGCCCCGAGGATGACCCAGGCCATCATATTGCCCACTTCGCCAACGTCCAGCCCGATACGTTGGAGGTACAGCGGCAGCAACGTGTAGATCCCGGCTATGGCCACGCCGGAACCAAAACATCCCACCAGCCCCGAGGGTGCCACGCCCAGCAGCTGCCGCGGCTTGAGCGGCTCGACCTGGTCCAGCAGTGGCGAGACCCGTGGCAGGATCACGATCGGCAACACCGACAGCGCGGTGAGCACACCCGCCAGCATGAAGGGCGCCGTCTCGCCCAGGCGGGTAATCTCGCCAAGCCCTGCCTGGGCCAGCACCCCGGCGCCATAGAAAGCGATCATGTACAAGGCCAGCAGGCGACCGCGGATCTTGGCGTCCCCGGCCAGCAGCAACCAGCTTTCGATCACCAGAAACACACCCACGGCCGCCCAGCCATTGATCAGGCGCAGCACCGACCACCAGGTCACGTCATAGAACAGGCCTTGCAGCAGGATGGTGACGCCGATCAGCGATGCAAAGCTGGTGTAGGCGCGGATATGGCCGATGCGCAGGATGAGCCGATCATTGAAGATGGCGCCCAGGGTCAGGCCGATGAAGTAGGTGGACGAGACGATGCCGATGGTGGTGGCAGACTCGCCAGCCTCGCCGAGTCGCAGGGTGGTCAGAGAAGACATGAAGCCGTTGCCCAGGGCAATGATGAACAGCCCGAGCAGCGGCGCCAGCGCCATGGCCAGCAAACGCGCAGACATAGGTACCTCAAGTTGGATATGCGAAGGTTGGCCTTTTCGAGCGCGCACGCCGATCGACCCGGATAGGGTAGAGGCTGCACGGATGCGACCTGGGCAAGACTCAACCGCTTGGCCATGCGAGAAGACGGCCGGGCGGGGAGGGTTGAGCCTATTTCACATGAGCGTTCATGGGGTCAGGCGCGGACTCGGTCTTGGTTGCCGGTTGCCACCGTTCAAGGCGACGGGCGAAAAGGAAGCGCGATTCTACGGGCTTGCAGGGTTTTGCCAAGGGTTGACTGCCTGCGGCGCGATGCCGCAGTCTCGGAAAGACATGCCAATGTCTTTCCCAGGCAAATCTCCCGCTCCCGCTCCCGCTCCCGCTCCCGCTCCCGCTGTTGCTGTTGCTGTTGCTGTTGCTGTTGCCGTTGCTTTGGCTTTTGCTTCT
>NZ_JBICKP010000053.1:0-612 GCF_043104335.1 Pseudomonas sp. WSY_20
GCATCCCTTTGAGTCCGTCGGTCACAGCAATCAGCACGTCTTCGATACCACGCGTCTTGAGATCATTGAACACCTTCATCCAGAACTTCGCACCCTCGGTGTTCTCGATCCAGATGCCCAAGATATCGCGCGTCCCATCGGGTAGAACGCCCAGCGCCAAGTAAATGGCCTTGTTGCGCACCAGGCCTTCTTCGCGGATTTTCACCCGCAGCGCATCAAAGAAAATAACCGGATACATCGGTTCCAGGGGCCGTTGTTGCCACGCGCCGATCTCTTCCATGACCTCGTCTGTCACAGAGCTGATGAAGTCGTGCGAAACCTCTGTTCCGTACTGCTCGGAAAGAAAAGCTCGGATCTCTCGTACTGTCATTCCACGTGCGTACATGGCGATGATCTTGTCGTCGAAGCCGGTGTAACGGCGCTCGTGCTTGGGGATCAGAATGGGCGCAAAGCTGCCGTCTCGATCACGAGGAATCTCCAGCCGCAGCGGGCCATCGCCGGTCAAAACCGTCTTGCCACTCTTGCCGTTACGCTGGTTGGTTTCATCCTCTGGGCGCTGCGCGCCCGGCGGATAGCCCAGATGGTAACCAAGCTCGGCATTCAGCGCGCGTT
>NZ_JBICKP010000054.1:0-165777 GCF_043104335.1 Pseudomonas sp. WSY_20
GCATTTGCGGGGCTTTTTCATCACAGGTGGGCGTCGAGAAACGCTGCCAGCTGCGATTTGGACAAGGCGCCGACCTTGGTGGCTTCGACGTTGCCGTTCTTGAACAGCATCAGCGTCGGGATACCACGCACGCCGTGCTTGGCTGGGGTTTCCTGGTTTTCGTCGATGTTCAGCTTGGCAACGACCAGCTTGCCTTCGTACGTAGTGGCGATGTCGTCCAGAACCGGAGCGATCATCTTGCACGGGCCGCACCATTCAGCCCAGTAGTCGACCAACACCGGGCCTTGAGCCTGAAGCACTTCGGCATCGAAGGTGGCGTCGGTGACGTGTTTGATTTTGTCGCTCATGGAAATCTCCAAGGTCGTAAGCACGGAAAACGTTGCCCATCATAGCCGCCCCCGCGGTCGACAGGAAGCCGCAGACGATTGAGTGTAACTATAGTTGTGCAAGAGCACTCGAATCGAAACTGTCACATCGCCGTCATCCAATCGAATGGCATATTGCCGTATATCAAGCTCACCGCGCAGGCCAGGTGCCACGCGTTGGCGACCAGCCTGCTATCGTGGCACGATTGCCAGGTTAATGACCGAGAACTTCCAGATCATGCCGCATACCACCGCGAAGAACCTGTCCCTGATAGCCGCCATCGACCTTGGCTCCAACAGCTTCCACATGGTCGTGGCCAAGGCCCACCACACCGAAATCCGCATTCTCGAGCGGCAGGGCGAGAAGGTACAGCTGGCCGCCGGCATCGATGAGGAGCGCAAGCTCAGTGAAGAAGCCATGGAGCGCGGCCTTGAGTGCCTCAAGCGCTTCGCTCAGCTGATCAACGGCATGCCCGCAGGCTCGGTGCGCATCGTCGGCACAAACGCCTTGCGTGAAGCGCGCAACCGCAACATCTTCATCCAGCGTGCCGAAGCCATCCTTGGCCACCCGGTGGAAGTCATTTCAGGCCGCGAAGAGGCCCGCCTGATCTACCTGGGCGTTTCCCACACGCTGGCCGATACCCCAGGCAAGCGCCTGGTGGCGGACATCGGCGGCGGCAGCACCGAATTCATCATTGGCCAGCGCTTCGAGCCCCTGTTGCGCGAGAGCTTGCAGATGGGCTGCGTCAGCTTCACCCAGCGCTATTTCCGTGACGGCAAGATCACCCCGGCGCGATATGCACAGGCGTATACGGCCGCCCGGCTTGAGCTGATGAGCATCGAGCATGCCCTGCACCGCCTGACCTGGGATGAAGCCATCGGCTCGTCCGGCACTATTCGTGCCATCGGCGCCGCCATTAGGTCCGCAGGCCTGGGCAATGGTGAGGTGAATGCCGACGGGCTGGCCTGGGTCAAGCGCAAGCTGTTCAAGCTGGGCGAAGTCGACAGGATCGACTTCGATGGGGTCAAGCCGGATCGGCGCACCATCTTCCCGGCGGGCCTGGCCATCCTCGAAGCGATCTTCGATGCCCTGGAGCTGCAGCGCATGGACCACTGCGACGGTGCGCTGCGTGAAGGTGTGCTGTTCGATCTGCTTGGACGGCATCATCATGAGGACGTACGCGAGCGTACCCTCAACTCGCTGATGGAGCGCTACCACGTCGACCAAGGCCAGGCCGCCAGGGTCGAGCGCAAGGCACTGCATGCCTTCGACCAGGTGGCCGAGGCATGGGACCTGCAGGACGGCAACTGGCGCGACCTGCTGGGTTGGGCAGCCAAGGTCCACGAGATCGGCCTGGACATTGCCCACTATCATTACCACAAGCACGGCGCGTACCTGATCGAGCACTCCGACCTGGCAGGCTTCTCGCGCGAGGATCAGCAGATGATGGCCTTGCTGGTGCGCGGCCACCGCCGCAACATTCCCAAGGACCGTTATGCCGAACTGGGGGATGAAGGGGTCAAGCTGCTGCGCCTGTGCGTGCTGCTGCGCTTCGCCATCCTGTTCCACCATATCCGGGGCACGCAGCAGATGCCCAAAGTCGAGCTCAAGGCGGCCGACAACCGCCTGGAAGTGGTATTCCCGGAAGGTTGGCTCGAACAGAACCAGCTGACCCAGGCCGACTTTGCCAACGAGGCGGAGTGGCTGGCCCGGGTCGGCTTTGTCCTCAGCGTACGTTGAGGACCGGGTTGCTCAGGCGCTCCAGTAGGGTCGCCTGGGCACTGCGCGGGTTCTGGTTACCCGTTGGACTGCTGCGCACATAGCGCCCGTCTGGCTGAAGGGTCCAGGCGTGGGTGTTGTCGGTCAGGTACGCCTCCAGTTCCTTCTTCACCCGCAACAGCAGCTTCTTGCCCTCGACCGGGAAGCAGGTCTCGACCCGCTTGTCGAGGTTGCGCTCCATCCAGTCGGCACTGGAGAGGTAGATCTGCTCTTCACCGCCATTGAGGAAATAGAACACACGGGTGTGTTCCAGGAAGCGGCCGATGATCGAGCGCACCTGGATGTTATGTGAAACCCCTGGAATCCCTGGACGCAGGCAGCACATGCCACGCACGATCAAGTCGATCTTCACCCCCGATTGACTGGCCTTGTACAAGGCCTTGATGACCTTCGCATCGGTCAGCGAGTTGAATTTGGCGATGATATGCGCCGGCTTGCCGTCCAAGGCGAACTGGGTTTCGCGGGCGATCATGTCCAGCATGCCCTTTTTCAAGGTGAACGGCGCATGCATCAGTTTCTTCATGCGCAGGGTCTTGCCCATGCCGATCAACTGGCTGAACAGCTTGCCGACGTCTTCGGTGAGCGCATCGTCGGAGGTGAGCAGGCTGTAGTCGGTGTACAAACGGGCGTTGCCAGCGTGGTAGTTGCCGGTCCCCAGGTGCGCATAGCGTACGATCTCGCCCTGCTCGCGGCGCAGGATCAACATCATCTTGGCGTGCGTCTTGAAACCGACCACGCCATAGATCACCACCGCGCCTGCTGCTTGCAGGCGGCTTGCCATCTGCAGGTTGGACTCCTCGTCAAAGCGTGCGCGCAGTTCGATCACTGCGGTGACTTCCTTGCCGTTGCGCGCTGCATCGACCAGCGCATCGACGATTTCCGAGTTGGCGCCGGAGCGGTACAGCGTCTGGCGTACGGCCAGGACGTGCGGGTCCTTGGCCGCCTGGCGCAACAAGTCGATGACCGGCGTGAACGACTCGAAGGGGTGCATGAGCAGGATGTCCTGCTTGCTGATCACGCTGAAAATATTGTCGGCGTTCTGCAGCAACTTCGGGATGGCCGGGGTGAACGGCACATATTGAAGCTCGGGATGGCTGTCCAGCCCGGTAATGCTGAACAACCGCGTCAGGTTGACCGGCCCGTTGACCTGGTACAGCTCGCTTTCGCTCAGGCTGAACTGCTTGAGCAGGTAGTCCGACAGGTGCTTGGGGCACGTATCGGCGACTTCCAGGCGCACGGCATCGCCATAGCGGCGCGAGAACAGCTCGCCACGAAGCGCCCGGGCCAGGTCGTCGACTTCCTCGGAATCCAACGCCAGGTCGGCGTTGCGGGTCAGGCGGAACTGGTAGCACCCCTTGACCTTCATGCCCTGGAACAGGTCGTCTGCGTGGGCATGGATCATCGACGAAAGGAAGACATAGTTCGCACCGGTGCCACCCACTTCCTCAGGCACGCGAATGACCCGTGGCAGCAGCCGCGGTGCCGGAATGATGGCCAGACCTGAATCGCGGCCGAAGGCATCGACGCCTTCGAGCTCGACGATGAAGTTCAGGCTCTTGTTCACCAGCAACGGGAATGGGTGGGTAGGGTCCAGGCCGATCGGGGTGATGATGGGCGCGATCTCGTCGCGGAAGTAGCGACGCACCCATGTCTTGAGCTTGGGTGTCCAGTGACGACGACGAATGAATCGAATCTGGTGTTTTTCCAGCTCTGGCAGCAATACATCGTTGAGAATCGCGTACTGGCGATCGACCTCGATATGCACCAGTTCGCTGATGCGCGTGAGGGCCTGGTGCGGCTGCAAGCCGTCGGCGCCGGCCTGCTCGCGGGCGAAATTGATCTGTTTCTTAAGCCCAGCCACACGAATCTCGAAAAACTCGTCCAGGTTGCTCGAGAAAATCAGCAGGAACTTCAGGCGTTCGAGCAACGGGTAGCTTTCATCCAGCGCCTGCTCCAGTACCCGGATGTTGAACTGCAGTTGGGACAGTTCGCGATGAATGTACAGGCTGGTATCGTCCAGGCCGGGCACGGCGATGGGCGGCGCCGGGGCCGGCGTGGGCGTCGCTGGCTCCGCTGCAGGCTCTACAGCGACCTGGGACCCGGGTGGCAGATCAGGCGGGGTCTGCACCAGCTCCTCTGGAAGCTCCTTGGCATCCTTGATCAAGACAGGGGGAAGCACTTCGTTATTCATCTGGCGGTCCTGAGGACGTTAACGCCCTATCATCAATTGAGCGGCAAGATAAGCGCCCATTATGACGCCTGTGTTACACGCCAGGGCAAGCCATGGCACACGGTTGCAGACATTGTGGTGGCGGGCACTGTTCACGTCGAGACACATTTGGACACTTTCCCGAACGCACGCGAAGGGGTAGGCTGCGCGTTCATTTCGCCAGCACCTCAGAAAATGCTCCAACAATTCCTGCAGGATTTCGGCTACTTTGCCCTTTTTCTAGGCACCTTCTTCGAAGGCGAGACCATTCTGGTCCTTGCAGGCTTTCTTGCGTTCCGCGATTACATGGACATCAAGCTGGTATGCCTGGTGGCATTCATGGGCAGCTATGCCGGTGATCAGCTGTGGTATTTCATGGGTCGTCGCCATGGACGCAAGATTCTGGCGCGCAAGCCCCGCTGGCAGGCAATGGGCGACCGCGCCCTGGGCCACATCCGTCGCCATCCCGATATCTGGGTGCTCAGCTTCCGCTTTGTTTACGGGCTTCGCACGGTAATGCCGGTCGCAATCGGCCTCTCGGGCTATCCGCCGCGGCGCTACCTGCTGCTCAACGGCATCGGGGCCGCGATCTGGGCCATCGCCCTGGGTGCTGCGGCCTATCATTTCGGCGCAATCCTCGAAGGCCTGCTGGGCAATATCAAGCGCTACGAACTGTGGGTACTCGGTGCCTTGCTGGTGCTTGGCGTAGGCCTGTGGCTGCACCGGCGCTTTCGTACGCTGCGGGCAGAGCGCCGGGCTGCGCGCGAGTCCCAGGACTGAACACCTGCACCGCGGCACACTCCAACAGACATGGACCATCCCGCACTGCGCCGCGCTGCCAGCCTGACGGGTATCAAGCGCTTCGACCTGGAGTAATGAGCATGACAAAAAAAGTGGCGGTGATTCTTTCTGGCTGTGGCGTTTATGACGGTGCAGAAATTCACGAAAGCGTGATCACCCTGCTGCGCCTGGACCAACGCGGCGCGCAGGTGCAGTGCTTTGCACCGAACATCGCGCAGATGCATGTCATCGACCACCTGACCGGCAACGAGATGCCCGAGTCGCGCAACGTGCTGGTGGAATCTGCCCGTATTGCGCGTGGCGATGTGAAAGACATCCGTGAGGCGCGCGTCGAGGACTTCGACGCGTTGATCGTTCCGGGCGGCTTTGGCGCAGCCAAGAACCTCTCGGACTTTGCCGTAAAAGGCGCAGACTGCACTGTCAATCCGGATGTCCTGGCGTTGGCCGAGGCGTTCGCCGCTGCCTGCAAGCCAGTTGGCCTGATCTGTATCTCGCCTGCACTGGCTGCCAAGATCTATGGCCCTGGCGTGGTCTGCACCATCGGTAACGACGCCGATACCGCTGAGGCCGTCGTCAAGATGGGCGGCACCCACGAAGAATGCGACGTGCACGACATCGTCGAGGACCCGCAGCGCAAACTGGTGACCACTCCCGCCTACATGTCGGCAAAGACCATCAGCGAAGCCGCTAGCGGGATCTACAAGCTGGTTGATCGCGTGCTGGAGCTGACCCACGAGTAAGCTCCGCTTGCCCGGCTGGAGCGCCTGACCGGGTGGTTGACGCTCTACTGGATATCAACGCACCGATAGCCGAGTGATAATCCGGTCCAGCGCATTGGCAAACGCCTGTTTTTCGCGATCCCCATAGGGCCCCTGCCCGCCGCCCGACTGGCCCTGTTCACGCAGTTCGGTGAACAGGTTGCGCGTAGCCAGGCGCTCGCCCATGTTGCGCTCGTCGAACTCGCGCCCGCGCGGGTCCAGCGCCGCTACGCCTTTCTTCACAAGCCGGTCGGCCAGCGGCACGTCGCTGCAGACGACCAACTCACCCGGCACGGCATGCTCGACGAGATAATCGTCGGCCGCATCCATGCCGCTGGGTACCACGATCAGTTGCACGATGCCGAAGGCTGGCTTGGCCACCGCCTGACCCGCGACCATGACCACTTCGAACTTGCGCTTGAGGGCGAACTTGACGATCAGGTCCCTGGCGGCCTTCGGACACGCGTCGGCATCGATCCAAACACGCATGATTTACCTCACGTTGTCATTGAGCCAGCCATGATGCACTACCCCACAGGTTGCAGGAACTCGCGCAAATGGCCTCAGTACTCAATGAGCCTGCGTGGGCCGTATCGTTCAAGCTACACTCGCCCCAGCTTCAGCGGACTGATGAGCGCAAAATGAATTGTCCCGACGAGATCCAACTGGACCTGGACAACGGGATCGACCGTAAGCTGCTGGCCACCTTGCGCGGGCGCTACCTACAGATCAACGCAGGCCGCCTGCAGCGGGCAATGGCCGGTTTGTCCCCCCGCCAGCAGCAGGTGCTGACCGCGCTGCCAGTGCTGTTCCATGTGAACCATCCGTTATTGCCCGGCTATGTTTCGTCGATGACGCCGGCAGGGATCTGCGACTTCGAGCCAAGCGGCGACCAGATATTCGAAGCCCAGCGCCTGGCACGTGCCTTCAGCTACAAAGCCCGCGACAAGTCCTCTGCACGTTCCATCGACGGGCTGTTTCTAATCGGCAGCCTGGGCACGCTTGCCCAGGCTGAGGACAGCGACATCGATGTGTGGGTATGCCATACCAGCGAACTGGAGCACGAAGCGTTGGAGTCACTGCAGCGTAAATGCCAGTTGCTGGAGACCTGGGCCGCGAGCCAGGGCGCCGATACGCATTTCTTCCTGATTGACACCCAGGCGTTCGCTCAAGGCCAGCGCACAGGCCAACTCGGCACCGACGATTGCGGCACCACGCAGCATTATCTTCTGCTGGACGAGTTCTACCGCACGGCCCTCTGGTTGGCAGGACGGACGCCACTGTGGTGGTTGGTGCCGCCCGATCAGGAGTGCGCTTACCCGGCCTACGCCCAGACCCTGCTGGCAAAGCGTTTCGTACGCCCTGGAGAAGCGCTCGATCTGGGCCACCTGGCGCAGATCCCAGGCCACGAATTCATTGGCGCCGGGCTTTGGCAGCTGTTCAAAGGTATCGATGCCCCTCACAAGTCCTTGCTCAAACTGCTGCTGGCCGAAGCCTATGCCAGCGAATACCCCACCGTGCGGTGCCTGAGCCTTGACTACAAGCAAGCGGTGTTCGCCAATCAGCTCGACCTTGACCGTCTCGATCCTTACGTCATGGTCTACCGACGGATCGAGCGCTACCTGATACAGCGCGGTGAGCTGGCTCGGTTGGAACTGGTGCGGCGCAGCTTGTACCTGAAAGTGAACGGCAAGCTCAGCGAACAGGGGCGCGCCGAGGGCTGGCAACGCCGCCTGCTGCGCAGCCTGACCGACGCATGGGGATGGGGAGGCGCGCAGCTGGCCATGCTCGATGGACGCCCTGGCTGGGGGGTGCACCAGGTTACCCTGGAGCGCCGCGAACGGGTGGCCGAACTCAGCCGCAGCTACCGGTTTCTGGTGCAGTTCGCACGCGCTCACGACGCGACCAGCCGCGCTGACCTGCGCGAGCTCAGCCTGTTGGGGCGGCGCCTGCAAGCGGCATTCGAACGCCGTGCAGACAAGGTGGAAATCCTCCAGGGCGACCGTGCTTGCGACCTGGCCGAACAAACCGTGACGTTGGCCCAATCACCCAGCCGCAGAGCGCCAGGCAGCCACCCCTGGGCACTGTACAGCGGTAACCTGCATGGCCATGAGATGGAACTCGCCAACCCGATCAAGCGCTGCTGGCACCTTGTGGAACTGTTGGTCTGGGCCCATTGCAATGGCGTGATAGACAGCCACACACGACTGGCGCTGCATCCGGGCATCAGCGATCTGAAAGAGCCTGAATTGCAGGGCCTGCTCGCGAGCCTGCAGCAACTCATCGTGTTGCCGCTGCTGGCCGTCAGCGAGATGAGGCTATTGCAGCCAAGCGCTGCCGACGATGTGCTGCTGCTGATCAACGTGGGCATCGACCCCCTGCCCCACCACCGTGAACTGGATATCCTGCTGACCACTGAACGTACCGACTCGCTCAGCTACGGTGGCCTGCGGGAAAACCTGGTATTGACGGTGGACCAGGTCACGATCAGCTCCTGGAACGAGGTGCTGGTACACCGCTACGACGGCGAGCACGCGCTGATGCGATGCCTGCGCGACTTCATCAACCTGCCGAAACAGGCAAGCGGCTGGCCCAACGTGCGGGCGCACTGCTTTGCCCAGCACCGGGCGCAGGCCATCAGTCAGCGTGTCGCCGAGCTCTTCCAGACCGCGCGGCAGTTGCACGAACAGGAGGCCCCTGGCCGTTACCTGGTGCAAGTGGCGCACCAGGTTCATGTGCTGGAGTGGCTTGGGGGCAAGGTCGTCCTCACAAGCCTGGACGATCATGATGCGCTACTCGCGTTCCTGGGCCAGGCGCGCAGCACCTACAGCCCTGTGTATCTGGATGCCAATGCCCTGGCGGACACCGATGTGGGCCTTGTGCTCGAGCAAGCCCGCCGCGACTGCGTTCAGGTCTTCTATCGACTATTCGACAACTGGGCCGAGCTCTACGTGCTGGATGAATGCAACGCCTTGTGGCACGAGCGCGTGCCGTTGCAGGACGAACCTCATCTTCTGCTGCCGCTGCAACGCTTTCTGGCATCGGTCTTGCGACGACGCGAGGCGCAGTTGCCTTATGGTGCAAGGCAAGCAGCACGCCTGGGCATCGTGTACGCGCAGCTGCTCGGGTCTGGATCAGGCAGGGCACGGGGCCTGGAGCAGCGGGCGGCACCGGATGCGGGGAACGCGCAGCCCTACTACGACGTCCAGGCCATGCTTCACGCCGACGCCGACGGTGCCACGCATGTGACCTTGTTCTGCGAGGAGCAGGAGTTCTCCGAGCTCGACCATGGGCCGAGCCTGTATGGCATGGTGGCCCGGGAAATCATCGCCCAACGGCGAAATGCGGGCCAGTATCGGTGCTACATCACCGACTTGGATGTTTCCGGGTTGCCCGATGGCCGCCAGGCCACGACGCAGGTCTACCTGAACTACAAACGGACACTTGAGCAGGCCTTGAATGAGGGGCTACGGCAGGTGCTGGCGAGCCAGGCTTAGCACTGGCCGCGCCAGCGGTGCGTTGCAAGCACTAAAGGTCGAAATCGCCCGCCGCTTCCGGCTGGTACTCGACTTCCAGCAACTCCAGCTTGAGGGTCTTGCCCCCTGGCGCCGGCCAGTCGATCTGCTCACCCACCGACAACCCGAGCAAGGCACAGCCGATGGGCGCCAGGACCGAGACCTTGCCGTCTGGCCCGGCATCCTTGGGGTAGACCAAGGTCAGGTGGTAGTCCTTGCCACTGGCTTGCTCGCGGCAATGCACGCGCGAATTCATGGTCACTACACCTGCCGGTACCTCATCATGACCTACCACCTGCTCGGCACGGTCGAGCTCGCCGCTGAGCGCGAGCACGCCAGGGGTACTTTCGTCGAGGCTATCGAGCAGACGCTCCAGACGTTGTACATCCAAACGGGTGAGGATAAGGGAAGGCTTGGTGCTCATGATCCAGTCAGACTCCTTTGAACAGGCAGTTTTTCGATGCACAGATAAAGCGAAACCCCGCCCTGAGCGCGTAGTGCTGTTCACTTGAGATTGTTGGGGCTGCTGTGCAGCCCTAAGTGACCAGCATTACGCCCAAAGGCGGGGTTTTCGAATGCTTTGGCGTCATCGACGCAAGCCCCGACACTACCACAGCGGGGCAAATACTCAAGCCCTTGCTATCAGTGTGCCTTACGGTCGCGAAGCGCAGTGGCCTCGCGGCAGATCTGCCGACGGCGCTCGTCATCGGCAGAGCGCCATTCGCGGATATGTTCCACATGCCGATGACAGCCGGTGCACACGCGCTGCTCGTCAAGGCGGCAGATGCTGATGCACGGCGATGGCACCGCTGGGCTGACGTTGCTGTAAAGCGGCTTGGGGGGCCGAACGGGTGCATTGCTCATGTCAGATGTCGTCGAAATCCAGCTTTTCGCCGGCTCGCTCCCACACGATGCGCTCAAGCATTTCACCTAGCAGCTCTTCGCTCTTCTCGCACACCCACTTGCCGCTCTCTTCGTCATAGTCAAAGTGGAAGCCGCCTGACCGATCGGCCAGCCACAGCTGGCGCAAAGGCTCCTGGCGGCTGAAGATCAGCTGGGCTCCACCTTCGAACTTGACGGTAAGCACCCCAGCGGAGTTCTCCATGTCCAGGTCCAGCCCGCTTTCGTCGAACAGGTCTTCCAGCGCCTGCTGGGTAGCGTCGACCAGATCATGGAAACGCGCTTCACTCAAACTCATTGCAGGAACCTCGAAATTGGCGGCGTGACAGGCAAGCCGGGCACGATACGGGCGCTGGCCGATGAATGCAAAGGTTTAGCCAGGGTCCTTGCAGGCCACTTCGCTCGCAATGCAGCCCTGACGGCAAACAGGTGCAGGTCGGCACCAAGGATAGCCTGCCCGGCGGGCCGGTACTTGCATAGGCAAGCCGCCGGTCGCTCGGTATACTCGGGCTCAATACTGCATTTTTCTAAGGATTTCATCCATGAAGCGCCTGATTTCCTCCCTCGCGGCGCTGGTCGCTGTTGCCTGCCTCGTTTCTGCATGCGGCCAGAAAGGCCCGCTGTACCTGCCCGATGACGGCAAGGACCGCAAAGACGCCCACTCGGCGCACCAGCACCAGACCAAAGCCAAGTCAGCACAGACCGAGGAGCAGCAAGACACGCTGCAGTCCGAGCCTGAGCAGTCGCCTGAGCAATAAGGGAATCGGATGAACGTCTTCAATTACCGCGACGGTGAACTGTTCGCGGAAGGGGTGTCCCTGTCGGCGATCGCCGAGCGGCACGGTACCCCCACCTACGTGTATTCGCGCGCCCACATCGAGGCCCAGTACCGCAGCTACACCGATGCCTTGCAAGGGTGTGAACACCTGGTCTGCTTCGCCGTCAAAGCCAACTCGAACCTGGGCGTGCTCAATGTACTGGCGCGCATGGGTGCAGGCTTCGACATCGTTTCAGGTGGCGAACTCGAGCGCGTGTTGGCTGCTGGCGGGCGCGCCGACCGCGTGGTGTTTTCCGGCGTGGGCAAAACCCGCGAAGACATGCGTCGTGCGCTTGAAGTGGGCGTGCATTGCTTCAACGTCGAGTCCACCGACGAGCTGGAGCGCTTGCAGCAGGTGGCCGCCGAAATGGGCAAGGTCGCGCCCGTCTCGCTGCGGGTCAACCCGGACGTGGATGCAGGTACCCACCCGTACATTTCCACCGGGCTCAAGGAAAACAAGTTCGGCATCGCCATCGCCGATGCAGAGGCCATCTACGTGCGGGCCGCTCAGTTGCCCAACCTGGACGTAGTCGGGGTCGATTGCCATATCGGTTCGCAGCTGACCACCGTGGAGCCCTTTCTCGATGCGCTGGACCGCTTGCTGGTACTGGTCGACCGCCTGGCAGAGTGCGGTATCCACCTGCGCCACCTGGACCTGGGCGGCGGGGTCGGCGTGCGCTACCGCGACGAAGAACCACCGCTGGTAGCCGATTACATCCAGGCCATTCGCACGCGCCTGGGCGATCGAGACCTGGCACTGGTGTTCGAGCCGGGGCGCTATATCGTGGCCAACGCTGGCGTGCTGCTGACCCGTGTGGAGTACCTCAAGCACACCGAACACAAGGACTTCGCCATCATCGATGCGGCCATGAACGACTTGATCCGCCCAGCCCTGTACCAGGCCTGGATGGGCATCTGTGCAGTCAAGCCGCGTGAGGGCGAAGGTCGTCCGTATGACCTGGTCGGTCCGATCTGCGAAACCGGCGATTTCCTGGGCAAGGACCGAGTCCTGAACCTTGCCGAAGGTGACCTGCTGGCCGTTCAGTCAGCAGGCGCCTATGGTTTCGTGATGAGCTCCAACTACAACACGCGTGGCCGTTGCGCGGAAATACTGGTCGACGGCGACCAGGCTTTCGAAGTACGCCGCCGCGAAACCATCGCCGAATTGTACGCTGGCGAAAGCCTGCTGCCGGAGTAAGCCCATGCTGCTGCGTTTTACCAAGATGCATGGGCTGGGCAACGACTTCATGGTCCTGGACCTGGTAAGCCAGCATGCCCACATCCAGCCCAAGCACGCCAAGCAGTGGGGCGATCGCCACACGGGCATCGGCTTTGACCAGTTGCTGATCGTCGAGGCGCCAAACAACCCGGAAGTCGATTTCCGCTACCGTATCTTCAATGCCGACGGCTCCGAAGTTGAACAGTGTGGCAATGGTGCACGCTGCTTTGCGCGGTTCGTGCTCGACAAGCGCCTGACCGCCAAGAAGCGCATACGTGTGGAAACCAAGGGCGGCATCATCGTGCTGGACGTGCAGAACGACGGCCAGGTCAGTGTCGACATGGGCCCGCCACGCTTCGTCCCTGCCGACATCCCGTTCGTCGCCGACGCGCAGTCGGTGAGCTACCCGCTGGAGGTGGACGGTCAGGTGCATTCGATTGCAGCGGTGTCCATGGGCAACCCTCACGCCGTACTGCGCGTGGACGATGTGGTCAGTGCCCCTGTGCATCAGCTGGGGCCGAAGATCGAAAACCACCCGCGCTTCCCCCAGCGCGTCAATGCCGGCTTCCTGCAGGTCATTGACCGCCACCGCGCCAACTTGCGCGTGTGGGAGCGCGGTGCTGGGGAAACCCAGGCGTGTGGTACCGGGGCCTGTGCAGCTGCCGTGGCTGCCATCAGCCAGGGCTGGATGGACTCGCCCGTCTCCCTTGACCTGCCGGGCGGGCGCTTGCATATCGAGTGGGCCGGTCCAGGCAAGCCGGTGGTGATGACCGGCCCAGCCGTACGCGTCTACGAAGGACAGGTTCGATTTTAAGCGAGTAACCGTCATGACCGATCACCCCAAGGATATACCCCAGCAAGCCGCTGAGCTCGATGCCGAAGCGGTGGTCGCTTACCTGCGTGCTCATCCGACCTTCTTCACCGAGCATGATGAGCTGCTGGTCGAGCAGCACATTCCACACCAGCGCGGTGACAGTGTTTCCCTGGTCGAGCGCCAGCTCAAGTTGCTGCGCGACCGCAACATCGAGATGCGCCACCGCCTTTCGCAGTTGATGGACGTGGCCCGTGACAACGATCGGTTGTTCGACAAGACCAGACGCCTGATCCTGGACTTGCTCGACGCCACCACGTTGGAAGACGTGGTGATGGTCGTCGAAGACAGCCTGCGTCAGGAGTTCCAGGTGCCTTTCGTCAGCCTGATCCTGTTTGGCGACAACGTGGCGCCCGTGGGGCGCTGGGTCAGCAACGCCGAAGCCCAGCAAGCGATCGGCCCGCTGCTCGGTAGCGGCAAGACCGTCAGCGGCAGCCTGCGTGACCACGAGCTGGCGTTTCTGTTCGGTGAGGAGCAACGCCGCGACGTAGGCTCCAGCGCAGTGGCGACCCTGGAGCACCAGGGGCTGCATGGTGTGCTGGCCATTGGTAGCCGCGACCCGCAGCATTACAAGAGCAGTGTCGGCACGCTGTTCCTGAGCTATATCGCCGAGGTGCTGGGCCGTGTGGTCCCCCGCGTCAGCCAAAGCCTGCGCCCGGTGCGCTGATGGAGCGCCAGCTGGAGGCTTACTGCGCACACCTGCGCAATGAGCGCCAGGTTTCCGAGCACACGCTTGTGGGCTACCGTCGGGACCTGGAGAAGGTCATGGCCTACTGCAGCGAGCAGGCTATCGGGGGCTGGCAAGCCTTGCAGATTCAGCACCTGCGCCAGTTGATCGCGCGCCAGCATCACCAGGGCCAGTCTTCGCGCAGTCTGTCCAGGCTGCTATCGGCGGTGCGAGGGCTGTACCGTTATCTCAACCGCGAAAAGATCTGCCAGCACGATCCTGCCAATGGCCTGAGCGCCCCCAAGGGGGAGCGTCGATTGCCCAAGGTGCTCGACACCGACCGTGCCTTGCAACTGCTCGATGGCGGCGTGGACGATGATTTCATTGCCCTGCGCGATCAAGCCATCCTCGAATTGTTCTACTCCTCAGGCCTGCGCCTTTCGGAGCTGACCAACCTTGATCTCGACCATGTCGACCTGGCCGGTGGCCTGGTACAGGTGCTGGGCAAAGGCGGCAAAGCCCGCGTGCTGCCGGTAGGGCGCAAGGCGCGGGAGGCGCTGCAGGCGTGGTACCGCGTGCGTGGCGCCGGCAACCCCAGGGATCGCGCCGTGTTCATCACTCGGCAAGGCAATCGCATCAGCCCACGCGCCGTGCAACAGCGGGTCAGGGTGGCCGGAGAACGCGAGCTGGGCCAGCATTTGCATCCGCACATGCTTCGCCATTCCTTCGCCAGCCACGTGCTGGAATCGTCCCAGGACTTGCGCGCTGTACAGGAAATGCTCGGACACGCCGACATCGGCACGACGCAAATCTATACGCACCTGGATTTCCAGCACCTGGCAACGGTGTACGACAGCGCCCATCCCAGGGCCAAACGCAGCAAAGGCACCGACTGATGAACATCAAGCTGATCACCTTCGACCTCGACGATACTCTGTGGGACACAGCGCCGGTCATTGCCAGTGCCGAGGTTGTGCTGCGCGACTGGCTTCAAGCTAATGCCCCGTTGCTGGGCGACGTGCCTGTCGAACATCTGTTCGCCATCCGTGAACGGATCGTCCTGGCAGAACCCGAGCTCAAGCACCGTATCAGCGCCTTGCGCCGCCGCGTGCTGACCCGCGCCCTCGAAGATGTAGGCTACGGCCAGACGCAGGCGCAACAATTGGCCGAACAGGGGTTCGAGGTGTTCTTGCAGGCCAGGCACAAGGTCGAGATTTTCCCGGAAGTCCAGCCGATGCTGGAATTGCTGAGCCAGCATTACGCCCTGGGCGTCATCACCAATGGCAATGCCGATGTCAGCCGGCTGGGGCTGGCCGACTATTTCCGCTTCGCCTTGTGCGCGGAGGACCTGGGTATCGGCAAGCCCGACCCTGCCCCGTTTGAAGAGGCCCTGCGGCGCAGCGGCGTGCCTGCCAGCGAAGCGGTGCACGTCGGCGATCATCCTCGCGATGACATTGCCGGTGCTCAGCGCGCCGGGCTGCGCGCTGTCTGGTTCAACCCCCAGGCCAAGGCATGGGTCGGTGAACAAGCGCCCGATGCCGAAATTCAGCGCCTGTCGCACCTGCACGAGGTGCTTGCTCGCTGGCAATGACCTCGCCGACAGCACCTCGCCGCGCAAACCAGGCATAAAAAAACCCGCAGCGACGGCGGGTTTTTCGAGGGCATCGCTTAGATAGGGCGACTGCCGTATTTGTTGTCCGGCTTCTTGGGTGGGTCGGCGACCACATTGGCCTCGACTTCCTGAACCTTGCCACCACGCGACAGGAACTCTTCCATGGCCTTGGCCAGGGCATCGCGCTCCTTTTGCTTGGCTTCCAGGCTGGGCATCTCGTCTACCGAGACAGCCGCCTTGGATTTGCCCTTGGCAGCGGGTGCAGGACTGCTGTCGTCGTCGCCAGCGTCTTCTGCAACATCATCGGCAGCCGCTTCCAGGCCGTCATCAGCCTCGTCTTCATCACCGACCTCGAGGTCATCATTTTCCAGATCGTCGTCGCTCATGTTCTACCTCATGACGTGCAAAAGCAGGTTAGTTAGAGACCAGTGCAGCCGTAGACCGGCAGCGCCTGGCGAAAATTCCACTGGCCGTGGGTTCGACCTCGGCCTTTGGGCCAACACATCTGACGGACGGCTGTACCCTGGTGGGCCTGCACGTGGCAGTGCCGCACAAAACCTGTGACCCCTGCTGGGCCACGCGCTTTTTTAGCAAGCCTGGCAAAGGCTGGCAGGGGTGATGAATGCATGATCCAACACCCTTCGGCGCGCATTCTAGCGTGCTCGCAGAAAAAGCAAAGCGCCATGAATGCCCCAACTTTTGTAAGTTTTGTACCCGTGTCACAAACAGGCGGGATAAACCGTTTGCGCGCCTGAAAATACTGGGCAATTGATCAAAAAAAGGCAGCAGGGGCGCCTGTGAGCGACATGCCAGCCCATGCCCCGGACGCCTGCCCAGGCCGACCCCAACCACAAGACGAAAAAATGCCCGGCAAGCCGGGCACATTTCTGCAGCTTCGTTGTTACAGGTTGTAGCCGCGTTCGTTGTGCTGCGCCAGATCAAGACCAACGGATTCTTCTTCTTCGTTGACCCGAAGCCCCATCACCAAGTCCAGGACCTTGAGGATGATGTAGGTGACGATGGCGGTGTAGGCCACGGTGAAAATCACGCCCTTGGCCTGCACCCAGACCTGCATGCCGATATCGGTGACCGCGCCGAAGCCGCCCAGCGCCGGGGCTGCGAACACACCGGTCAGAATGGCGCCGACAATACCGCCGATGCCGTGTACGCCAAATGCGTCCAAGGAGTCGTCGTAGCCGAGCTTGCGCTTGAGGCTGGTGGCGCAGAAGTAGCAGATCACGCCCGATGCGAGGCCGATGACCAGGGCGCCCATCGGCCCCACCGTGCCCGCTGCCGGCGTAATGGCGACCAGGCCCGCGACCACGCCCGATGCGATACCCAGCGCACTGGGCTTACCGTGACCGATCCATTCGGCGAACATCCAGCCCAACGCCGCAGCAGCCGTGGCGATCTGGGTGACCAGCATGGCCATGCCTGCAGTGCCGTTGGCCGCAGCCGCCGAACCCGCGTTGAAACCGAACCAGCCGATCCACAGCATGGCCGCGCCCATCAGCGTGTAGCCCAGGTTGTGCGGTGCCATGGGTGTGGTCGGGTAGCCTTTGCGCTTGCCCAGCACCAGGCAGCAGACCAGGCCTGCGATACCGGCATTGATGTGCACGACGGTGCCACCCGCGAAGTCCAGCACGCCCCAGTCCCACATCAGGGCACCGTCACCGCTCCACACCATATGGGCGATCGGCGCATAGACGAGGGTGAACCAGATGCCCATGAACACCAGCATGGCCGAAAACTTCATGCGCTCGGCGAAGGCGCCCACGATCAAGGCCGGTGTGATGATGGCGAACGTCATCTGGAAGGTGATGAACACCGCTTCGGGGAACAGCGCCGTGGCCGAGGTCAGGCTGTCAGGCGTCACGCCGCTGAGAAATGCCTTGGAGAAGCCGCCGACGAAGGAATTGAAGTTGAGAACGCCTTTCTCCATACCGGTGGTATCGAAGGCCATGCTGTACCCGTAGACGACCCAGAGAATGCTCATCAAGCCAGTGATGGCGAAGCACTGCATCATCACCGACAACACGTTTTTCGAGCGCACCATGCCGCCATAGAACAGCGCCAGGCCTGGGATGGTCATGAACAGCACGAGCGCCGTGGCGGTGAGCATCCAGGCGGTGTCGCCGGAGTTGAGTGCTGGCGCGGCCTCCTCTGCAAGGGCAAGCCCTGGCATGACGAAGGACAATAGGGCTCCTAGCCCTGCGATCTTACGCAGAGTCATATTGTTTTCTCCTGGGGCGTTGGGTTTGGTGAGGCTTGTGTTGCTGCTTAGATCGCGTCGGTATCGGTCTCGCCGGTACGGATGCGGATCGCCTGCTCCAGATTCACCACGAAGATCTTGCCGTCACCGATCTTGCCGGTGTTGGCAGCCTTGGTGATGGCCTCGATTACCCGATCCAGGTCTTTGTCATCGATGGCAACATCGATCTTCACCTTGGGCAGGAAATCGACCACGTATTCGGCACCGCGATACAGTTCGGTGTGACCCTTTTGACGCCCGAAGCCTTTGACTTCGGTGACGGTGATGCCCTGCACGCCGATTTCCGACAGTGACTCGCGCACGTCGTCCAGCTTGAACGGCTTGATGATGGCTGTGACTAGCTTCATGAAACTCTCTCCCGATTTGGTGGACTTGCCCCAGGAAAACAAACCCGTCTCAAGTCTAAGCGCAGCGGTTGCCTTTTGTAACGCGTCGTCGGCATGCGCACTGCCTGGTCACAAGGAACTGCATCAGTGCATGGCTCGCTTAGCACTTTGCAGAAACCTTGCCAGGTTTGTGAAAGCCAGCAAAATCAGACCTTTGGTCACATTGCACGGCTTTGGCCCATCGCCACTACCCAGCCTGTGCACTCATACGGTGCGAGGCCGACACTGCCATTGCGCGAAAAATGTGCAACGCCGCCTCGTCATTGGAGACACCGGGGTGCGTGGTACACTGGCCACCATTTCCCGACACTGGTGGATACCTTGATGCTCGCGCCCAAAGCCCTTCTCGATGCCCTGAGCGACCAGGCCTCGCGCCTGTTCAGCAGCGACAACACCCAGCCTCGGGCCGAGCTGGAAAGCCAGTTCAAGGCCCTGATGCAGGGCGCTTTGAGCAAGCTCGACGTGGTCAGCCGCGAGGAATTCGATAGTCAGATGGTGGTGCTGGCACGCACCCGGACTCGCCTGGAGGCGCTGGAAAAACAAGTCGCCGAACTCGAAGCGCGCCTGGAAGCTAAACGCTGACGCCTAGGCTGAGTGAATCAGCCTCTTATCAGGTTTCAGCGCGCTTCAAGCCTGCGGGCCGGTCGATCCAGGCCAGGTTTGGGCGGCAGTTCGCTGGGGCGTAGGGTGCCCCGGAACAATGCAGCACCGTATTGCGTGAACAGGGTGCGTACCCTGTTATGCGAATTGAGGACTTCGGCGTGAATGTCTTCGATGGCAGTGTCGCCAGGTCGCAGACTCGCCGCGTGGGTCACCCACTCGATGGCTGCGTAGCGGCTTTGCCTGCGTGTACCTTGCCCCTGCATCCAGGCAAGCCCCAGCTCGGCACTGGCACGCGCCGCAATAGCGCTGTCCGGGTGTTCCACCAGGCTGAGCAAGTAGGCGACCGCCTCGGCTCGCTCACGCGGCTGGCCAAACTGGCGCAGCAATATGCCCAGGTGCAACCGTGCGCAGGCATTGGTCTGAGCATTGCCCAGGGCGTCTATCAACAGGCACCTGACCTCAAGCACCTTGTCTCGATCACCAAAGTTCGTCCCCCCTTGCATCTGCAGGCAGGCCAACCGGTATTTGGCTTGGCGACTGCCCAGCTGGACGGCGCGCAGCAACCATTGCTCAGCCACTTCACGGTCCAGGTATCGCCCAGGGGTATCGTTCCACTCGCCCTGGTGCAGTTCAAACAGGCTCAACGCCGCACCTGACAGGGCTTGCTCGGCGCCGCCCTGAAGCAAAAAGTAGGCGACCTCATGCCGCCCGTAGGACCAGAGCAAGCGGGCCAGTTCCAGGATTTTCAGGCCCGGCGCCTGGCCCGCCCGCTGGCGCTTGATCGCAATCGCCAGCCAGCGCTTGGCTTGATCGCCGCTGCGCGCCAGGCCCCACAAGCCACAGTGATGACCCGCGGCCCGCAGCGCGCAGGCAGCGGCGTGGGAGCGGCCATCGCTCAGGCGAAGGATCGCGGTATTGAGCAACGCCTGCTCGTGCGCGGGCGTGCTCGTCAAAGCCGTGATGATCAAATGTCGAAGCGGCGGCCCCAGTGCCTGAATGCCGCCCAAGTCGGCAGGGCACGCAAGACTCTGGGTAAAATCGGCCAGTGCCTGGTTGTGATCGCGTAAAACGCTCGCCTGCAATGCACCGCGCCATGCCAGCATCACGGCAGTATCCCTGGGCCGCAGTGGTCGCACAGCCCAGTCGTCGAACAACTGCTGGTACTTGGCCACGGCGCTTGGGCGCTCGGTACTGGGGAGCTTCAAGCGTGCCTCGACGGCCATCCATCGCAGCGCATTGCGCAACGGCTCGCTCCAGCCCTGGCAGGACGGCATGTTGACCAACCGTTCGACGGACTCGACTTGCCCACGTCGGTCCTGCAACAGATACAACGCATGGGCCTTGATGGCCTCGAAGCAGCCCGGCCGTGCGGCCAATGCCTGGCTCAGCCAATAGGCCTGCGGTTCCTGGCGCTCGGTGCGCGGCGCGAGCCCATCGGGCAACATCCGAGGCAGCTCGGCCAAGGGCATCACCCCATGCCTGACCAAATACGGCGCCGCAGCCTCCTGCACCTCTACATCCGCACGTGCACTGGGCCTGAAGCGGGCAGGCTGTTCATTGAACAGCTCCATCAGCCAGCCCGGCTCGCGGAACCTGGCACTGAGCAACTGCAAGCCTATGGAGGCCGCAACCGGTCGCTCCGAACGGGCCAGGGCTTTGAGTAAATGGGCAGTGGCGGTTTCGCACATTTGCTCTATCGCCAGCCAGCGTGCCGGTGTGCGGGCGCCGCCCTGGTCCACCTGGCAGGCACGGTTGAGGCAATAGAAGCCCATGACGACCTGCGGGTGATAGGCCCTGGGGCAGGCATCGATCCAGGCCCGAAGGACCTGGCTCAGCGCTCTGTCCCCCTGGTCCGGGTCGATCAGCAGATGGCGCTCGACAGCTGAGAGGTAAGCTGGGAACTCACCCGGAGGGGCTTGGTGCCAGCGGGCCTCCAGGGAATCGAAATAGCGGTTGAGCTCGACGAACGCATTGGTCTGAACCAGTTCGCGAATAACCTCACGGGTGTGGGTGAGCGTTTGCACAGCGCAATACCTCAAGTCCATTTCAAGGTCGAAGCGGTGCCATCCCATGGCATCGGTGGTTTGCTTGAACAACACTAAGCCAAAGAAGGTCGCTGCGCAAAGCTATTGGATCCATTTCCAGGCGCTACTTAGGCGGAAATGATCAGAAGCACACTGGTACCCCCACCGCCATCCTGGCTCGCTATGCTTGGTCCATCCGCAGGAAGCGGTCTTGGCAGCGAATGGAGCGCCCATGTCTTTAGCCCTTGTCCACAGCCGCGCCCAGGTAGGCGTACAGGCCCCGGCCGTCAGCGTCGAAACCCATTTAGCAAATGGCTTGCCTCATCTCACATTAGTCGGCTTGCCCGAAACCACGGTCAAGGAAAGCAAGGACCGCGTGCGCAGTGCCATCGTCAACAGTGGCCTGAATTACCCAGCGCGGCGCATCACGCAAAACCTCGCACCCGCCGACCTGCCCAAGGACGGTGGCCGCTATGACCTGGCCATCGCCCTGGGCATCCTGGCGGCCGACGCCCAGGTACCCGTTGCCGCCCTGACCGAGCTCGAATGCCTGGGCGAGCTGGCGCTGTCAGGCACGTTGCGGCCGGTGCAGGGCGTCTTGCCGGCAGCACTCGCCGCACGCGAAGCTGGCCGAGCGCTGGTAGTACCCCGTGAAAATGCCGAGGAAGCCAGCCTTGCCAGCGGTTTGGTGGTGTATGCCGTCGGCCATCTATTGGAGCTGGTGGCCCATCTGAACGGGCAGGTACCGCTACCTGCCTATGCCGCCAATGGCTTGCTCCTGGACCCTCGCCCCTATCCCGACCTGAGCGAGGTGCAGGGGCAACTGGCCGCCAAACGCGCGCTGCTACTGGCCGCTGCCGGGGCGCACAACCTGCTCTTCACCGGGCCGCCGGGCACTGGCAAAACCTTGTTGGCCAGCCGCCTGCCGGGCCTGCTGCCACCGCTGGATGAGCATGAAGCCCTGGAAGTCGCCGCCATCCAGTCGGTCAGCGGCCACACCCCGCTGAGCAGCTGGCCACAGCGACCGTTTCGCCATCCTCACCATTCCGCCTCCGGGCCTGCGCTGGTGGGTGGCGGAAGCCGGCCGCAGCCCGGGGAAATCACCTTGGCCCACCACGGGGTGCTGTTTCTGGACGAGTTGCCCGAATTCGAGCGCCGGGTACTTGAAGTGCTGCGTGAACCCTTGGAATCTGGCGAGATCGTGATCGCCAGAGCGCGGGATAAAGTGCGCTTCCCTGCCCGCTTTCAGTTAGTCGCCGCCATGAACCCCTGCCCCTGCGGCTACCTGGGCGACCCCACAGGGCGATGCCGTTGCAGCACCGAACAAATCTCCCGTTATCGCAATAAACTGTCAGGCCCGCTGCTGGACCGTATCGACTTGCACCTGACCGTGGCGCGCGAGAGCACCACACTCAACAATCGGCCCTGCGGGCAAAGCAGTGCCGACGTCGCCCTCCAGGTCGCGCACGCCCGGGACGTGCAACAGCGTCGGCAAGGGTGCGCCAATGCATTCCTCGACCTGGACGGGCTGCGCCAGCACTGTAGCTTGGCAGCACCTGATCAGGCTTGGCTGGAAGGCGCCTGTGAACGGCTGACGCTGTCGCTGCGAGCAGCACACCGATTGCTCAAGGTCGCCAGGACACTGGCAGACCTTGAGGGATGCACGGCGATTGGCCGGGCGCATCTGGCCGAGGCCCTGCAGTACCGTCCTGGGGGTGGTTGAAAGGATACCTGGATGCCCACCCCGCAGAAACAATGCTGCCCAGCGCTCGCAGCGCCTGAATGAACTTCCCCAGCCGCTTCGCTTTCCATCTATAAAGCGAACGACTTCAGGTGCTCGATGCTCCCATACAGCCAGCAAGGCCGCGGTCCCGTTACCTTCGTGTTGATGCATTTTCTGGGCGGCTCGCACCGAACATGGTCCGCCACCCTCCCTTACCTGGACCGTACGCATGCCTGCATCGCCCTGAACACACCCGGATACGGCGACGCCAATGACGTCACCGGCTATACGGTCGACGAAATGGCCGACCAGGTCGATGCGAGCATCCGGGAGCTTGGGCTCAAGCACTGCATCCTTGTTGGCCACTCGATGACCGGAAAAGTCGCGGTCGTGCTGGCCGCTCGCCGCCCGGACTACCTTCAGGGCCTGATCCTGGTCGCCCCATCACCCCCTGGCCCCCAGCCGATGAGCGATGAAGACCGCGACCAGCAACGGGCCTACACCGCCAGCCGGGAGCAAGCCGAAGCCTTCGTCGACGACTCGAGCTACCACAGGCTGCCCGATGCCCTGCGCGAAGTCGCCATCGCCGACGCCCAGGCCGTCAACCTCGACGCCTGGCGTGCCTGGGTCGATCACGGCAGCCGCGAAGACTGGAGCGATCGCATCGGCCTGCTGCCTTATCCGGCCCTGCTGATCTGCGGCGCCGATGACCAGCAGGTGCCCGACGCCCAAGAGCAGCAACGGACGACCTTGTCGCACTTCCCTAACAGCACTGTGCTTACCCTGCCTGGTGCGGGGCACCTGATGCCTTACCAGACCCCTCAGGCATTGGCCGAGCCGATGCTTGATTTCGCAAGACCTATCGCTGCTGAACTTTCCCTGGGAGATCGTTGATGGATTTAGGTTTGAAAAACCGTGTGGCCCTGATCAGCGGCGCAGCTGGCGGTATTGGTCTGGCCACCGCTCGCCTACTGGCCGAGGAAGGTGTGAAGCTGGTGTTGACGGACATCGACCAAGGTAAGCTCGAAGATGCCGTCAAGGCGTTGGGTGGCGCGCCCTTGCTCATAGCGGCGGACATGACCCGCCAGGACGAGGTGAACAACTTGGTCCGGCAAGCCGAAGAGCGTTTTGGCCAGGTGGACATCGTGGTGCATACCACGGGGGTAACGGGCGCCAAGGGTGACCCGCTGGAAATGAAGGACGAGGACTACCAGGAAGCCTGGGATACCGACTTCTTCACCGCCGTGCGGGTGGCGCGGGCCACCCTTCCGGCGATGCGCAAGCGAGGCTGGGGACGGTTGGTGTGCATCACCTCCGAGAATGCCGTGCAGCCTTACTGGGAAGAGGCTGTGTACAACGTCGCCAAAGCCGCACTGGCTGCGTTCATCAAGAACCTGTCCTACAAAGAGGCGGCGCATGGGGTGCTGTGCAACACGGTGTCGCCGGCCTTCATCGAAACCAACATGACCGATGGCATGATGAAACAGCGCGCCGAAGAGAAAGGCGTGAGCTTCGAGGAGGCTATCGAAAGCTTCCTCGAAGAGGAGCGGCCCGGCATCGTGCAGAAGCGTCGAGGCAAGCCTGAAGAGGTCGCGGCCGCGATCGCGCTGCTGGTTTCGGAGCGGGCTTCGTTCATCAATGGCAGCAACCTGCGGGTCGATGGCGGCTCGGTGCAAAGCGTCCAGAACTGAACCAGCACGGGTGCTCGGGCCGGGGCGGGCCCGAGCGCGCTCCGCGCCCCAAGCGCCAGATCCACCATCCAGCCGCCAGGAACGTTAAACTGCGCAGGCCGCCCTTGGCGGGTTCTGTGGAGACGCATTCTTGGAAGACCTCAACTCACTCTACTACTTCACCCAAGTGGTCGAGCACGGTGGCTTCGCCCCGGCGGGTCGGGCGCTGAACATGCCCAAGTCGAAACTCAGCCGACGCATTGCCGACCTCGAAGAGCGTCTGGGCGTGCGCTTGCTGCAGCGCACCAGCCGCCACTTCGCGCTGACCGAGATCGGCCAGGCCTATTACAACCGTTGCCTTGCCATGCGCGTCGAAGCCGAGGGTGCTGCCGAGATCATCGAGCGCAACCGCAGCGAGCCCCGAGGGCTGGTGCGTATCAGTTGCCCGACCACTCTGCTCAACGCCTGGGTCGGGCCGATGTTGACGCGCTACATGCTCAAGTACCCGCAGGTGGAGCTGTTCATCGAAAGCACCAACCGGCGCGTCGATCTCTTGCATGAAGGCTTCGACATCGCCCTGCGTGTTCGTTTTCCGCCGCTGGAAAACACGGACATGGTGATGAAGGTGCTGAGCGACAGCACCCAGTGTCTGGTGGGCCATCCTCGCTACCTGGCGCAATTGCCAGACGGTTTCGATCCTCAGTTGCTGGGCGCGCTGCCCAGCCTGCATTGGGGCAGCGCCCAGCGGGAGTATCACTGGGAGCTGTCCCAGGGTGGTGACAACAACCAGAGCATCGTCATACCGCACACGCCGCGCATGGTCACCGACGACCTGTTTGCCCTGCGCCACTTCGTGGTTGCGGGTATCGGCATTGCGCACCTGCCACGCGTGGCTGTGCGTGACGACCTGGCAGCGGGCCGCCTGGTGGAGTTGCTGCCAGGCTGGTACCCGCGCAGTGGTATCGTGCATGCGATCTTTCCCTCACGACGCGGCTTGCTGCCCTCGGTGCGTGCATTGATCGATCACCTGGCGGACGAATTTGCGCTTTGCGACATGGCATGAGGTTCGAACCGGTAAGGTTCATGGCGGGCGCCCGACATTGTCCCGCCGCTTCAGTTACAAGACAGTGAACGGCTGCGGGTAACCGGGTGCTTTGGCCCACAACCTGTCTATCGGAATGTCGCCTGGGACGCTAAGCCGTTCAAAACCTAGCGCGTTGCATCTGAAATGCTGGGGCTGCCGCACAGCCCTCAGAATCGGGCCTAGAACGCAAAGCACGAGCAACCCAGCGCGCCCCAGAACCCCTGGAAGTCATTGACCGGCACGCTGGAATGCCGGGCCTTATCATGGCTGTGGGCGTGGACACCGCACGGGCCCGAGCACTGGTGTGCCATGCCGACCAGCGAGGGGGTGCCCACGCGCCAGTGGCCCGGCACCTTGGCGACCGGTGACCACTCAGGCAACACCGGCACCTGGGGTGGCCCTAACGTGTCGAACTCGGCGGCGCCGTACACGACCTTGCCGTCCACCACGGTGAGCACCGACTCGATACCCTTGATCGCCTCTTCCTCCACCGAGAAGAAATCCAGCGACAGCGCCGCCAGGTCGGCGAGCTGACCGACCTTGATCTGCCCCTTCTTGCCCTGCTCACTGGAGAACCAGGCACTGCCCTGGGTGAACAGCTGCAAGGCCGTGTCCCGGCTCAGTCCTTCGGGATACAGCGCCATGCCGCCAACGGTCTTGCCGCTGACCAGCCAGTACAGCGAAGTCCACGGGTTGTAGCTGGACACGCGGGTCGCATCGGTACCCGCCCCTACTGGCACACCCATCTCCAGCATGCGCTTGATCGGCGGCGTCTGCTGCGCCGCTTGGGCGCCATAGCGGTCGACGAAATACTCGCCCTGGAAGGCCATGCGGTCCTGAATGGCAATGCCGCCACCCAAGGCGCGTACCCGCTCGATGTTGCGGGGCGTGATGGTTTCGGCATGGTCGAAGAACCACGGCAAGCCATTGAACGGTACGTCGCGGTTGACCTTCTCGAACACATCGAGCATGCGCGTGATCGACTCGTCATAGGTCGCGTGCAGGCGGAACGGCCAGCGTTGCTCGACCAGGTGTCGCACCACCGGCTCCAGTTCCTGCTCCATGGTCTGCGGCAGGTCCGGGCGCGGTTCCAGGAAGTCTTCGAAGTCGGCAGCCGAGAACACCAGCATTTCGCCTGCACCGTTGTGACGCAGGAAATCGGTGCCGCTGTGCAACTTGACGCTGGCCGTCCATTTGCGGAAATCGTCCAGCTCTTCCTTGGGCTTCTGGGTGAACAGGTTGTAGGCGATGCTCACCGTCAGCTGACCGTTGTCGGCCAGCTCCTGGATCACCGAATAATCGTCCGGGAAATTCTGGTAGCCGCCACCGGCATCGATGGCACTGGTCAGCCCCAATCGATTCAGTTCGCGCATGAACTGGCGTGTGGAGTTGACCTGGTATTCGAGAGGCAGCTTGGGGCCTTTTGCCAGCGTGGCGTAGAGAATCATGGCATTCGGCCGCGCGATCAGCATGCCCGTCGGGTTGCCGAATTTGTCACGCTGGATTTCCCCCCCAGGTGGATTGGGCGTGGTCTTGTCATAGCCCACAGCCTTGAGCGCTGCACGATTGAGTAATGCCCGGTCGTACAGGTGCAGCAGGAACACCGGGGTATCAGGCGCAGCCTGGTTGATTTCCTCAAGGGTGGGCATGCGTTTTTCGGCGAACTGGAACTCGTTCCAGCCACCCACCACCCTGACCCATTGCGGGGTCGGCGTACGTGCGGCTTGGTCCTTGAGCATGCGCAGGGCATCGGCCACCGACGGAACCCCTTCCCAACGCAGCTCCAGGTTGTAGTTGAGGCCCCCGCGGATCAGGTGCAGGTGCGAGTCGTTGAGCCCGGGAATGACGGTGCGCTGGCGCAGGTCCACAAGCTGGGTGGCCGTTGCTTTGTGGGCCATGGCCTCGGCATCGCTGCCCACGGCGATGAAACGACCGTCCTTGATGGCTACGGCGGTGGCGTTGGGGTTCTCGCGGTCGACGGTGTGCAGCTTGCCGTTGAACAGAATCAGATCAGCGCCCATGGGGCCTCCTTGGAATGGGTAGCAAATTCATACGTCAGGCGCAGCGGCGGCGTGGCGACGCCGCCTGCCCGTCTGGCTCAACGCTGGAGAAACGCCAGCAGGTCTTCGTTCAGTTGTTGCGCATGGGTCACAGCAAACCCATGCGGCGCACCGGCATACACTTTCAGCTCGGCGCCGGCGATCAGCTGCGCCGCGCGCTTGCCGGTGGTCTCGAAAGGCACGACCTGGTCGGCATCGCCGTGAATCACCAAGGTCGGCACATCGACCTGGGTCAGGTCCTGACGGAAATCGGTTTGCGAAAATGCCGTCACGCAGTCCAACGTCGCCTTGAGCGAGGCCAGCAGCGCGATGTTCAAGGTCTGCGTCTGTACGCCTTGGGACACCTGCTGGCCCTGCTTAAGCCCGTAAAACGGGGCAGCGAAGTCGGCGATGAACTGAGCGCGGTCGGCCCGCAACCCGGCCTCGATCCCTTCGAACACCGACAGATCCACCCCGTCCGGATTATCTGGGCGCTTGCCGAACACAGGCGTCACAGCTCCCAGCAGCACCAGACCGGCCACCCGCCCGGTACCGTGGCGACCGATATAGCGGCTGACATCACCGCCTCCCATCGAAAAGCCCACCAGGGTGACCTCATGCAGGTCCAGGTGCTCGATCAGTTGCGCGATGTCATCGGCGAAGGTGTCATAGTCGTAGCCGGTCCACGGCTGGCTCGACCGACCAAAGCCACGGCGGTCGAAGGCGATGGCCCGGTAGCCGCGGCTGGCCAGGTACTCCATCTGCGTGTCCCACATGTCGGCATCCAGCGGCCAGCCATGGCTGAACAGCACCGGCTTGCCAGTACCCCAGTCCTTGAAATAGATCGAGGTGCCATCACGCGTTTGGAACGTGCTCATATCGGTATCTCCTAGCGGTACGTGGAAAAGGGCTTGTTCAGCCGCGCAGCCAATGGGCGCAACGGCGGGTGACCCAGGGCATGATGTAGAACACCACAGGCAGGATGACGAACAGGTTACCGATCAGGGTGCCTCTGACCGGCCCAGCCAGCTGTGGAAAACGTTCGAAGAGCGGAACCAGCAGGTGCGGGACCAGGAACGTCATCGGGCAGATCACCAGGTACGTCAGCACTGCCTGTTTCCAACGCGGCGGTGGTACGGCGCCGGTGCCGGGTGGGGTGAACCAGAATTCCGGGTCCTCATGGACCTGAGGGCTGTCGCCACCGTCGAGCAGCGGCAGCACGTCCCGGATCATCGCCTGGCGTTCTGCCGAATTGACCCACGCCTGCAACAAGTCGGTATTGGCGAACCGGACCACGGTGGTGAAGTGTAGACCGCCCTGGTCGGGTCGAATGACATTGACGTCCAGGTGCCCCGCCTGGCGGCGGGCGGTGCCTACCGCGTGCTTGAGCCACACTTCGTAGTCGTTCAGTGACGCGGCGCGGACCTTGTGCTGGATCACCAGGGTAACCACATTGCGGTTGTCTTGGGCGGCGGTGTTCATCTGCATTCCTTGGGCTGAGCCTGCCCGCATCCGCTGGGCAACAGGGGACGGGCTGAACGTTATCGAGGTGTGCGGCCCTGCGGGCACCGGCCGGGGTGCCCGCGGCGGTGGGGTTACTTGCTGGCGTTGAAAGCGTTGTAGCTGGTCATCAGGTTGCGGTAGTCAGGGATATGGTTGGAGCACAGCGCGGCCAAGCCCTCGACGTCGTTGCGCCAGTCGCGGTGCAGTTCGCAGGCTACGCCGAACCAGGTCATCAGCTGGGCGCCAGCACGGCTCATGCGGTCGTGGGCGGCATCGCGGGTCATGGCATTGAAAGTGCCGGACGCGTCGGTCACCACGAACACCTCGAACGCCTCTTCCAGGGCGGCCAGGGCCGGGAAGGCCACGCACACTTCGGTGACCACACCTGCGATGATCAGTTGCTTCTTGCCAGTGGCCTTCACCGCCTTGACGAAGTCTTCGTTGTCCCAGGCGTTGATCTGGCCAGGACGTGCGATGTAAGGCGCGTCCGGGAACAGGGCCTTGAGCTCTGGCACCAGTGGGCCGTTGGGGCCTTGCTCGAAGCTGGTGGTCAGGATGGTCGGCAGGTTGAAGAACTTGGCCAGGTCCGCCAGGGCCAGCACATTGTTCTTGAAGGTGTCGGGCTCGATATCGCGCACCAGCGACAGCAGCCCAGCCTGGTGATCGACCAGCAGAACGGCAGCGTCGTCTTTGTTCAGGCGGTTGTATTTGAATTGAGTCATGGCGGTTGCTCCAGTAGTCGTGATTTGCAGTAGGTGGGGTGTTTCGCGTTGATGGGAGAAGATTAAAACCATCCAGTTTTAGGCGGTAGATAGTGATTTTTGGCTTTAGCGTTCTATTTTGTGAACGATGGTTCAGCGCCATTAACTGCAGCGCCGTGCCCATTGCCTCCTGCATGAACCTGCTCTATTACTACCCGCAGCCCATCCCTGCCCCGAGACCACCATGCTGGCGTTCATCCAGTCGTCCCCACTGCTGCTCGGTACCACCCTGTTGCTGCTTGACCTGATCGTTTGGCACCTGATTCCGGCCCAGCGCCATGCCTGGCGAATAGCCACGCGGCTGACCCTGTTCCTGCTTTTCAGCCTGGTGCTGGTGGCTGCGGGTATGAGCCCGCTGCAGCCCGCCCCTTGGGTCGACGACGTTGCCCGCAACTTGCTGGCCACCGTGCTTGCCATCGCCTGGTGGCTGTTTGGCGCGCGCACCGTCACGGTGGTTTTCGGCCTGTTGTTGGTGGCGCGCGGCAGCCACGGTGGACGCTTGCTGCAGGATGTGCTCGGCGCATTGATCTTCATCGCTGCCGTGGTGGCGGCGGCCGGCTATGTACTGCAATTGCCCGTCAAGGGGCTGCTGGCCACCTCGGGGGTGATGGCCATCGTTATCGGCCTGGCCTTGCAGAGCACCCTGGCGGACGTGTTCAGCGGCATCGTGCTCAACACCACGCGGCCCTATCAGATTGGTGACGCCATTTCCATCGATGGCACGGAGGGCAAGGTGCTGGACATCGACTGGCGCGCTACCCGCCTGCTCACCAGTAGCGGCAGCCTGGCGGTCATCCCGAACTCCGTGGCTGCCAAGGCCCGCTTACTCAACCATAGCCGTCCGGCTGATGTGCATGGGGTGTCGATCAGCGTGGTCGTGCCTGCCAGCGTGCGCCCTGGCAAGGTGTTCGATGCGCTGGAAAAGGCGCTGCGCGGTACCCGTGCGATTCTTTCCGCACCCGCCTCCAAGGTGGCCGTGAAAACCTCGACGCTCGATTCGGTGGAATACGAAGCCAGCGGTTTCATCGCCGACATGAGTGGCAAGAACGCTACGCGCAACCAGTTGTTCGACCTGGCCCACCGGCACCTGGAAGCGAACGGGGTGCTCTGGAACCAGGACCTGACGATGCCGCCGCGCAGTCGTCAACGGGAGGTGCTGGACGAGGTACGGGTGTTCCGCGCCCTGAGTGATGAAGAGCGTGACACACTGAGCCAGCACATGACCGCCGTCGAGTACCTGGCTGATACGACGATTCTGGAGGTGGGCAAGCAGTCCGAGCACGTGCTGATCATAGGGCGAGGCGTCGTATCGGCGGCGGTGCTGGAGGATGGCAAGCGCCTGGAGGCCGGACGCATGGGCCCAGGTGAAGTACTGGGCATCGACGGGCTCGTTGATGAAGACGACTCGCTGGTGGAGTTCAGAACCTTGACCAGTTGCCTGCTGTATCGCATCGACAAGCAACGGGTCAAAGCGTATCTGCAGCAACATGGCGATGTGCAGACCGCCTTGAGCAAACTGCAACGCGTCCGGCGTCAGGGTCGCGAATCGCTACTCTTGCACAAGCCTGTTTCCATCAGGAAAGGCGGTTTCTTGAGCTGGCTGCACAAATGACGCGTCACCTGCCGGTGTGGGGCGTTGCCTCACAGCACCACACGCAGGCACTGGCCGGCGTGATACAGCGAGAATCCGGACTCATAGAACGCCGTGCGCAGTGACGTCGCGCTCACGCCTTTCATGGTCGAGAACGGTATCGGCAGGCTGGCTGCTTCCCCTTCTGACAGAAACTCGGCGAACGCCCGGCCAATGACGGTGCCGGTCGTATTGCCACGCCCGTTGTAGCCGGTGACCGCCACCAACCCAGGGGCGGGTTCGAACAAACGCATCAGGTGGTCGGGCGTAAAGTCGATGCAGCCGGTCCAATGCATGTCCCATTCGACCTTGCCAAGCGCAGGATAGTAGTGACGCTGGATACGGTCGGCCCAACTGCGCACGAACCACGCGGGCTTGTTGTCGACCCGGCCCAGGCTGCCGAGCAGCAAACGGCCCTGGTCATCGCGGCGAATACTGCTGAGCACGGTGCGGGTATCCCAGGAGCCTTGGCCGTGAGGGAGTATCTTGTCGGCCTGCGCGCCCTGCAATGGCTTGGAGGCGACCTGGTAGTAGTAGCCTTTGAAGAACTGCTTTTGCAGGTTGCTCCAGTCCCCTTCGGTGTAGGCGCCCGTGGAGATCACCACCTTCTCGGCGCGAACCGAACCGCGTGCGGTCTGCACACGCCAGCCGTCACCCTCGCGCGTCAGGCCCTGAACTGCGGACTGTTGGAACAGCTTGCCGCCCAGGCGCACCACGGCAGCTGCCAGGCCCTGGGTGTAGCCCATCGGGTTGATGGTGCCGGCACGGCGGTCGAGCAAGGCGGCGGCGATCTTGTCGGTACCGCAATATTCCTGGCACTGTGCGCCGGTCAGCAGCTCGACATCGGCACCGCGCCGTCGCCACTGCTCGTGGCGGGCCTGCAGATCGGCGATGCCGGTGGCGTTATGTGCCATGTGCAGGGTGCCCTGGTGCCGTGCCTGACAGTCGATGCCCAGGCGTTCGATCATGGCGAACACATCGGCCGGGGCCTGCCCCAGCACCGTATTCAACCGGCTGCCTTGCTTCTGGCCCAGGGTGGCTTCAACGTCGTCCGGGCGAATCCACGTACCGGCATTGACCAGCCCGACGTTGCGGCCAGAGCCGCCGTGGCCCACCTTCCAGGCCTCCAGCACGATCACCGACTTACCCTGCTCGAGCAGGTGAATGGCCGCTGACAACCCGGTAATGCCGCCGCCGATCACGCAGACATCGGCGTGGTGTTCCCCCGCCAGGGCCTGGACGGTCACGCTTGGCACGGTGACGCATTCCCACAAGCATTCTTGACGCAGTTCGGACATGGCCCGGCTCCCGCAATTTATTCTTGTTCGAGACCGCCGTGCGGCCTTTCGCAGCCAAGCCCGCGTCCCCAGGCATCGAGGCATATGCACCGATCCCGATGGAGGCGGGCTTGGTCGCCCACCAAGGGGCGTGCCCCTGGTTCTACACAATCACGCTAGTCAGTCGAACACGATGCCCTGCGCCAGTGGCAACTCACGGGAGTAGTTCACGGTATTGGTCTGACGGCGCATGTAGCCTTTCCAGGCATCGGAACCGGATTCACGGCCACCACCGGTCTCCTTCTCACCCCCGAACGCCCCGCCGATTTCAGCACCGCTGGTGCCAATGTTGACGTTGGCAATACCGCAATCACTGCCAGCCGCGCTCTGGAAACGCTCAGCCTCGCGCAGGTCAGTGGTGAAGATGCAGGACGATAAGCCCTGGGGGACCTCGTTGTTCAGGCGCAAGGCTTCGTCGAAGTCATCGTAGGCCAGCACATAGAGAATCGGCGCGAACGTTTCATGGCGCACCACCTCGCTTTGCCCAGGCATTTCGGCAATGGCAGGCGATACGTAATAGGCATTGGGATATTGGTCGGCCAACTGGCGCTCACCCCCGAACACTTGGCCGCCTTCGTCGCGAGCCTTGGCCAGGGCGCCTTGCATGGCATCGAACGAGGCCTTGTCGATCAGGGGCCCAACCAGGTTGTCCTTGCGCGGGTCACCAATGCGCACCTTGCCGTAGGCGGCTTTGACCCGAGCCAGTACTTCATCCTTGATCGAACGGTGCACGATGAGGCGGCGCAGCGTGGTACAGCGCTGCCCGGCAGTGCCGACTGCCGAGAAGATAATGCCCCGCACGGCCAGGTCCAGGTCGGCGCTAGGTGCCAGGATCATTGCATTGTTGCCGCCAAGTTCCAGGATGCTGCGGCCAAAGCGTGCCGCTACACGCGGCCCGACTTCACGGCCCATGCGCGTGCTGCCGGTGGCACTCACCAGGGCCACGCGGGGGTCATCGACCAGGGCTTCGCCTGCTTCACGGCCGCCGATGACCAACTGCGCAAGACCTGCCGGCGCATCACCGAAGGCTTTCAACGCCTTGTCGAACAACGCCTGGCACGCCAGGGCGGTCAATGGCGTTTTCTCGGAGGGCTTCCACACCACCGAATTGCCGGCCACCAGAGCCAGGGCGGTGTTCCAGGACCAGACCGCCACCGGGAAGTTGAACGCGCTGATCACACCGACCACACCCAGCGGGTGCCAGCTTTCGCGCATGTGGTGGCCAGGGCGCTCGGAAGCGATGGTCAGGCCGTACAACTGACGTGACAGCCCCACTGCAAAGTCGCAGATGTCGATCATTTCCTGCACTTCGCCCAGGCCTTCCTGGGTGATCTTGCCTGCTTCGATCGAAACCAGTTCACCCAGGTCTGCCTTGTGCTCGCGCAACACTTCGCCGAACAGGCGCACCAGCTCACCCCGGCGTGGGGCAGGCACGCTGCGCCACGCCTCGAACGCCTGCTGGGCCTGCTCGATACGCGCGGTGGTCTCGGCTTGACCGAGCAGCGTCACCGAAGCGATCTGGCTGCCGTCGATTGGCGTGTGTACAGCGTAATCGCCTTGGGTGTAAGCCTGGGCAGCAACGCCCAGGCGCTCGAGCAATCCAGCAACCATTGGTGTTCTCCTACATGGGTAGACAGGTTGGATATGATGTGGATCAGTATTAATCCGATCAGTTAAGCGCAACAAACGACCTTTATTCCGCATATCATTCCGTCAGGTAATGATTTGAGCCCGTGAGAACGCTATGTCAAAACGTCTGGTGCCGTCCATGACCGCCCTGCAGTGCTTTGAAGCTGCAGCCCGCCACTTGAGCTTCACCCGAGCCGCCGAAGAGCTGCATTTGACCCAAAGTGCGGTCAGCAAGCAGGTGGCGCAGCTCGAAGACCTGTTGCGTCACCACCTTTTCCTGCGCATTCGCCGACGTTTACAGCTCACGCCAGCCGGCAGCCTCTATCTGGCCGAGGTGAACAAGATCCTCACGCAGGTCGATATGTCCAGCCGCTACGTGCTGACGTACGGGGAGCAGACCGAGATCCTGAAGGTCGCGACGCAGCCAAGCTTCGGCGTGCGCTGGCTGATCCCCCACCTCAAGGGCTTCGGCCGGCGGCACAGCAACATTCACTTGGACATCCGCAACGAAATGGAGCCCTTTTCACTGTTGCAAGGCTCGGCCGACGTCGTGTTCTTCTACGGCCAGGGCACGTGGCCGGGGGCCAGCTGCATCGAGCTGTTCGGTGAAGAAGTCGTGCCGGTGTGTTCGCCAGAGCTGCTGGCAGGCCGTGACCTGCCGAGTGCCGAGGCATTGACCGACCTGGTGTTGCTGCAAAGCACTTCACGGCCAGAAGCCTGGCACGAATGGTTCCTGGAGCAGGGCCTGCAAAGCGTCAGCGCGTACCACGGCCCGCGCTTCGACACGTTCTACATGGCCCTGAGCGCTGCCCAGGCCGGTTGCGGGGTGGCGCTAGTGCCGCGCTACCTGGTGGCGAAGGAGCTGGCCGAGGGCAGCCTGGTCGTGCCCTGGAATCATGCAATGCGCAGTGCCGGCGCGCACTACCTGGCGTATGCCGAACATGCCGCGGAAGTGCCCAAGGTGCGGGCGCTGGTGGATTGGATCGGTGAGCAGCTGCAGGCATGAAGCCCTCGACAGGAGGAGCACCCTACGCCTGTCTAGGTCGATCAAAAAAGGAATGACACGCCTACTTTTTTTCGCTTGTGGCCCGGGTGCATTCCCCGCTTTCATGTAAGGGTCAGCCATTAACCAGGAATCCAGCGATGCCCGCCCATGATTTCGTCAGCCCCGACAGCATCCGTGCGCAGTTTTCTGCCGCCATGTCGCTCATGTACAAACAGGAAGTGCCGTTGTACGGCAAGCTGCTGGCGCTGGTGAGCGAAATCAACCAGCAGGTGATGGCCGAGCAACCAGAAGTGGCGCAGGCGCTGCGCTGGACAGGGGAACTTGAGCGGCTGGGCCATGAACGCCATGGTGCCATCCGCGTGGGTACGGCCGAGGAGCTGGCGACCATCGCGCGACTTTTTGCGGTCATGGGCATGCAGCCAGTGGGCTACTACGACCTCAGCAGTGCTGGGGTCCCGGTGCACTCCACCGCGTTCCGTGCCGTGCATGAGCAGTCGCTGCACGTCAGCCCGTTCCGTGTCTTCACCTCGCTGTTGCGCTTGGAGCTGATCGACAACCTGCAGTTGCGGGAAATGGCCAAGGATATCCTGGCCAAACGCCAGATCTTCACCCCTCGCGTACTCCATCTGATCGAGCAGCGCGAACGCGATGGCGGCTTGAATACCGCAGATGCCCAGACTTTCGTACAGGAAGCCCTGCACACCTTCCGCTGGCACCGCGACGCTACCGTCACCGCCGAGCAGTACCAGCAGCTGCACGACCAGCACCGCCTGCTTGCCGATGTTGTCGCGTTCAAGGGCCCGCACATCAATCACCTCACTCCGCGCACCCTGGATATTGATGCCATCCAGCTCGGCATGCCGGCCAAGGGCATCACGCCCAAGGCCGTGGTCGAAGGCCCCCCTCCCCGCCGCCACCCCATTCTACTGCGCCAGACCAGCTTCAAGGCCTTGCAGGAAAAGGTCGTGTTCTGCGGTCAGCACGGTAGCGAAGGCAGCCACACCGCGCGCTTTGGGGAAATCGAGCAACGTGGCGCGGCGCTGACGCCGAAGGGGCGCCAGCTCTATGACAAGCTGCTCGACAGGACTCGCCTTGCATTGGGTGGTGCACCCGCCGAAGCCAATGCCGCACAGTACATGGCGATGCTCACAGACGCCTTCGCCGCCTTCCCGGACGACCTGGTGCAGATGCGTGAGCAAGGCCTGGCGTATTTTCGCTACTTCGCGACCGAGAAAGGCTTGGCCGCGCGCGGTGAACAAGGCAGGCCAACTACCCTGCAGGGGCTAATCGACGCAGACCACGTGCATTTCGAGGCACTGGTGTACGAAGATTTCTTGCCGGTAAGCGCCGCAGGGATCTTCCAGTCCAACCTGGGCGACGATGCCCGGGCCGAGTACGGCAGCAACGCCAACCGCGCGGCCTTCGAAGCGGCGCTGGGGCTGCAGGTGCAGGATGAACTGGCGCTCTATGCGCAAAGCGAGCGCCGCTCGCTGCAGGCGTGCGCGCAGGCACTGAACCTGGTATCGCTGTAAAGCGACACGTTGAAGGGGCACTTGGGTGCCCCACCGTGTCAGCGGAAACGGTCCACTTCCTGACGCAACTGCGCTGCCAACCCTTCCAGCTCCCGCGCTGTTAATGCCAGCTCGTTGGCCACCTCGCGCTGCTCACCGTTGGCCTGGGCGATGCTCTGCAAATTGCGGCTCAGCACGGTCGCTGTGCTGCTCTGCTCCTGGGTCGCCATACTGATCACGGCAAACTGCTCACCCGCCGCACGGCTTTGTTCGTCGATGCGGGCAAGTGCCTGCGCGACCTTGCCATTGCGCTCCAGGCCGTCCTGCATCAGCTGGTTACTCTGCTCCAGCGTGGTGATGGCATGCCAGGTCTGCTGCTGGATGCTGGTGATCATGCCGGATATCTCATCGGTGGCCTGTCGGGTTCGCGCTGCCAGCCCACGCACCTCGTCAGCCACCACTGCAAAGCCACGCCCCTGCTCACCGGCACGGGCCGCTTCGATGGCAGCATTCAAAGCCAACAGATTGGTCTGCTCAGCGATGGCGGTGATGACACTTATGATGCTGCCGATCTCTTGCGAACGTGCACCCAGGCTGTTCACGACCGTGGCTGTGTCACCCAGGGCATCGGCAATCTGCTTGAGCGAGTGCGATGCTTCTTCCATGGCGCCGCGACCCACGCGGGTCTGCTGGGCATTGTCGCGGGCCATGCGCTCGGTGCCAGCCATGTTGTCGGCGATGTTCATGGACGTGGCGCTGAACTCTTCCACCGCGCCCGCCATGCTGGTGATTTCGCCTGATTGCTGGTCCATGCCCACACAGGCGCCAGCCGACAGGCCTGACAGCGAGCGGGCGCGGGTACTGACCTGTTCGGAGGCACTGCGGATGTGCTCGACCATGTTCGAGAGGGCTTCACCCATCGTGTTGAAGCTGCGCGCCAACTGTCCGATTTCATCGTGGCTGGTCACGTTCAGCCGTGCGTTCAGGTCACCCGCTCCGAGCGCTTGTGCTTGCCGTACCAGATCATCCAGCGGGCGCAGCTTACGCCTGAGCAACCAGAGCGTGGCAGCCACGGCCATGAGCATGGCCAGCACGCTGCCGACGGCAAGGCGCAGCCCCACGCTCCGGGTTACCTCGCGGATCTCCGCCAGGGGCATGCTCGCTACCACCGTCCAAGGCCCTTCGGCGAAGGGCGCCGTCGCGCTGTACAGCGGCTGCTCGGCATTGGCCGGCGGCACCAGCCACTGGCCCTTTTCATCCTGCAGTGCCAACGAACCGGTTTGGCCAATGCGCAAGCGTTTGAGGTTGGCGAACTGGGCGTTCTGCGCATCGGTGTAATCGAAACCCACGAACAGCACCGCAATCACCCGGCCATTACCGTCGGTCATCGGCACATAGCGCGTCATGTAGTTGCGGTCGAACAACACGGCACGGCCAACGTACATCTGCCCGGCCAGTAACTTGGCGTAAGCGGGGTGCTGGCGGTCGAGCTGGGTACCGATGGCGCGGCTGCCGTCCTGTTTCTTCAAATTGGTGCTGATGCGCACGAAATCGTCGCCACTGCGCACGAACACCGTGGCGATACCGGCAGTCATCTGCTGGAAGTCGTCCACTTGCTGGAAGTCGTTGTTCAATAACTGATCGCCCAGGTACAGGGCCGGCGTTGCGTACCCTGCGACCTGCACGGTCTGCCCTGCATGCAGCGACAGCCCTGAGGCGAAGCGTCGCTCGAACAAGCCGCTCAAGCGCTGGGTATTGTCCTTGAGCGAGCCGTGGAACGTGTCAAGCTGGTCGGCCAGCAAGCGCGCCTCACTGGCCAGGTGGGCCTGGCGCGTAGCGAGGTTGGCATCGTCCAGTGAACGCAGGGCAAAAAGGGTACTGCCGGAAATCACCAGCGCCAGCACGATGGCGAGGGCGATACCGAGTTGCGAGGCAATCCGGGCACGCGGTTGAGGCATGGGCAAGCTCCTGGCAAGAGGCCGGGATCATCCTGATCGCGCTGACCGCCCGCTTTTATTTGACGGGAAGCGCGCCCTCTTCCGGGACGCTGGTGCCATTTGATCGGCGTCGGCGCTGAATACTTGAGTGCCGGACCGGGATATAGCGCTCGCAGTCAAAGGGCTGGCAGGATCACCACCTCGGGTAGCGCCATGGCATTCACCTCGGCTTGCAGGAAGGCACTGAGGCGGCGCAGGCGCTCGCCGCCCGGCCGGGTCCGCGGCCATACCAGGTAGTAGTCCATGCCGCTGGGGACTGCTGTCGGCCATGGCAGGCTCATGCGCCCCTGCGCCACATCTTCGGCCACCATCATCAGGTCACCAATTGAAACACCGTAGCCTCGGGCCGCTGCAATCATGCCCAGTTCCAACGTGTCGAACACCTGCCCGCCCTTGAGCGAAACCCTGCTACTCAGGCCCAGGCGCTCCAGCCATACCCGCCAGTCACGCTTGTCCATTGTAGGGTGCAGCAGTTCGCTACTCGCAAGGCGCGCCGCGGTCCAGGGCCCGTCATCCAACAGCCCTGGTGCACCCACCGGCACCAGCAGTTCGGGGAACAGCTTGCGTACCTCCCACTCCGCCGGGAACACCCCATCGCCCAGCAGCACCGCGCAATCGAAAGGTTCCTGGTTGAAGTCCACATGGTCGACGTCCATCCAGGCACTGGTCAGTTGCACTTCATTGCCAGGTTGCAGCCGACGGAAGCGGCTCAGCCGGGCCAGCAACCAACGCATGGTCAGGGTGGACGGCGCCTTCATGCGCAGCATCTCGTCTTCACCGCGCAACGTGTCACAAGCACGCTCAAGCGCGGCAAAGCCTTCGCGCACACCCGGTAGCAGTACCCGTGCAGCTTCGGTCAGTTGCAGGCTGCGGCCACTGCGCACGAACAGTCGGCAGGCAAAGTGATCCTCCAGCGTGCGAATGTGCCGGCTGACCGCGCTTTGGGTAATGGACAACGCTTCGCCAGCACGGGTGAATGAGTTCAACCTCGCCGTAGCTTCGAATGCACGCAGCGCATACAAGGGCGGTAACTTGCGGGTCATGAGGTTCCTTGTTCGGCGGAGATACGGCGACCTGCGCATAATATCGCCATGATTAAAACTCATGCCAATGATCGCATTTATCCTTTTGTTAAAAGCTGACCCAAGCTTCAGAATCGCCCTTCGTCAGCCACCGTCTTCGCCAAGGATCACATCCATGCACGTCGCACCTACCCACGAGCTCAAGGCATTACTGCGTTTGGCAGGCCCGCTGATCGCCTCGCAGCTGGCGCACATGCTCATGGTACTGACCGACACCCTGATGATGGCACGCATCAGCCCGCAGGCCTTGGCCGGTGGCGGGTTGGGCGCGGCGGGCTATTCGTTCGTGTCCATCTTCTGCCTGGGCGTCATCGCGGCGGTCGGCACCCTGGTAGCCTTCCGCCGAGGCGCCAATGACATCGAGGGCGCCACACGGCTGGCGCAAAGCGGCTTGTGGCTGGCCTGGGGCCTGGCCTTGTTCGCGGCGCTGGTGCTGTGGAACCTCGAACCTGTGCTGCTGCTTTTCGGGCAGCAGCCTGACAACGTCGCCTCGGCGGCCGAGTTTCTCACCCTGCTGCCGCTGGCGTTGCCGGGCTACCTGACCTTCATGGCCTTGCGTGGCTTCACTAGCGCCCTGGGCCGCTCTACGCCGGTGATGGTCATCAGCCTGGTAGGCACCGTACTCAACTACTTGCTGAACGTTGCGCTGATCGAAGGCATGTTCGGCCTGCCCAAGCTTGGTCTGATGGGCATCGGCCTGGTCACTGCGGTGGTCTCGATGGGCATGGCCATTGCCCTGGCGCTGTACATCCGCTGGCACCCGGCTTATGCCGCCTACCCGCTGCGCAAGGGCCTGTCGCGGCCATCGCTGCCAGCGTTGGGCGAGCTGTGGCGGCTGGGCCTGCCGATCGGCGGCACCTACATGGTGGAAGTAGGGCTGTTCGCTTTTGCGGCGCTGTGCATGGGCGTACTGGGCAGTACCGAGTTGGGCGCGCACCAAATCGCCCTGCAGATCGTGTCGACCGCCTTCATGGTGCCCACTGGCCTGTCCTATGCCGTGACCATGCGCGTAGGCCATTACTACGGTGCGGGCAACTTGCTCGCCGCGCGCAGCGCTGGCCGGGTGGGGATCGGCTTCGGGGCCATGCTGATGTTCGCCTTCGCTGCGCTGTTCTGGTTGCTGCCAGACGCATTGGTAGGGCTGTTTATCGACAGGGCCGACCCGGCATTTGCCGCCATCTTCCAGCTGGCGGTCCAGCTGCTGATGGTAGCCGCCTGGTTCGAGCTGTTCGATGGCGTGCAGACCATCGCCATGGGCTCTATTCGTGGACTGAAAGACGCCAAGACTACGTTCCTGATCGGGCTGGTGTGCTACTGGCTCATCGGGGCACCCAGCGCCTGGTTGTTCACTTTCGTCTTTGGCGGGGGCGCGGTGGGCGTCTGGTGGGGGCTGGCCTTGGGGCTGGCGTGCGCCTCGGTGGCGCTGACCTTCGGCTTCGAATGGCGGATGCGGCGGCTGTTGCGCCACGCCGGAACACGCGCCGCAACGGCCACATCTGCCTGATTTCAACCCATTGAGGTGGCTTTGCCGATTGGCCAGAGGGGCGGACAGCTAGCCTGCAACCCCCACTTGGCGGTGTGACGACTGCAGCAGGAACGGGATCAGCGCGTTTACCGGCAGGGGCTTGCTGACCAGGAAACCCTGTATCTGGTTGCAGCCAAACCCGCGCAGCAAGGCCAATTGCGCTTCGCTTTCGACGCCCTCGGCCACCACTTCGAGGTTGAGATTGTGGGCCAGGTTGATCATGGCGTGCACCAGCTTGCGGTTCTCTTCGCGCATATCCATCTGCGCAACGAAACTGCGGTCCACCTTGAGCAAGGTGATCGGCAGGCTGTTGAGGTGCACGAACGAAGAGAACCCTGTGCCAAAGTCGTCCAGCGAGAAGCGCACGCCCAGGCGCCCCAGTGCATCCATGGTCTGACGCACCCGCTCATTGCGCCGCATCACGGCCGTTTCGGTCAGCTCGAATTCCAGCCAGTGGGCATCGACACCGTACTCGGCGATCAGCCGGCTCAAGGTTGCCAGCAACTGGCTGTCCTGAAACTGCCGGAAACTGAGGTTGACCGCCATGTGCAACGGCGCAAGCCCCTGTGTGTTCAGGGCCTGCATGTCGCGCAGGGCACGGGCGATGACCCAGTAACCCAGCGGCACGATCAGCCCGCTTTGCTCGGCCAATGGCACGAACTCACTGGGCGGCAGCAAGCCCCGTTCGGCGTGGCGCCAGCGCACCAGCGCTTCGAGACCGACGATCCGCCCATCAGCCAGGTTCAAGCGCGGCTGATAGTGAAGTTCCAGCTCGTCACGGCGCAAGGCCCGGCGCAGCTCGCTTTCGAGATCGGCCAGGCTGCGTGCGTGGCGATTGATGCGCTCGTTGAAGACATGGAAGGTACAGCCCTGGGTGGCCTTGGCCTGACGCATGGCGATGTGCGCATGCCACATCAGCGGGTCGGCGCCACTCTGGGCGCGCGCGTGGGCCAGGCCCAGGCTGCAGCCGAGCAGCAGGCTTTCGCCATCGACCCAGTAGGGCTCGGCCAATGCCTCGACGATGCGCTCGGCCATCCACTCGGCACGCCCTGGGTCGCGGCGGGTGTCGATCAGCAAGGCGAACTCGTCACTGCCCAGGCGTGCCAGCTGGTCGCCTGCTTCGAGTTGATGCTTCAGACGTAGCACCACCTGCAGAATGAGGTGATCCCCACTCTGGTGCCCCAGGGCGTCATTGACATGGCGAAAGTTGTCCAGGTCCAGATGCCCCAGGGCGACGCCGCGCCCGTCATGGTCGGCCAGGCGCGTGGCCAGCAAGGCCTGGAAGCCCTGGCGGTTGGCGATGCCGGTCAAAGGGTCTTGCTCGGCCAAGCGTTGCAGGGTGGCTACCAGTACACCTCGCTCACGCACGTGACGCAGGCAGCGACGCAGGCTGTCGACATTGACTTGGTCGCTCACCAGCCAGTCGCTGACGCCGCTGGGCGCCGCCTCTGGCTCGCTGTGCAACAGCAGGATGGTCGGCAGGTCACAACGACCGGGTGCTGGCTGCAACGCCGGCGTGGTCAGCACCACGGCCTGCCGGTCGCGGCTGAACAGACTGTCGACGGCATCCCAGTCGGGTGCCGTGAGCAGTACGGCCGCGCCCTTCAAGGCAGGCATGCACGCGTGCAGCAAGGCCGCCCACTCGGGCTCACTGGCCAACAGCAGCAAACGCATAGGTTCGACAGGCGCGGACAAGACGGCTCCTTAAGGCTCGACGATGCAACGTAGACCGATGAACAGGCCGACGCATTCAATGGAAATGATTTTCACTTGTAAGCGCGCCTTTTAACAGCCTGGTCCGATGTATTTTGTCGTGCATCCTGCGCGAAAGCAGACAAACCAGCAAATACGATTTTTTCAGGCGCAAGCATTAGCGGCGCTAATGATCGTTTCGAAAGTCTGACTCGAACGTCAGACGGTCACGCCATGAACACGCATGCCTGTTAGAATGCGCGGCTATTTTCTGGCGACCCCCGGTTTCTAGCATGTCCCGACTCAATCCCCGGCAGCAGGAAGCCCGTGACTATGTCGGCGGCCCTCTTTTGGTGCTCGCCGGTGCAGGTTCGGGCAAGACCAGCGTCATCACGCGCAAAATTGCCCACCTCATCCAGAACTGCGGTATTCGCGCCCAGTACATCGTGGCCATGACCTTCACCAACAAGGCCGCCCGCGAGATGAAGGAGCGGGTTGCCAGCCTGCTGCGTCCGGGTGAAGGCCGAGGGCTGACGGTCTGCACGTTCCACAACCTGGGCCTGAACATCATCCGCAAGGAGCACGAACGCCTGGGCTACAAGCCTGGTTTTTCGATCTTCGACGAGTCGGATATCAAAGCCCTGCTGTCGGACATCATGCAGAAAGAGTACTCCGGCGACGACGGCATCGACGAAATCAAGAACATGATCGGTGCCTGGAAGAACGACCTGATCCTGCCTCCCGAGGCCCTGGAGAAAGCACGCAACCCGCGCGAGCAGACCGCTGCGGTCGTTTACACCCACTATCAGCGCACGCTCAAGGCGTTCAACGCCGTGGACTTCGACGACCTGATCCTGCAACCGGTCAAGTTGTTCCAGGAACACCCCGAGGTGCTCGAGCGCTGGCAGAATCGCGTGCGTTATCTGTTGGTGGACGAATACCAGGACACCAACGCCAGCCAGTACCTGCTGGTGAAGATGCTGATCGGCATGCGCAACCAGTTCACCGTGGTGGGCGACGACGACCAGTCGATCTACGCCTGGCGCGGCGCGCGCCCCGAGAACCTGATGCTGCTCAAGGAGGACTATCCCTCACTGAAAGTGGTCATGCTGGAGCAGAACTACCGCTCCACCAGCCGCATCCTGCGCTGCGCCAACGTGCTGATCGCCAACAACCCGCACGCGTTCGAGAAACAGCTGTGGAGCGAGATGGGCGTGGGCGACGAGATCCGGGTGATACGTTGCAAGAACGAGGATGCCGAGGCCGAGCGCGTAGCGATGGAAATCCTCACGCTGCACCTGCGCACCAACCGTCCCTACAGCGATTTCGCCATCCTCTACCGCGGCAACTACCAGGCCAAGCTGATCGAGCTGAAGTTGCAGCACCACCAGGTGCCTTACCGTCTTTCCGGCGGCAACAGCTTCTTTGGCCGCCAGGAAGTCAAGGACCTCATGGCCTATCTGCGCCTGCTGGTGAACCCTGACGACGACAACGCCTACCTACGTGTCATCAACGTGCCGCGCCGGGAAATCGGCTCGACCACCTTGGAAAAGCTCGGCAACTATGCCACCGGCCGGGGCATTTCGATGTATGCCGCCAGTGAGGAACTGGGCCTGGGCGAGCACCTGGATGCGCGCTACACCGAGCGCCTGCAGCGCTTCAAGCACTGGCTGGACGGCGTGCGCCACAAGGTGGCGCTGGACGACCCCATAGCCGCCCTGCATGAAATGATCCGCGACATCGACTACGAAAACTGGATCCGCCAGCAGACCGCCAGCGACAAGGCCGCGGAGTTTCGCATCAGCAACGTCTGGTTCCTGGTCGAAGCGCTGAAGAACACCCTCGAGAAGGACGAAGAGGGTGACATGACCATTGAGGACGCCATCGGCAAGTTGGTGCTGCGCGACATGCTCGAGCGCCAGCAGGAAGAGGAAGAAAACGCCGACGGTGTGCAGATGATGACCCTGCACGCGTCCAAGGGCCTGGAATTTCCCTACGTGTTCATCATGGGCATGGAGGAGGAGATCCTGCCTCACCGCTCCAGCATCGAGGCCGACACCATCGAGGAAGAGCGCCGCCTGGCTTATGTGGGTATTACCCGCGCACGCCAGACGCTGGCGTTCACGTTCGCCGCCAAACGCAAGCAATACGGGGAAATCATCGACTGCACGCCCAGTCGCTTCCTCGACGAACTGCCCCCCGAAGACCTGTCCTGGGAAGGGCTGGACGATGCACCGGTCGAGGTCAAGGCCGCACGCGGCAACAATGCCCTGGCCGACATCCGGGCGATGCTCAAACGCTGATCAACCATTACTCTTAAACACTGCCGCTGTTTGCGGCCATTTCTGTTCCGAGGAATACCATAGTGGAAGCACTGCATCAGAAGATTCGCGAAGAAGGCATCGTGCTTTCCGACCAGGTTCTCAAAGTCGATGCGTTTCTCAACCATCAGATCGACCCGGCGCTGATGCAGCTGATCGGTGACGAGTTCGCCCGCTTGTTCGCCGATGCCGGCGTGACCAAGATCGTCACCATCGAGGCGTCGGGCATCGCGCCTGCGGTGATGACCGGGTTGAAGCTGGGCGTGCCGGTGATCTTCGCGCGCAAGCACCAGTCGCTGACCCTCACCGAAAACCTGCTGACGGCTTCTGTGTATTCGTTCACCAAGCAGACCGAGAACACCGTGGCCATTTCGCCGCGCCACCTGAGCAGCAGCGATCGGGTGCTGGTGATGGATGACTTCCTGGCCAACGGCAAGGCGTCCCAGGCGCTGATATCGATCATCAAGCAGGCCGGGGCGACCGTGGTAGGCCTGGGGATCGTGATCGAGAAATCGTTCCAGGGCGGGCGCGCTGAGCTGGATCGCCAAGGCTATCGCGTGGAGTCGCTGGCGCGAGTGAAATCGCTGGAAGGCGGTGTGGTCAGCTTCATCGAGTGATGCGGCACCGGCTCGCTCGCATCCGGGCACAGGGGGCTGCGTGGCAGCCCCCTGCCGGTTTCAAGTCGCCGCCAGGCCCGCCAACAGCAACCGTTGGTACAGCGCTTCTTTTAGCCCCTGAGGCTGGTCAAGTTGCATCCGTGCCAGATGCCGCTCATACCCTTGCGGCTCTGGCGCCTCCAGCGTGGCCTTGCCCAGTTCGAGCGCCTCGCTGAGCTTGAACTTGCTTTTCAACCAGTTCAGTGCCCGTAGCAAGTCCTGCTCTTCAACCGTGAAATCGGTCCCCATGGGGTATTCCGGGAACAGCTGTGGGTGCTGTGCCTGGACCGCGGCCAGGCGCTGCGGCGTGTTATCGGCAAAACGCCTGTCGAGCTGAAAATCTTCCGCCAATTTGCCAGCGTTTTTGGCCTGCACGATCAGGCTCTGCTGGAACCGGGCGTCACACACCGCAAGCAATCGCGCAATGACCTCGCTGTCGGTCTGCCCCCTGAGGTCGGCGATGCCATATTCGGTCACCACGATATCGCGCAGGTGGCGGGGAATGGTGCAATGGCCGTAGTTCCAGAAGATGTTCGACGACACCTCGCCGCCCGCTTCGCGCCAACTGCGCAGCAGCAGTATCGAGCGGCCACCTTCCAGCGCGTGCCCTTGGGCGACGAAGTTGTACTGCCCACCTACCCCGCTCAACACTCGCCCGTCTTCGAGCTGATCGGCCACACCCGCACCGAGCAGGGTCATGCCGAACACCGTATTGATAAAGCGTGCGTCTTGTCGCTGGCGACGCTTGAGCTGTTCGTCACCGTAGAGCTCGTTGACGAAATTGATCCCGGTCATGGCAAACCGTGCGCGCTGCTCAAGGGTCATGTCGCGCAAGCGCTGGTAGAACGCTTGCGGGCCGAGGAAGAACCCCCCGTGCAGGATCACTCCCCGGTCATCCACAGCACGCCGCAGCACGCCCGCCTCGGCCAGCGCCAACAGCCCGTTGACGAACATCTCGCTACAGCCATACAGCCCCTGTTCGAAGGGCGCGAGCCCCCCTTCCCGCTCGATCAGTGCCTGCGTGGTGCCCGCGCCAAGGCCGTCGAGCGCTGCACGGTAGGCAACGTTATCGCTCTGGCGGGCGAGCAGCGCGGCGGCAACCGCGTCGCCCATGGCACCAATCCCGATCTGCAGGGTGCCGCCGTCGCGCACCAGGCTGCTGGCATGCAGGCCGATGCAGTGGTCCTGTATGGTGACCGGCATGTTGGGCGTTGAAAACAGTTGGCGCTGCTCGGCTTCGTCCAGCAACAGGTCGAACGCATCCATTGGCAGTTCGGCATCACCGGGCATGTAGGGCAGCTGCGCATGCACCTGACCCAGCATGAGAATGGTCTCGCCGGCGGCACGGCGGCGTTCGACCATGGGTAACAGGTCCAGGGTGATGTCCGGGTTGCAGGCCAGGCTCAGATGGACAGGCCGCTCCGGCGTAGCCGCCACCAGCTGGGCGATGAGGTTCAGACCCTTGGCATTGATGTCTCGCGCGGCATGGCTGTAGTTGCTGCTGACGTAATCCTGTTGAGCCGACTCACTGGCAAGCAGGCTGCCGGGCTGCATGAAGAATTGTTCTACGCGAATGTTCGGCGGCAGGCTGTCATTGCGCAGGTCGGCCAGATAGTGAAGCTCTTCGTAGTCGCCGAACACGCGCTCGACGAAGGGCTCGAGCAAGCGTTGCTGCAAGCCATCACCCAGCGCTGGTCGCCCCAGGGAGAGGGCTGTATAGATGGTCAGACGGCGTTCGGGCAACTCACGGATGCGGGCATAAAGTGCGTTGACGAACGCATTGGGTTTGCCCAGGCCCAGCGGCAGGCCCATGTGGATATGGGTTGGCAGGCGGGACAGGACCTGTTCGACGGCCTGGTCGATGGAACTGAGGTGCATCGAGGCCTCCTGGTTCGTGCTTGGGTTCAGGAGGTTCGACAGGCAGGTGGAATGGTTGGTTGCCTGGGCGGGAAGCGGAAGGCGCAGACAATTGGACAAGCACTGGCAGCCACTCGACAATTCGGTGGCCTTCAGGCTCAGCGAAGGTATAAGCGTACGCGGTGCCTGTAGGAGCGGCCCCGGCAATTAGCGATAGTGCTCACATCTCCGGGGCTGCTGCGCAGCCCATCGCGGCACGAGGCCGCTCCTGTGATCGTGGGATGGCTGAAGTAGCGCGATTGCAGGAGCAACTGCCTTTCACCGCCTCTAAGGGCCAGCGCCCCCCGTGTGGGAGCGGCCTCGCGCCGCGATGGGCCGCGAAGCGGCCCCGGCAAGGCAAGATGCGAAGCTAGAATACTGGGACTGCTACGCAGCACATTGCAGTAACTTACAGGCCAGACATCTTCTCAATAGCGGCCTTTAGCTCATCATCCGAACAATCCGCGCAGGTGCCCTTGGGCGGCATGGCGTTGATGCCCGTGATGGCCTTGGCCAGGATGCCATCCAACCCACCCTGGTGGTCGGCACGCTCCTTCCAGGCTGCGCTGTCGCCCACTTTCGGCGCGCCGAGCAGGCCCGTGCCATGGCAGGCCGTGCAATGCTTGGCGATGATGTCGTCGGGCGTTCTGGCAGACCCGGCGCCAGCGCTGGCGGTCACGGCCATGCCCTTGCATTCCTGGCCCTGGATACACACCTTACCGACCGGTTCCAGGCGCTTGGCGATATCGTCATTGGTCGCAGCGGTAGCGGTAATTGCCCACAGGGCCAGTACGGCGGCCGGGATGGCCAGCATCTTCTTGACTTGATTCACGCGAACACCCTCATGGTGGCTAATCATGCTCGCGGCCACGGATCCTCGAGCGCCGAAAAGTATAACGGCAAGCCCGAAGCCGGGAAACGACCCTACACAGGAAAGGGGTATTGACGCGTCAATGCACTGCGCTGGATCAAAAGTTCGAGGGGGTGGCGGCGCTGATCAAGCGTGCTGGCTGTTCGAACGGGTTGCGAAAACGGTGCGGGCGGGTGCTTTCGAAGTAATAGCTGTCGCCTGCTTCGAGAATGAACAGCTCGGTACCGACCACCAATTCCAGGCGGCCTTCAAGCAGAATGCCAGTCTCTTCGCCATCATGGGTCAGCATTTCGGCACCGGTGTCGGCGCCGGGCGGGTACACCTCGGTCAGAAAAGCGATGGCACGGTTGCGGTGCGATTTGCCAACCAGCTTCATGGTCACCGCACCATCGGAGATGTCGATCAGTTCGTGGGCTTTGTAGACGATCTGCGCAGGGCTCTCGGGTTCGAGCTCCACGGAAAAGAACTCGACCATGGACATGGGAATGCCGCTCAGTACCTTGCGCAGCGAACTGATCGACGGGCTCACACTGTTTTTCTCGATCATCGAGATGGTGCTGTTGGTAACCCCTGCGCGCTTGGCGAGTTCACGCTGGGACAGGCCCTTGAGCGTGCGGATGGCTTGCAGTCGTTCGCCGACGTCCAAAGCTGGAGCCTCCTGAGACGGGTATGCGGGTGGATGTGAACGATATCATGGCAACGCCGTTCAGTATTTACAACACACCACCCGCCTGACGCCCTAGTCCCCAATGTATGCTCGGGGCACCCGCTTGAGATTGCAGAAGATCTGGTAAGGAATGGTACCGGCCTGGCTCGCCACCTCAGCGGCATGGACCTGCTTGCCCCATAGTTCGACTGGGCTGCCGACGGTCGCCTGCGGCACGTCGGTCAGGTCGATGCTCAGCATGTCCATCGACACGCGACCGATGAGCGGCGCCCGGTTGCCAGCAACGATGACCGGCGTACCGTTGGGCGCCTGGCGAGGGTAACCGTCGGCGTAGCCCATGGCGACCACGCCTACACGGGTGGGCCGCGTGCTGACGAACGTGGCGCCGTAACCCACCGGCTCGCCGGCCGGCAGCTCCCGCACACTGATGACCCGCGACTGCAGTGTCATGACCGGCTGCAAGCGTTGGGCCTGAGCTTGAGGCATATCGAACGGCGTTGCGCCGTAGAGCATCAGCCCTGGGCGCACCCAATCACCGGCTGCCTGGGGCCAACCCAGCACGGCTGGAGAGTTGCGCAGGCTGCACTCTGCTGCCAAGCCCTGGCGCGCGGTTTCGAAAACGGCAATCTGCTCGGCCGTGGCCTGCGCACCCAGCTCATCGGCACGGGCGAAATGGCTCATGAGCACAATGCGCCCTACCTTGCCGCAGGCCAGCAGGCGCTCATAGGCATCGCGATAGTCCTTGGGATGCAGCCCTACACGGTGCATGCCGGTATCGAGCTTGAGCCAGACGGTGAGCGGGCTGGCCAGCGGGCTTTTCTCGATGGCCTCCAATTGCCAGGCCGAATGCACGACGCACCACAGGTCATGTTCGACGATCAACGGCAGCTCACTGGCCTCGAAGAAGCCCTCCAGCAGCAGGACCGGGCCCCTGATGCCGGCCGCACGCAGCTCCAGCGCCTCCTCGATGCAGGCCACGGCAAACCCGTCCGCTTCGGGCTCGAGCGCCAACGCGCAGCGCACAGCACCATGGCCGTAGGCGTCGGCCTTGATCACGGCAAGCGCCTTGGCACCGGTCAGTTCGCGGGCGAGACGGTAATTGTGGCGCAGGGCCTGGAGGTCGATCAGGGCACGGGCGGGGCGCATGCGGCTGCCTTATAAGTCATACGGGTTGAAATCGAAGCTGGGGCATTCGCAGGTCACCGGCGAATACCCCAATGGATGGCTTACTGCTGATGGGCAGGCGAACCATGCCCGTGACGGGCCACTTCGCGGCTACTGCCATAGCGCGAGATGTCCAGCCCCTCTGCACTGATCTGCGGTTTCTTGCGCGCGATCAGGTCAGCCAGCAGACGACCCGAGCCACAGGCCATGGTCCAGCCCAGCGTGCCGTGACCTGTATTGAGGAACAGGTTACGGAAGGCGGTTGCACCCACGATGGGGGTACCGTCTGGCGTCGCGGGACGCAGCCCAGTCCAGAAACTGGCCTTGCTCAAATCACCGCCGCGAGGATAAAGGTCGTTGACGATCATCTCCAGTGTTTCGCGTCGGCGGGGGTTGAGCGACAGGTCGAAGCCGGCGATCTCAGCCATACCTCCAACACGAATACGGTTGTCGAAACGGGTGATGGCGACCTTGTATGTTTCGTCGAGGATGGTCGAGGCAGGCGCCATGTCACCGTTGGTGATGGGTACGGTCAGGGAGTAGCCCTTCAACGGATAGACCGGCGCCTTGATGCCCAGGGGCTTGAGCATCTGCGGCGAATAGCTGCCCAATGCCAGCACGTAGCGGTCGGCGGTTTCGAGCTTGCCATCGATCCAGACACCGTTGATGCGGTCACCTGCATGATCCAGGCGCTGGATGTCCTGCCCGAAGCGGAATTCCACGCCCAGGTTGCGGGCCATTTCTGCCAGTTTGGTGGTGAACAACTGGCAATCGCCGGTCTGGTCGTTGGGTAGGCGCAGGGCGCCGGCGAGAATGCCCTTCACACTGGCCAGGGCAGGTTCGACACGGGCGATGCCATCGCGGTCGAGCAATTCATAAGGCACGCCTGATTGCTCAAGCACGGCGATATCCTTGGCAGCTGCATCGACCTGGGCCTGGGTACGGAACAGCTGGGTGGTGCCCAGGCTACGATTCTCGTACGCGATTCCGGTTTCGGCGCGCAGTTCGTCGAGGCAGTCGCGGCTGTACTCGGACAACCGCACCATGCGCTCCTTGTTCACGGCATAGCGGTTGGCCGTGCAGTTGCGCAGCATCTGGGCCATCCACAGGTACTGGTCTACGTCACCGGTCAGCTTGATGGCAAGCGGAGCGTGGCGCTCGAGCAGCCATTTAACGGCTTTCAGAGGCACCCCCGGCGCCGCCCACGGCGAGGCATAGCCAGGCGAGATCTGGCCGGCGTTGGCAAAGCTGGTTTCCATGGCCACCGCTGGCTGGCGGTCCACCACCGTCACTTCGAGCCCTTGCCGGGCCAGGTAATAGGCACTGGCGGTTCCGATCACGCCGCTACCAAGTACCAGAACTCGCATCGTTTCTTTCCCCTCGCGGCCTGCCGCGGTGTGTTGTTGGACTGCCATTGATGGGCGAAGTATAGGAATTCGAGAGCAGTGCAATTCACTATATAAAAGCCTATTATTGGCGAGAATTCTCGGCACAATGGCCTTTTACGGAGGGGCATCCCCTATGAGAACCCAGCATCAAAGTAAGCGTGAGCTGGACAAGATCGACCGGAACATCCTGCGCATCCTGCAGAGCGACGGGCGTATCTCCTTCACCGAACTGGGCGAGAAGGTCGGCCTCTCCACCACGCCGTGCACCGAGCGCGTGCGCCGGCTGGAACGTGAAGGCATCATCATGGGCTATAACGCCCGCCTGAACCCACAGCACCTCAAGGGCAGCCTGCTGGTCTTCGTGGAAATCAGCCTGGACTACAAGTCTGGCGATACCTTCGAGGAGTTTCGCCGGGCAGTCCTGAAGCTGCCGCACGTGCTCGAATGCCACCTGGTTTCCGGCGACTTCGACTACCTGGTCAAGGCGCGCATTTCGGAAATGGCTTCGTATCGCAAGCTGCTTGGCGACATCCTGCTCAAGCTGCCCCACGTGCGTGAGTCCAAAAGCTACATCGTGATGGAGGAGGTGAAGGAAAGTCTCTGCCTGCCGATCCCGGACTGACGCCGGGCCCTACCGCAAACGCCTAGACCAGCACTTGCCGGGTGGTGGCAATGAACTGGTGCACCAGTTGCTCGGCCGCAGGGTCGATCATGGGTTCGGGCCCACGACCACGCGGGCAGGCCAGTCGTGGGGTGGTACCGAACAGGCGACAGATCAGTGGCCGCTCTTCATATACCGTGCAGCCCTGGGGCCCCAGATGCACGCAGTCCAGGCGCTCCAGGGCAGCGTCCTGTTCGGCCTGGGATTTGCGCGGCAGCCGAGCCATCTCTTGCGCCGAGGTGGTAACCGGCCCGCAGCAGTCATGGCAGCCAGGCTCGCATTCGAACGAAGGGATGAGTTCGCGCAGGAAGTGGATCTTGTGGCGGTCGCAGGACATGACGAGGCACAGGTTGAAAAGGTCCGCCCATTATAGGCCGGTTGCCCGCCCTGGGCCTGCGGCTTATTCTCCCGTTCCAGCCCACGCACTAGGACTCGTCCAATGATCCACAGCGCGCAGCATGCCGCTTCTTACTACGCCGCCAGCAGCGCGCCTCACCCTGATCATGCCTATCTGCAAGGCGAGCACACCGCCGATGTGTGCATCGTCGGTGGTGGCTACTCCGGTTTGAACACGGCCCTGGAGTTGGCCGAGCGTGGCTTCTCGGTGATCCTGCTCGAAGCGCGCAAGATCGGCTGGGGCGCCAGTGGGCGCAACGGTGGGCAGTTGATCCGCGGGGTCGGCCATGGTCTGGAGCAGTTCCTGCCGGTCATCGGCGAGCAGGGCGTTCGCGACTTGCAACTGATGGGGCTGGAGGCCGTGCAGATCGTGCGCGATCGTGTAGCGCGGCACGCCATCGCCTGCGACTTGACCTGGGGCTATTGCGACCTGGCCAACAAGCCGGCGCAAATGGCGGGCCTGGCCGAAGAGGCCGAACACTTACGCAGCCTGGGTTACGCCCACGAACTGCGGCTGGTCGCAAAGGATGACATTCACGATGTGGTGGGCTCGCAGCGCTATGCAGGCGGGCTGGTGGACATGGGCTCTGGCCACTTGCACCCCCTTAACCTGGCGTTGGGCGAAGCCGCGGCAGCCGCGCGCCTGGGTGTGAAACTCCACGAGCAGTCCGAGGTGACCCGCATCGACTATGGCCCGCAGGTGCAGGTACACACCGCCCAGGGCCGGGTCCGGGCGCAAACGCTGGTCCTGTGCTGCAACGCCTACCTCAATGGTTTGAACGGTGAGCTGGGCGGCAAGGTATTGCCCGCCGGCAGTTACCTCATCGCCACCGAGCCGCTGGGTGAAGCGCGTGCACGCTCGCTGTTGCCACAGAACATGGCCGTGTGCGACCAGCGCGTGGCGCTGGACTACTACCGCCTGAGCGCAGATCACCGGCTGCTGTTCGGCGGCGCTTGCCATTATTCCGGGCGCGATCCAAAGGATATCGCCGCCTACATGCGGCCCAAGATGCTGCGCGTGTTCCCTCAGCTGGCCGACGTACGCATCGATTACCAGTGGGGCGGCATGATCGGGATCGGCGCCAACCGCCTGCCCCAGGTGGGCCGCCTGCCTGATCAGCCGAACGTTTACTACGCCCAGGCCTACGCAGGCCACGGGCTGAACGCTACTCACCTGGCCGCCCGCCTGCTCGGGGAAGCCATCAGCGGCCAGCAAAGCGGGCGTTTCGACTTGTTTGCAAAGGTGCCACACATGACGTTCCCAGGGGGCAAGCACTTGCGCTCACCTTTACTGGCCTTGGGCATGCTGTGGCACAGGCTCAAGGAGCTGGTGTGAAAGCAGTCACGGCTTCCAGAAAGGCTTGCAGCCTTCTGAGCGCGCCTCTTGCCAGCTGAGACCCACATCGCGCAGTTCATGGTCGCTCAACTGTAACAGCGCCCTGCGGGTGTGCCAGCGGCGCAACATCAGCCGCCAGCGGCTCAACGCCTGGGGCGCAGCGTGGGTTTTGCTTCGCTGCAGGGCTTCTTTTTCGCCTACCGACTGTTCGATGCGCACATCGCTCAAGCTTCCCATCGCTGCTGTCTCCCTTTCGATGACAATGTGGGGACAGCATGCCGGGTGCACGGCCTGACAATACAGATCCAAAAAAGCGTTATTATTTGGATACAGATCGGGCTTGCAGGTAACTGAATGCTGCCTTTTCTGCCAATCTGTATGGTGCGTTGACCGGCGCAGCCCAGGAGTATGACGTGACGCTCTACCTGAACCTTGCCGAGGTACTCGGCGCGCGTATCGAACAGGGCCTCTATCGGCCCGGCCAGCGGCTGCCATCGGTGCGGGCACTGAGCGTGGAGCACGGGGTGAGCCTGAGCACCGTGCAGCAGGCCTACCGCATGCTCGAAGACAGTGGCATGGTCTCGCCACGGCCAAAGTCCGGCTACTTCGTGAGCGACCATCGCCACCTGCCGGCCTTGCCGGCGGTCAGCCGGCCCGCCCAGCGCCCGGTGGACATTTCCCAATGGGAGCAGGTTCTGGAGCTGGTGCGCAGTACCCCGCAACCGGGTGTGATACAGCTTGGACGGGGCATGCCGGACATCGAGAGCCCTACCCTCAAGCCGCTGTTGCGCAGCCTCGCCAGGCTCAGCCGTCGCCAGGACATGCCCGGGCTGTATTACGACAATATCCACGGCAACCTGGCCTTGCGTGAACAGGTGGCACGCCTGGCCCTGGACTCTGGGTGCAGGCTCTCGCCCTCTGAGTTGGTGGTGACGACAGGCTGCCACGAAGCCCTGTCGTGCAGCATCCGCGCTGTGTGCGAGCCTGGCGATATCGTTGCGGTGGACTCGCCCAGCTTCCATGGCGCCATGCAGACGCTCAAGGGCCTGGGCATGAAGGCGCTGGAGATCCCCACAGACCCGGTGACAGGCATCAGCCTCGAGGCGCTCGAACTGGCCCTTGAGCAGTGGCCGATCAAGCTCATCCAGATCACCCCAAGTTGCAACAACCCGCTGGGCTACATCATGCCTGAGGCTCGTAAAAAGGCCCTGTTGAACCTTGCACAGCGCTACGACGTAGCCATTCTCGAGGACGATGTCTACGGTGACCTGGCCTATACCTACCCTCGGCCACGGACGGTCAAGTCATTCGATACGCAAGGCCGCGTGCTGTTGTGCAGTTCATTTTCCAAGACGCTTGCCCCTGGCCTGCGTGTCGGTTGGGTAGCGCCTGGGCGCTACCTGGAGCGGGTCCTGCACATGAAGTACATCAGCACGGGCAGCACCGCCAGTCAGCCTCAATTGGCGGTGGCGGACTTCATCGCCAACGGGCATTACCAACCCCATGTGCGGCGCATGCGCAGCCAGTACCAACGCAGCCGTGAATTGATGAGCGACTGGGTGACCCGGTATTTTCCGCAAGGCACCCGCGTAAGCCGTCCGCAAGGCGGCTTCATGCTATGGGTGGAATTGCCGGAACATTTCGATACCTTGCAGCTCAATCACGCCTTGTTGGAGCAAGGCGTACAAGTGGCCGTGGGCAGCATCTTTTCCGCTTCCGGCAAGTTCCGTCACTGCCTGCGCATGAACTTCGCCGCCAGGCCCACTGCGCAAATCGAGGCGGCGGTGCGCAAGGTTGGTGAGACCGCCCAACGCTTGCTGGACGAGGACATCATCGCGACGTAACTTTGCGTTGCCCGCCACTGTCCAATCCCAAAGCCCTGCTGCACAGGACGATCCACCGTTGAAACTCCAGCGAGCCCTACCCTTGCTGCTGACGCTGCTGCTCGGCGTCTGCGGCTGCGCCAGCGTCGATACGCCGCGCCAAACCAGTCAAGCCCTGCCCGCCGATGGCTCGGCGTTCGGCCGCTCGGTGCTGCGCCAGGCAGCCCCTTATGAAGGCCGTTCCGGCTTTCGCCTACTCCCCAACAGCAACGAGGCTTTCCGGGCGCGCGCCGAGCTGATACGCAATGCGCAGGCCAGCATCGACGTGCAGTACTACATCGTCCATGACGGACTCAGCACCCGCGCCCTGGTCCATGAGCTGTTGCGGGCGGCCGACCGGGGCGTGCGCGTACGCATTCTGCTGGACGACACCACCAGTGACGGCCTGGATGCAATCATGGGCACCCTCGCCGCCCACCCGAACATCCAGATCCGTGTGTTCAACCCCCTGCACCTGGGGCGCGCCACCGGGGTCACACGCGCCATGGGCCGGTTGCTCAATCTGTCGCGTCAGCACCGACGCATGCACAACAAGCTGTTCCTGGTGGACAACAGCATGGCCATCGTCGGCGGGCGAAACCTGGGCGACGAGTATTTCGATGCCGAGCCCAACCTGAACTTCACCGACATCGATCTGCTGGGTGTGGGCCCTATAGCAGAACAGTTGGGACACAGCTTCGATCAGTACTGGAACAGCGCCCTGAGCCGCCCGATCACCGATTTCCTCTGGCACCAGCCCAATGCCGGCGACCTGCGTACCAGCCGCCATCGGCTGGAAGTCTCGCTGGCCGAAGCCAGAACCCGGCGCAAGGTCTTGTACGACCGCTTGATGGCCTACCAATCCCAGCCGCGACTGGACACCTGGCGCAACGAACTCATCTGGGCTCATGCCCAGGCGCTATGGGACGCCCCCAGCAAGGTGCTGGCCGATGACGAGCCTGATCCACAGCTACTGCTGACCCGACAACTCGGCCCTGACCTGCGCGATGTGCGTCACGAGCTGATTCTGGTCTCCGCTTATTTCGTACCCGGCGAACCGGGGCTGCTTTACCTCACCCAGAGTGCCGACGCGGGTATTTCGGTAAAGCTGTTGACCAACTCACTGGAGGCTACCGATGTGCCTGCCGTACACGGCGGTTATGCACCTTACCGCAAGGCGCTACTGGAGCACGGGGTGAAGCTGTATGAAATGCGCCGCCAGCCCGGAGATCCCAGCGCGGGCAAACTGAGTTTCCATGGCAGCTCCAACTCCAGCCTCCACAGCAAGGCGATCGTGTTCGACCGTCACAAGACGTTCATTGGCTCGTTCAATTTCGATCCACGCTCGGTGCTGTGGAACACCGAAGTCGGCGTATTGGTCGACAGCCCCGAACTTGCCGAATACACCCGTGCACTGGCGGTGCAGGGCATGGCACCGGCCCTGAGCTATCAGCCTGAGCTCGTGGCCGGCAAGCTGGTCTGGGTGACCGAGGAAGATGGGCAGCGGCGGGTGCTCACGTCAGAGCCTGGTAGCCTGTGGCGACGATTCAATGCCTGGATCAGCAAGGCGGTCGGGCTGGAAAAGATGCTCTAGCGCTGCACCGTCACGCAGCCGCTGGCTCGAACGCTCCGCGCCGCCGGGTCAGCACCACAAGCCCAGCGGCGCCTGCTGCCATCAGCAGCGGCAAGGCATGCCCACTGATCCACTGGCTGCCTGCGCCGGCCAGCAACGGCCCAAGCAGGCAACCGATGCCCCACAGCTGGGCCACGTGGGCATTGGCCCGCACCAGGGCATCGTCTCGATAGCGCTCGCCGATCAACACCAGCGACAAGGTGAACAACCCCCCAGCGCTAGCGCCGAACAATACCCACACAGGCCAGATGGCCCAGGTGTGCAACAGCAGGGGGATGGCAAGGCTCGACCCCAACAATGCCAGCGCGCAACCGGTGAACAGCGCGCGCCGCGACATATGGTCCGCCAGTGCGCCAATGGGCAACTGCAGCACCGCATCGCCGACCACCACCGTACTGACCATGAACAACGCGATTTCCGTGCTCAGGCCCTGTTGCAGGCAGTACACCGGCAGCAGGGTCAGGATCATGGCTTCGAACGAAGCGAACAACGCAATGGCCCAGGCGATTACGGGCAGCCTTCTGCAGAAGGCGAACAGGTCGGCAAAGGTGACGTTGCAAGCCTCTGTAGAGGGCGCGCCCCCGCGGCCCAGCAACAGCAAGGGCGATACCAGCAGCAGGCCGGTCGCCGCCCAGAAGCCGAAGTCGTCATCCGAGCCCAGCATGCCCAGCACCAACGGACCCGCCAGTTGGCTCAGCGCATAGCTACTCCCGTACAGAGCCACCAGCCGTCCGCGCCACTGCTCGACCACCAGTTGATTGATCCAGCTCTCACCCAGCACGAACACCACGGTCAACGCCATGCCGATCAACAGCCGCAGCACCAGCCAAAGCGGATAGCTTGGCAGCAGGGCCAACAGGCCAATGGACAATGCCCCGCCCCACAGGCACAGGCGCATGGCCGCAGGCACGCCCACCCACCCGGCAAGCCGGCTGGCCAGGCTGGCGCCGGCCAGCACGCCCAGGGCAGGCATGGCGGCCATGACGCCAATGGCGAAGCTGCCATAACCCCAGGCTTCCAGACGCAAGGACACCAACGGCATGCTCACACCCAATGCGAGCCCGACGCTCAGCACCGATGCCAGCACGGCAAAATAGGTTACCCAACGCATGACGGCCTCCCAGGCAGCATTCTTGTACGGCAGAAATGACGAAGCCGGGACGGTATGCGCCGCCCCGGCCAGTATTGGAATGTCAGGCGCCTGGCAGTCGAGCTTGCTCAGTCCCGGCTCAGCTCGCGAAAGCGCGCCAGGGCCTTGGAAGCCGACCTGCCGAGGGGCCGCTGGGCTTACAGCTTGATCCAGGTGGCCTTGAGCTCGGTGTACTTCTCCAGCGCGTGCAGCGACTTGTCACGGCCGTTACCCGACTGCTTGAAGCCACCGAATGGCGCGGTCATGTCGCCGCCATCATATTGGTTGACCCAGACACTGCCGGCGCGTACGGCACGGGCCGTCCTGTGCGCCTTGGAAATGTCCGAAGTCCAGATGCCCGCCGCCAACCCATAGGGTGTGTCGTTGGCGATGGCAACCGCCTCCTCGGCCGTGTCGAAGGCAATCACGGACAGTACCGGGCCGAAGATTTCTTCCTGGGCGATTTTCATGGCATTGGTCACGCCGTCGAAGATGGTCGGCTCGACGTAGGTGCCGCCGGTATCTTCCAGCGTCCGCTTGCCGCCGGTCAGCAGCTTGGCGCCGTCCTTGTGACCCGCCTCGATGTACGACAACACGGTATTCATCTGCTGGGTATCGACCAGTGCACCCACGGTGGTCTGCGGGTCCAGCGGGTTGCCGGGCTTCCAGGCCTTGAGGGCCTCGACCACCATGGGCAGGAAGGTGTCCTTGATCGAGCGCTCCACCAGCAAGCGCGAACCTGCGGTGCACACTTCACCCTGGTTGAAGGCGATGGCGCTGGCAGCAGCCTGGGCGGCGGCCTCAAGGTCTGGCGCGTCGGCGAAGACGATGTTCGGGCTCTTGCCACCGGCTTCCAGCCAGATGCGCTTCATGTTCGACTCGCCTGCATACACCATCAGCTGCTTGGCGATCTTGGTCGAACCGGTGAATACCAGGGTGTCGACATCCATGTGCAGGGCCAGGGCCTTGCCCACGGTGTGGCCATAGCCAGGCAGCACGTTCAGCACACCTGCTGGGATACCGGCTTCCACTGCCAACTGAGCGATGCGAATAGCGGTCAGCGGCGACTTCTCGGAAGGTTTGAGCACGACCGAGTTGCCCGTAGCCAACGCTGGGCCCAACTTCCAGCTCGCCATCAGCAGCGGGAAGTTCCAGGGAACGATGGCACCCACCACGCCCACTGGCTCGCGTGTGACCAGGCCCAGTTGATCGTGCGGCGTCGGAGCGACTTCGTCGTACACCTTGTCGATGGCTTCGGCTGTCCAGTGAATGGCATTGGCAGCGCCTGGGATATCGATGCTGGAGGAGTCACCGATCGGTTTGCCCATGTCCAGTGTTTCGAGCAGCGCCAGCTCTTCGACGTTCTTGCGCAGCAAGTCGGCGAAGCGGATCAGGATGGCCTTGCGCTTGGCTGGGGCCAGCTGTGACCATACGCCCGAGTTGAAGGTCGCGCGGGCGTTTTCGACCGCGCGGTTGGCGTCGGCCAGGTCGCAGCTGGCAACCTTGGCCAGGAAGCGTCCGTCGACCGGGCTCAGGCACTCGAAGGTTTCACCGGATGCGGCATCGGTGTATTCGCCGTTGATGAAGGCGCGGCCTTCGATCTTCAGTTGCTGGGCACGTTGTTCCCAGTCTGCACGAGTCAGGGTGGTCATACGAAACTCCTCCTCTTGTTTAGGTGCAACGCTGCACTGAGGACTTGCAGGCGTTGTCGGGGTCCGGGCGTGCGACAGGCGCACACAGGCATGCGATACCCTAAACCAGCGCTTTCAAACTATCAATATATTTGACACTATCAGCTCAAACGCCCAGTGATGTTAATTTTATTGAACATGCAGGAGCCTCTTTATGAGTATCGACAGTATCATCGACTTCGCCCAGGCCATCACCGAGGCCGAGCGCTATCGCCCCGCAGCCGAAAAAGTGCTCAAAGGCGAGCCGGACCAGGCCGTGTACAACCACTATGCAAGCCCCTGCGGGCAGTTCGCCGCTGGCGTCTGGGAGGGGGAAGTGGGCCAGTGGGAGGTCAACTACACCGAGCATGAGTACTGCGAAATCGTGCAGGGCGTGTCGGTGCTGCGCGACGAACAGGGCGCCAGCAAGACGCTGCGTGCGGGTGATCGGTTCGTCATCCCCGCCGGATTCAAAGGGACATGGGAAGTGCTGGAGCCTTGCCGCAAGATCTATGCATTGTTCGAGCAGAAGTGATCCCTGGCCAGCTGACCCTTTCGGCCAGACATAAAAAAACCCGCCTCTCTTCAGAGGCGGGTTTTTTTCAGGTCGCCGATCAATTACTTGATCTTGGCTTCCTTGTACACCACGTGCTTGCGAACAACGGGATCGTATTTCTTGATCTCGATTTTGTCCGGGGTGGTGCGCTTGTTCTTGTCGGTGGTGTAGAAGTGGCCGGTACCGGCACTCGAAACCAGACGGATCAATTCACGCATGATGCTCTCCCTTAAACCTTGGCGCCAGCTTTACGGATGTCAACCAGTACGGCATCGATGCCGCGCTTGTCGATGATGCGCATGCCTTTGGCGGAAACGCGCAGACGCACGAAACGCTTCTCGGATTCAACCCAGAAACGGTGGTGCTGCAGGTTTGGCAGGAAACGACGACGGGTTTTGTTGTTTGCGTGGGAAATGTTGTTCCCGGTTACTGGACCCTTACCAGTAACTTGACAGACTCTCGACATGACTCAGCCCTCTAAAACCACATGCCCAACCCGGCATGGGTTGGCCGCTTAATCTCTCAGTCTTTGGCGCCGAGGCGCCGTGATTCTGGAGGTCTTATCGACCGGATTCGCTGATGCGACAGGCCGAGCCCCTAGAAAAGAGCGCTGCTTTATACCAGAAAGACTCGATTGCAACAATACCTGATCAACATTCGAGCCGAGGCGAACCGCCGCGAGCAGCATGACCGAAGGCCCTATCAGGCGCCGACCGTTCGTCGCCAATATTGTAAAAAAGAGTGTGGTCATTTTCTGGCAGTCACACTAGGGTAGGCCTTTTCCAGACTGCACTGGCAGATGGGCCACTGACAGCCAAGGAGCCACCATGCGTGCCGCCGCCCTTTCCTTATTGTTCACCTCCCTGCTTGCCGTGGGTGCAGCCCAGGCAGCGCCACTGAGCGTTTGCAGCGAAGCCAGCCCCGAAGGCTTCGACGTGGTGCAGTACAACTCGCTGACCACCACCAATGCCACGGCCGATGTGCTGATGAACCGCCTGGTGGAATTCGACGCAGGCAAAGGCAAGGTGGTGCCGAGCCTGGCCGCCAGCTGGACGGTGTCGGCCGATGGCCTGGTGTACGATTTCACCCTGCGCGACAACGTGAAATTCCATACCACTGCCTATTTCAAGCCCAGCCGTACGCTCAATGCCGACGACGTATTGTTCAGCTTCCAGCGCATGCTCTACCCCGCTCACGCCTGGCACAAGACAGCGCCCGGCGGCTACCCCCATGCCCAGTCGCTGCAACTGGGCAGCCTGATCAAGACGATCGACGCGCCGGCGCCCAATACCGTGCGCTTTACCCTTACCCACCCGGATGCGACCTTCCTGGCCACCCTGAGCATGGGCTTTGCCTCGATCTATTCAGCCGAATATGCCGACAAGTTGCTCAAGGCAGGCACGCCCGAGAAACTCAACAGCCAACCCATCGGCACCGGGCCATTCGTCTTCCAGCGGTTCCAGAAGGACGCGGTGGTGCGCTATCGCGCCAACCCTGACTACTTTGCCGGCAAGCCAGCCGTCGACCCACTAATCTTCGCCATCACCACCGATGCAAACGTGCGCCTGCAGAAACTCAAGCGCAACGAGTGCCAGGTAGCCCTGTCGCCCAAGCCACTGGACATTGCCGAGGCCAGCCAGGACAGCAGCCTCAAGGTGGCCAGCACGCCAGCGTTCATGACGGCATTCATCGCGCTCAACAGCCAGCACCCACCACTGGACAAGCCAGAGGTGCGCCAGGCCATCAACCTGGCCTTCGACAAACAGGCCTACGTGAAAGCTGTTTTCGAAGACTCGGCGATTGCGGCCAATGGCCCGTATCCGCCCAATACCTGGAGCTATGCCAAGGACCTGCCCGGTTACCCACTGGATGTGAAGAAAGCCAAGGCCCTGCTGGCCAAGGCCGGTCTGGCGGACGGCTTCAGCACAACGATCTGGACACGCCCTTCCGGTAGCCTGCTCAACCCCAACCCCAGCCTGGGCGCGCAGATGCTGCAGGCTGATCTCGCCAAGGTGGGCATCAAGGCTGAAATTCGGGTGATCGAATGGGGCGAACTCATCCGCCGCGCCAAGGCCGGCGAGCATGACCTGCTGTTCATGGGCTGGGCAGGCGACAACGGCGACCCGGATAACTTCCTCACCCCGCAGTTCTCCTGTGCAGCGGTCAAGTCCGGGACCAACTTCGCGCGGTTCTGTGACAATCGCCTGGATCAGCTGATCAGTGCCGGTCGCACCACCAATGATCAGAGCGTGCGCAGCCGGCTGTACCAGCAGGCGCAGACCCTGATCCAGCAGCAGGCGCTGTGGGTGCCATTGGCGCATCCGACGGCGGCGGCCCTGCTGCGTCAGGGTGTCGAGGGTTATCAGGTCAACCCGTTCGGCCGGCTGGACTTCAGCAAGGTGAGCGTGACCAAGTAGGCCTCGATCACGCTTGAGCGTTGCGGTGATCGGGGAAGGCGCCACCCTTACCCCCGGTCATGACAGGTCATCCTGAACTGCGCCGCGCTCGCGGTGGCGTGCCCTAAGCTACGACCCACCCGTGCTCGGCCATGGACAGCGGCTCCCCGTCGCCAATGATGATGTGATCCAGCACGCGTACATCGATCAAGGCCAGCCCACGCTTGAGCGAAAGGGTCAGGTGCACATCCTCTTTGCTGGGTTCGCTGTTGCCCGAAGGGTGGTTGTGACAGAGGATCAGCGCCGCGGCGTTGTGCATCAATGCACGCCGCACCACTTCCCGCGGATAGACACTGGCTCGGTCGATGGTACCCTTGAACAGGATCTCGAACGCCAACGGTCGGTGTTTGGTGTCCAGAAACAGGCAACCGAACACCTCGCTGGGTTCATGGCGCAGCATGGCCTTGAGGTAGCGCCTTACGGCCTGGGGTTCCTCCAACGCCGCTGCGCGGGTGATCCCTTCATTGAGGTAGCGGCGACCGATTTCCAGCAATGCCTGCAGCTGTGCGTATTTGACCTCCCCTATGCCAGGCTCGCGCAAGACCGCCCGCCGATCGGCCTCGAGAAACGGCCGTAAGCCGCCAAAGCGCACCAACAGGCCACGCGCCAGGTCGAGCACGTTGCGCCCTGCAACGCCTGACCCCAGCAGCACAGCCAGCAGTTCGGCGTCAGACAGCACCCCCGCCCCACGCTGCAGTAGCTTTTCCCTTGGCCGATCCTGAGCCGGCCATTCCCTGATGTTCATCGCTGCCCTGCCCCTGCTGCGGCCCATTTCGGCCCTGTGTTAATCTATTTGCCCTCGTACATGCGACGTTCTGCCGCACGCAGTTTCTGTCGCCGCCCGCTTTCACTGGAAAAAGGCAACCCTATGCAGCGGCTGTATCGCAAGCGCATCGTTCTTGGCGTCGGTGGTGGCATCGCCGCCTACAAGAGCGCCGAACTGATCCGCCGACTCCTGGAGCACGGCGCCCAGGTGCGTGTCGTCATGACCCGCGGTGGCGCTGAATTCATCACGCCGCTGACCTTGCAGGCGCTGTCCGGCCACCCGGTGCACCTGGACCTCCTCGACCCGGCAGCAGAGGCGGCCATGGGCCATATCGAGCTGGCCAAATGGGCTGACCTGGTACTGATCGCTCCGGCCACCGCCGACCTCATGGCACGCCTGGCCCAGGGCATGGCCGATGACCTGTTGACGACCCTGGTACTGGCCACCGATGCCACCGTTGCCGTCGCCCCGGCCATGAACCAGGCCATGTGGCGTGACGCTGCCACCCAGGCCAACCTCCAAGTGCTCAGGAGCCGCGGCATTCAGGTGTTCGGCCCTGCCTCGGGCAGCCAGGCCTGTGGCGACGTAGGCCTGGGCCGCATGCTCGAGGCCACCGACCTGGCCTGGTGCGCCGCCGAGAGCTTCAAGCGCCAGGCATTGACCGGCAAGCACGTGCTGATCACCGCCGGCCCCACCCAGGAGAACATCGACCCGGTGCGCTACATCACCAATCATAGCTCCGGGAAGATGGGCTTTGCCCTAGCCGAGGCGGCCGCCGAAGCCGGGGCTCGGGTGACCCTCGTGACCGGCCCCGTGCACCTGCCCACCCCCGATCGGGTCAGCCGTATCGACGTGGTCAGCGCGCGGGACATGCTGGCGGCCTGTGAGGCGGCCATGCCATGCGACCTGTTCATCGCGTCGGCGGCGGTGGCGGACTACCGCCCAGAGGTGATAGCGCCACAAAAACTGAAGAAAGATCCCACGACTGGCGATGGCATGCTGCTGCAGATGGTGCGCAATCCCGATATCCTTGCCACCCTGGCCGGTCGCACCGACCGCCCTTTCAGTGTCGGCTTCGCCGCCGAGACCGAACACTTGCTCGATTACGCCACGCGCAAGCTCAAGGATAAAAACCTCGACCTGATCGTCGCCAACGATGTGGCCAACCCCAGCATCGGCTTCAACAGTGAAGAGAACGCCTTGACCGTGATCGATCGCCAGCAGCACCAGACCCTCTTCGCGCAGACCAGCAAGGGCAAGATCGCCCGCCAGCTGGTTGCCTTCATCGCCGAACGGCTCAACCAGGTTCAATAAGTTACATGCACGCATTACAAGCCAAGATCCTCGACCCACGCCTGGGTACCGAATTTCCGTTGCCGCAATACGCCACGCCGGGCTCTGCCGGCCTGGACCTGCGCGCCCTGCTCGCGCAAGACACGGTGCTCGAACCCGGCCAGACGGTCCTGATTCCGACAGGCCTGTCCATCCATATCAGCGACCCGGGTCTTGCCGCACTGGTGCTGCCGCGCTCGGGCCTGGGCCACAAGCATGGCATCGTGCTGGGCAACCTGGTTGGGCTGATCGATTCGGATTACCAGGGCGAGCTGATGGTGTCGTGCTGGAACCGCGGCACCACCACCTTCACCATCGCAGTCGGTGAGCGTATCGCCCAGCTGGTGCTCGTGCCCGTGGTACAGGCGCAGTTCGAGATCGTCGAGTCGTTCGACCAGAGCCAGCGCGGCGCCGGTGGCTTTGGTCATTCCGGCACCCGTTGAACCGGACATGAGCGAAATCGCCACGGATGGCGAACTCCGGGCCGCAACCTTCGTCCAAGCGCTCTGCGTGCGCCTGCAACCGAGCGCTTCTGACTGATGGGGTTTTCCAGATGAACGACATGGCCCCGGCGGGTCGCGCCCACTTGCCGCCAGGTATCTTTCGCGCTTACGACATCCGCGGCATCGTCGGCAAGACGCTGTACGCCGATACCGCCTACTGGATAGGCCGCGCCGTCGGCGCACAGAGCCTGGCCATGGGCGAACCCCAGGTCAGCGTGGGCCGCGACGGTCGCCTGTCCGGCCCACTGCTCGTCGAGCCTCTGATCCGCGGCCTGGTCGAGGCAGGCTGCCATGTGAACGACCTCGGTCTGGTCCCCACGCCGGCGCTGTACTACGCCACCCACGTACTAGGCGGCAAGTCGGGCGTGATGCTCACCGGTAGTCACAACCCCCCGGACTACAACGGCTTCAAGATCGTCATTGCCGGCGACACCCTGGCCAACGAGCAGATCCAGGCGCTGCTCGGCCGCTTGCAGGCCAATGACTTGACCTTCGGCACAGGGCATGTGCAACAGGTAGCGATTCTGGAGCGCTATTTCCAGCGGATCGTCAGTGACGTGAGGCTGGCCAGAAAGCTCAAGGTGGTCGTGGACTGCGGCAATGGCGTCGCTGGCGTGATCGCACCGCAACTGATCGAAGCGTTGGGCTGCGAGGTGATTGCGCTGTTCAGCGAAGTGGACGGCAACTTCCCGAACCACCACCCCGACCCCAGCAAGGCGCAGAACCTTCAGGTGCTGATCGACACGGTCAGGCGCACGGGGGCGGACCTCGGCCTGGCATTTGACGGCGACGCGGATCGCGTCGGTGTGGTAACCGAGGCCGGCAGCATCATTTACGCCGACCGCTTGCTGATGCTGTTTGCCCAGGATGTCCTGGCTCGCAACCCAGGCGCCGAAATCATCTTCGACGTCAAATGCACCCGACGCCTGATCCCCCTGATCGAACGATTGGGCGGTCGTACCCTGATGTGGAAGACCGGTCATTCGTTGATGAAGAAGAAGATGCAGCAGACCGGCGCCTTGCTCGCAGGCGAGATGAGCGGTCATATCTTCATCAAGGAGCGCTGGTACGGTTTCGACGACGGCATCTACAGCGCTGCGCGCCTGCTGGAAATCCTCAGCAAGACCGAGCAGAGCGCCGAAACCGTGTTCGCCGCGTTCCCCAACGATATTTCCACGCCGGAACTCAATATTGATGTGACCGACGAAGGTAAATTCAGCATCATTGATGCACTGCAACGCGACGCCGATTGGGGTGACGCGCGCCTGACCACCATCGACGGTGTGCGAGTGGACTATGCACAGGGCTGGGGCCTGGTGCGTGCCTCCAACACCACGCCGGTTCTGGTACTGCGTTTCGAGGCCGACAGCGAGGCCGAGTTGCAGCGTATCAAGGATGTTTTTCGCACGCAGTTGCTGCGGGTAGAGCCTGACCTGCAACTGCCGTTCTGACCGACTATCTGGCCCTCACAGGAGCCCTGCATGACCCTCGATCGCGATGCCGCCACCCACGTAGCCGAAGTGCTGTCCGAAGCCTTGCCCTACATTCGCCGCTTCGTCGGCAAGACGCTGGTGATCAAGTACGGCGGCAACGCGATGGAAAGCGAGGAGCTCAAGACGGGCTTCGCCCGCGACATCGTGCTGATGAAGGCCGTGGGCATCAACCCGGTGGTGGTGCACGGTGGCGGCCCGCAGATCGGTGATCTGCTCAAGCGTCTCTCCATCGAAAGCCATTTCATCGACGGCATGCGCGTGACCGATTCGGCGACCATGGACGTTGTGGAAATGGTACTGGGCGGCCAAGTCAACAAGGACATCGTCAACCTCATCAACCGGCATGGCGGCAGCGCCATCGGCCTGACCGGCAAGGACGCGGAGCTGATCCGTGCACGCAAGCTCACCGTCAGCCGCCAGACGCCGGAAATGACCACCGCCGAGATCATCGACATCGGCCATGTGGGTGAAGTGGTGAGCGTGAACACCGACCTGCTGAACATGCTGGTCAAGGGTGATTTCATTCCCGTGATCGCCCCCATCGGCGTCGGCATCAATGGCGAGTCCTACAACATCAATGCCGACCTGGTAGCAGGCAAGGTCGCCGAAGCGCTGCAGGCCGAGAAGCTGATGCTACTGACCAACATCGCCGGACTGATGGACAAGCAGGGCCAGGTCCTGACCGGGTTGACCACAGAGCAGGTCAACGAGCTGATCGCCGACGGCACCATCTACGGTGGCATGCTTCCGAAGATCAAATGCGCCCTGGATGCGGTGCAAGGCGGCGTGAACAGCTCACACATCATCGACGGCCGCGTGCCGAACGCGGTGCTGCTGGAAATCTTCACCGACAGCGGCGTAGGTACTTTGATCACCAACCACAAGTCGCTTTCCTGACCTGCATGGCCCTGTCGCCGGCAGCCGGTAACAGGGCCAAACTGGCGACACAAAAAAAGGCGACCTCAAACCGAGGTCGCCTTTTTCGCTTCCAGGCCCTGGGTCAGATCCCGTACTGCGCCCGATAGGCCTCAACCGCCGGCAGGTGCTGCTTGAGCTGCGGATCGTCAGCCAGGAACTCCAGTACCTGAGTCAGCGAGACGATACTGACCACCGGTATGCCGAAGTCGCGCTCCACCTCCTGGATGGCCGAGAGCTCACCATTGCCACGCTCTTCACGATTCAATGCGATCAGCACGCCAGCGGCGTTGGCCTGCTGCGCCTTGATGATCTGCATGACTTCGCGAATGGCGGTACCGGCAGTGATCACGTCGTCGATGATCAGCACATCGCCTGCCAGGGGCGCACCGACCAGGCTGCCGCCTTCGCCGTGGTCCTTGGCTTCCTTGCGGTTGAAGCACCAGGGCACGTCTTGCCGATGCTGGTCAGCCAGCGCGACGGCAGTGGTCGCGGCCAGGGGAATACCCTTGTAGGCCGGGCCGAACAGCACGTCGAACGAGATCTTGCTGTCAACGATGGCGGCGGCGTAGCAACGCCCCAGCTCGGCCAGCGCCGAACCTGTGTTGAACAGGCCGGCGTTGAAGAAGTACGGGCTGGTACGCCCAGACTTGAGAGTGAATTCACCGAAACGCAGGACCCCGCGATCGATGGCAAAACGGATGAAGTCGCGCTGATACGGCTGCATGGAAAGTCCCGGACACCACGGATTTAGCTAAATGGGTTGAGCTCGGGTATCATACACGCACGAGATTTATGGGGCCATTTATGCGGATCATCAGTGTGAACGTTAATGGCATTCAGGCTGCGGCCGAGCGTGGTTTGCTCAGCTGGCTACAGGCCCAGAATGCCGACGTCATCTGCCTTCAGGATACCCGCGCCTCGGCCTTTGAACTCGATGACCCAGCTTTCCAGCTCGATGGCTATTTCCTTTATGCCTGCGACGCGGAGGTGCCTGCCCAAGGTGGTGTGGCCCTTTATTCGCGCATGCAGCCCAAGGCAGTCATCACCGGCCTGGGCTTCGAGACAGCCGACCGTTACGGGCGTTACCTGCAAGCAGATTTCGACAAAGTCAGTATTGCCAGCCTGCTCTTGCCTTCGGGCATGAACGGGGATGAAGACTTGAACCAGAAATTCAAGTTGATGGACGACTTCGCCAAGTACCTGGACAAGCAGCGTCGCAAGCGCCGCGAGTACATCTATTGCGGCTCGTTCTATGTGGCCCAGCAGAAGCTCGACATCAAGAACTGGCGTGACAGCCAGCAGTCGCCGGGCTTCCTGCCGCCAGAGCGTGCCTGGATGGATGCCATTACCGGCGAGATGGGTTACGTGGATGCCCTGCGAGAAGTCAGCCGTGAGGGTGACCAGTACAGCTGGTGGCCGGACAACGAGCAGGCCGAAATGCTGAACCTGGGCTACCGGTTCGACTACCAGATCCTTACCCCCGGCCTGCGCCGCTTCGTGCGCAACGCGCGCTTGCCACGCCAGCCGCGCTTCTCCCAGCATGCGCCGCTGATCGTCGACTACGACTGGACGCTGACCATCTGAGCAACCAGTGGGGCTGCCTTGCAGCCCCACCTGGCTATTTGATCGGTCGCCAGATCATGGGGTAGCGGTAAGGCTTGCCTTCGTTGGCCCGTACCGCAGCAATGACGATCAGAATCATCACCGCCACTGACAGCACGGCAAACAGCACCAGCCCGATCACCACGAATATCAGCAGGAGGCAGATGAACCCTGCCACGGTCACGCTGATCTGGAAATTCAGCGCTTCCTTGCCTTGCGCATCGATGAATGGGTCCTGCTCGCGCTTCAGATGCCACAGCACCAACGGCCCCAGCAGGTGCCCGAGCGGGATCACCAGGCCAAGGAGCGCGGAAAGGTGGCAGAGCATCGCCCACTGCCTGACCTCGGCACTGGGCGGGATGATCGAAAGATTCGGATCGGTCATGCCTGCACCCTCCTGATCAGGTTCAGTCTGCCAGCGCGGCTTGCTGCAGCTGGAAGATCTCGTCCATGCCCTTCTGCGCCAGGGCAAGCATGGCGTTGAAGTCTTCTGGCTGGAACGGCGCACCTTCTGCCGTACCTTGCACCTCGATGAACCCGCCAGCGCTGGTCATGACCACGTTCAGGTCGGTTTCGGCTGCCGAGTCCTCCAGGTAGTCCAGGTCGAGCACCGCTTCACCCTGATACATACCCACCGACACGGCGGCGATCATGTGCTTGAGCGGATTGCCCGCCTTCAGGCCACCACGCTTCTTGATCACGGCCAGGGCATCGCAGACGGCAACCATGGCACCGGTAATGGAGGCTGTACGGGTGCCGCCATCGGCCTGGATGACATCGCAATCGATGTAAAGCGTAATGTCACCGAGCTTGCTCATGTCCAGTGCCGCACGCAATGAACGGCCGATCAGGCGCTGGATCTCCAGCGTGCGACCACCTTGCTTGCCACGGCTGGCTTCGCGCTGGTTACGTTCACCCGTCGAGCGTGGCAGCATGCCATATTCGGCGGTCAACCAACCTTGGCCCTGGCCTTTGAGAAAGCGCGGCACGCCGTTTTCCACGCTGACCGTGCAGATGACTTTCGTGTCACCGAACTCGACCAGTACCGACCCTTCGGCGTGCTTGGTGTAGTTGCGGGTGATGCGGATCGAGCGGAGCTGATCGGCGGCGCGACCACTTGGACGTTTCATCTGGGATACCTGTACTGGGACATTGAATCTGGCAGGCATTATAGAGCCCGTAGCCTAGTGAGGACACGCCTATCGTCGCTGACGGTCCAGCGCGCCTGCATTTGCGGCGGTCCTGTCCGTCGCTCAGGCGCAGCGGCGCATTGGGCCGCAAGGCCCCAGTGCGCTACAATCCTGCGCCTCGCAGCCAGCAGGCTGCAATGTCCAACCTATACGCGAGGTACCCCCATGGTGCACAGCATGACCGCGTTCGCACGGGTCGAGCGCGCCGGCAGCCAAGGCACCCTGGTCTGGGAGCTGCGCTCGGTCAACCACCGTTACCTGGAGCCGCACCTGCGCCTGCCCGACGCCCTGCGCGACCTTGAAGGTGGCGTGCGTGAAGGCCTGCGCCAAGGCCTTTCCCGAGGCAAGGTGGAGTGCACCCTGCGCCTGAACGAGGACAGCAGCGGCAAGCCGTTGCAGGTCGACCGCGAGCGCGCTGCGCAGCTAGTGGCCGCCGCCGAGCAAGTGGCGGCGTTGATCCAGCAGCCGGCGCCGCTCAACCCCTTGGAAGTGCTGTCTTGGCCGGGCGTATTGGTCGCTGATGCCAGCGACCCACAGGCACTCAATGCCCAGGCCATGGCACTGTTCAACGACGCGCTTGCCGAACTCAAGGCCGGGCGTCAGCGCGAAGGCCAGGAACTGGCCCGTCTGATCAACGAGCGCCTGGACAGCATGGCCGAAGAGGTCACGACGCTGCGAGCGCTGGTGCCGCAGATGCTGGCCGCGCAACGTCAGAAGATCCTGGACCGCTTCAACGACCTTCAGGTTGAAATCGACCCGCAGCGCCTGGAACAGGAAATGGTCCTGCTGGCCCAGAAGAGCGACGTGGCCGAGGAGCTTGATCGCCTAGACACCCATGTAGCCGAAGTACGACGCGTACTCAAGGGTGCAGGTGCCGCCGGGCGTCGTCTGGATTTCCTGATGCAAGAACTCAATCGCGAAGCCAACACGCTCGGTTCCAAAGCCTTCGATCCCCGCAGCACGCAGGCGGCGGTCAATTTGAAGGTACTGATCGAACAGATGCGTGAACAAGTACAGAACATCGAGTAAGGCCACACCGACCATGAACCACACCAGCGGCACCCTCTATATCGTTTCCGCTCCGTCCGGCGCCGGCAAGACCAGCCTGGTCAACGCCCTGACCCAGGACGACAAGCAGATCCGTGTTTCCGTCTCGCACACTACCCGCGCCATGCGTCCTGGCGAGCAGCATGGTGTGAACTACCATTTCGTCGAGCATGATGCGTTCAGGGCACTGATCGAACAGGGCGATTTTCTGGAGCATGCCGAGGTGTTCGGCAACTTCTATGGCACCTCGCGCAGCGCCCTGCAGCAGACGCTGGACCAAGGCTTCGACCTGATCCTGGAAATCGACTGGCAAGGCGCGCAGCAGGTGCGCAAGCTGATGCCACAGGCGCTGTCGGTCTTCATCCTGCCGCCAAGCCAGGCCGCATTGCGCGAGCGCCTTGATGGTCGAGGCCAGGACAGTGACGCGATCATCGCCGGGCGCATGAAAGAGGCCGTCAGCGAGATGGTGCATTACAACGAGTACGACTACGTGATCATCAACGATGTTTTCGATACGGCACTGGCGGACTTGAAGGCCGTGTTCCGTGCCAATCGGCTGCTCCTGAAGAAGCAGCAACACCGTCATGGGGCACTGCTCGAGCAGTTGATCGGCTGATGTGCACGGGCCTCCTGGGAGGCCCTTGCATAACCTTCAGCACGTCTTAGGCAAGGCCCTGGCCCTGGTCAGTCCTGCAACGGCAAAGTGGCGTGCTGACGCAGCGTAGCCCCCAGGAAGTAGGCCGGGGCTCGCAGCCGGGACATCAGCATCAACACGATCCCCAGGACAGAGATGATCGCCGCGATCACGAACACCAGCCCGACCCCGCCCACGTGCGAGCCACTGCCGAAGTCCGGCGAGGCGCTGTCTATGGCCGTGCGCACGAAGATCACCGACAGAATCACCCCGCCCACCAAAGGGCACAGCCCGCGCATGAGTAAATGCCGAAGGCTGCCGAACAGGCTGCTGCGGAAATACCAGACGCAGGCGAAGGCCGTGAGTGAGTAATAGAAGCAGATCATCATGCCCAGGGCGGTGATGGTGTCGGCCAGTACGTTCTCGCTGAGCGTGCGCATGGTGACGTAGAAAAGTCCGGCGGCCACCCCGGCGCAGATCGTGGCGTAACGCGGCGTCTGTGAGCGCGGGCAGACCTTGGCAAACTTCTGCGGTACCGCCCCGTAGTAGCCCATGGCAAGCAGGGTGCGCGCAGGCGAGACGAAGGTCGATTGCAAGGAAGCGGCAGTGCTGGCCAGTACCGCGATGGACATCAGGATTGCCAGCGGCCCCATGACCGGGCCGGCCAGGTGAGCGAACACGTTTTCCTGGATGCGCGGGTTATTCAGGCCCAGCCCCGACTCGCTGATGCCGGCGAACTGCAAGGTGGCAATGGCCGTCAGCAGGTACAGGCCCAGAATCAACAGCACGGTCCAGGTGGCTGCCTTGCCCGGAACCTCTTCGCTGCCTACCGACTCTTCACTGACGGTCAGGCATACGTCCCAGCCCCAGAAAATGAAGATCGACAACGATAGGCCGGCGGCGAACGCCGAGAAGGATTCAACCCCGAACGGGTTGAACCAGGCGAAATCGAACGCCAGGGGCGGTGGTGCCGTTGTTTCGCCGAACGCTGCGAAGGCAAAGCCCACCAGTACCAGCAGTTGCAACGCCACCAGACCGTACTGCACGGTCATGGTCGTGGTCATGCCTCGGCAACAGATCCATACGGCCAAGGCAATGAACACGCAACAGGTCACGATGTTGATCAGCAAGTTGTCGGCAAGCGCCGCCAGTTCAGGGTTGCCCGTGATCTGGCCGAGGAACAGGTAGAAGAAATCCACCGCCACACCGGCCAGGTTCGACAGCACGATAGTAGTCGCCACCACCAGCCCCCAACCGCCGATCCACCCGATCATCGGGCCGAAGGCTCGCGCCGACCAGGTGAACGACGTACCGCTGTCCGGCTCGGCCGAATTCAGCTCGCGATAGCCCAGGGCGACCAGCAGCATAGGCAGGAACCCGACGATGAACACCGCTGGCAGGTGAGCCCCGACCTCGCGCACGGTCGGGCCCAAGGCGCCGGTAAGGGTGTAGACCGGCGCAATGGTGGAGATGCCCAGCACCACGCTGGCCAACAGCCCCAATCGGCCCTTGGCCAGGCCCTTGCTACCCTGTTGGATGCTTTCGCCAGCCGCCACATCGGGTGGGCGGCCGGCTTCTGTGTAATCGCTCATGAGTATCAGCCGTAGATGTTGGAATTGTTTTTAACAAGCCTCTCGCCAAGGCCTGCCCACTCAGAGCCCGCTGCGAAACCTTCCCCTGGCCTCATGCAGGCGCCTTGGCGCTACACCGTGTGCAGGTACCAGTTGTATTCGAGGTCGGAAATCGACGCCTCGAATTCGGCCAGCTCGCTGTCCTTGCAGGCCACGAAGACATCGATGTAGTGCGCACTGATGTATTGCCTGAGTACGTCACTGTCTTCCAGCGCACGCAACGCGTCGCGCAGGTTGTTCGCAAGGCTCTGCTCCAGTTGCTCGAAAGCATTGCCTTCAATGGGCGCCTGCGGCTCGATCTGGTGGGTCAGGCCATGGTGAACGCCAGCAAGAATCACAGCAAGCATTAGGTAGGGATTGGCGTCTGCACCTGCCACGCGATGTTCCAGGCGCGTGCTTCGGCTGTTTTCTGTCGGTACACGCAGGGCGACGGTACGGTTATCCAAGCCCCAGCCTGGGGCATTTGGCACATTGAACTGGGCGCCGAACCTGCGATACGAATTGATGTTCGGGCACAGGAAGGCCATGGACGCAGGGAGCGTCTGCAGCATGCCGCCGATAGCATGGCGCAGAGCGTCGCACCTCATTGGGTCTTCGCTTGCAAAGAGGTTCCTGCCGCTGTGTTTTTCCACCAGCGACAGGTGAACATGTAGACCACTGCCCGCCTGGCCGGGATAGGGCTTGGCCATGAATGTCGTGTCCATTTCGTGGTCGTAGGCAACGTTCTTGATCAGGCGCTTGAGCAGGATCGCTTGATCACAAGCTTTCAGAGGGTCGGCCACGTGATGCAGATTGACCTTGAACTGCGCAGGCGCGCTTTCCTTGACGATGGCATCCACCGGCAAGCCCTGGGCCTTTGCCGCTTCGAGAATGTCCTGCAAACAGTCGGCGTACTCGTCCAGGTCGTCGATGAAGTAGGCCTGGGTCGAATGGGCACGCTTTCCGGATAACGGCGAGCGCGGCGGCTGCGGTCGGCCATTGAGGTTGTCCTGGTCGATCAGGTAGAACTCGAGCGCCAACGCAACGCACAGGGACAGGCCCAGCGCGTCGAACCGGCTCACGACCTGATGCAAGACCTCGCGCGGATCAGCGAAGAACGGCTGACCGTCCAGTTCGTGCATGGTCATGAGCAACTGGGCGGTGGGACGCTTCTGCCAGGGCTCGTGCGCAAGCGTATCGGCAATGGGGTAGCAGATGCGATCGGCATCGCCCATATCCAGGCCCAGCCCGGTGCTTTCTACGGTGGCGCCGTTGATGTCGAGCGCAAACAGCGATGCCGGCAGGTTGATGCCTCGCTCATACACCTTGTGCAAGCTGGCCCGCTCGATGCGCTTGCCGCGCACGACTCCATTCATATCGGCAATCAGCAAGTCGACGTACTGGGTGTCGGGGTGTGCCTGCAGGAAGTCATTCATCTCGCGTGAGGAACGGGCGCACGGGGCTACCGACGTCATGGCTGTACATCCTTTGCTGGGCTGCGGCGATGTGGAGAGACGGCTGGCGCCTGGTAGGCGACGATGGTTGCAGCTGTTGTTGTTTTCACTTTCCCATCGTGGGGATTGGTAACCGCAGCGGGCGCATTGATTCCCGGGGGTCGTTTCACTATAAAATGGCTCTCACGCAACAGACATTGGCAATTCGGCAACGAGAGCGTGCACCAATGCAATATCAAATTACCCATGCCGATCTTTCCCTGGTTCTGGCGTTGGAACGCGGGCGCTCTCTGGCCAAGGCGGCCGAGTTGCTCAAAGTGGACGTATCGACCGTTTTCCGGTCGATACGCCGCCTGGAGTCGGCGCTGGGCACGGCTCTGTTCGTCAAGAGCCGCAAAGGCTACTTGCCTACCGATACTGCACAGGCCCTCGCCGAGCAGGCCGAGCGCGCCGAGCAAGCACTCGAGGCGGCGCGCATTGCCATGACCAGCGGTGAACAGGTCGTCAGCGGCACCGTGCGCCTGACCTGCACTGAGGCCGTCATGCACAGCCTGCTGCTGCCTGCACTGGCCGACTTCATGCAGAATTACCCCGCGCTGTCGCTGGAGATGGGCACCTCAAACGTGTTCGCCAACCTCAGCCGGCGAGATGCAGACATCGCCCTGCGTTTGACCAACACGCCTCCCGAACACCTGGTGGGGCGCAACCTGGGGTCAACGTCCTACGTGATATGTGGCCAACCTCAGTGGCGCGACCGCCTCGGTGAAAGCGCCAGCGCGGTGCCATGGATCGCGCCGGATGACGCCATGCAGGACCATCCGACGGTAGTCTGGCGCAACCAGCAACACCCTGGCCTGAGCCCGCGCTACCAGTGCAGCAGCATGTCCACCATTGCCCAACTGGTCACCGCTGGCCTGGGCGTGGCAGCGCTGCCGGACTACATGGTGCATAGCCTGCCAGGGGTCGATGCACTCAGCGGGCCGCTGCCAGGTTGCGACACCCAGTTGTGGCTCTTGACCCGACCGGACTGCCGCGCGCTGCGCTCGGTCCAAACCCTTTTCGAGGAGCTCACCCCGCGGTTGCGCGACGCAATGCTCTGAGGTTATTGTCGGGGCCATTGCAAGGCGTCTATGGCGGTCCTTGCACTGCGTCCCAGAGGTATCGTCAGGCCTGGCAAACGCGGGCATGCACCGCAGTACCTGAATGACTCGCACCGCACCGCACGGCGGCGCTCGACAAAACAGCGCTTCCCTATTGGCTGGTGAATTTTTATACTATCGAGTCCGCCTGCCCACTAATGGGCTGCACGCCTACCGCATTTGCTACTGAGGAAGACCATGGCCCGCGTAACTGTTGAAGACTGCCTGGAACACGTGGATAACCGTTTTGAGCTGGTCATGCTCTCGACCAAGCGCGCTCGCCAGCTGGCGACCGGCGGTAAAGAGCCACGCGTTGCGTGGGAAAACGACAAGCCCACCGTCGTTGCCCTGCGCGAAATCGCCGAAGGCATCGTGACCAACGAATTCATCGCCGCTGAAGAAATTGTCACCGAGGATCCGGTCTTTGCCGCGTTCGAGGACGAGTCGAACGAGGCTGTCTGATTGATGCCCGGTCGACGTCGCAAGGCGCAAGGCCCCCTATCTCGGCAGGAGGCTAAGCCATGCCGGGTATAGAGGCCTTGGCCGAACGGCTGTCGACTTACCTGGGCCCCGAACAGGTCAACCTGGTACGGCGTGCCTACTTCTACGCAGAACAAGCGCACGATGGGCAACGTCGCCGCAGTGGCGAGCCCTACGTAACGCACCCGTTGGCCGTGGCCAGCATCCTTGCCGACATGCACATGGACCATCAAAGCCTGATGGCAGCCATGCTCCATGACGTGATCGAAGACACCGGCATTGCCAAGGAAGCCCTCAGCCAGCAGTTTGGCGAGACGGTTGCCGAGCTGGTGGACGGCGTCAGCAAGCTGACCCAGATGAACTTCGAAACCAAGGCCGAGGCGCAAGCCGAGAACTTCCAGAAAATGGCCATGGCCATGGCACGCGACATTCGCGTGATCCTGGTCAAGCTGGCCGACCGCCTGCATAACATGCGCACCCTGGAAGTGCTGTCCGGCGAGAAACGACGCCGGATTGCCAAGGAAACCCTCGAGATCTACGCCCCCATCGCCAACCGCCTGGGGATGCACACGGTACGCGTCGAGTTCGAAGACCTTGGCTTCAAGGCCATGCACCCGATGCGCTCGTCGCTGATTCATCGCGCCGTCAAAAGTGCACGGGGCAACCGCAAGGAAATCGTCGCCAAGATCGAGCAGTCACTGGCCAACTGCCTGGCTGCCGACGGTATCGAAGGCGAGATCAGTGGCCGGCAAAAACACCTCTATGGCATCTACAAGAAGATGCGCGGCAAGCGTCGCGCCTTCAACGAGATCATGGACGTGTATGCCTTCCGCATCATCGTCGACAAGGTCGATACCTGCTACCGCGTCCTCGGTGCCGTGCACAACCTGTACAAACCGCTGCCAGGGCGGTTCAAGGACTATATCGCCATTCCCAAGGCCAACGGCTATCAGTCGTTGCACACCACCTTGTTCGGCATGCACGGCGTGCCCATCGAAATCCAGATCCGTACGCGCGAAATGGAAGAGATGGCCAATAACGGTATCGCTGCGCACTGGCTGTACAAGGCCAATGGGGATGAGCAGCCCAAGGGCAACCATGCCCGTGCCAGGCAGTGGGTCAAAGGCATCCTTGAATTGCAGCAACGTGCAGGCAACTCGCTGGAGTTCATCGAGAGCGTCAAGATCGACCTGTTCCCGGACGAGGTGTACGTCTTCACGCCCAAAGGCCGCATCATGGAGCTGCCCAAGGGTTCCACTGCCGTGGACTTCGCCTACGCAGTGCACACCGACGTTGGCAACAGCTGCATCGCATGCCGTATCAACCGGCGCCTGGCACCGCTCTCCGAGCCGTTGCAGAGTGGCTCGACGGTAGAGATCGTCAGCGCACCGGGGGCTCGACCCAATCCGGCGTGGCTCAATTTCGTGGTCACCGGCAAGGCGCGCACACATATTCGCCATGCGCTCAAGCAGCAGCGCCGCTCCGAATCCATCAGCCTGGGCGAGCGGCTGCTCAACAAGGTACTGACTGGTTTCGACAGCGCGCTGGATCAGATTCCCCGCGAGCGCGTGCAGGCAATCCTCAGCGAATACCGCCTGGAATTGATCGAAGACCTGCTTGAAGACATCGGGCTGGGCAACCGCATGGCCTACGTGGTCGCGCGCCGTCTGCTGTCTGCAGAAGGCGAGCAACTGCCGGCCCCCGAAGGTCCGCTGGCGATTCGCGGTACCGAAGGCCTGGTGCTCAGCTATGCCAAGTGCTGCACGCCGATTCCGGGCGACCCGATCGTGGGTCACCTTTCGGCGGGCAAGGGCATGGTCGTGCACCTTGAGAACTGCCGAAACATCAGTGAAATTCGCCACAACCCCGAGAAATGCGTCCAGCTTTCCTGGGCCAAGGACATCACTGGCGAATTCAACGTCGAGTTGCGCGTAGAGCTGGAGCACCAGCGCGGCCTGATTGCCTTGCTGGCCAGCAGCGTCAACGCGGCCGATGGCAACATCGAGAAGATCAGCATGGACGAACGCGACGGCCGTATCAGCGTGGTCCAACTGGTGGTCAGCGTGCACGACCGCGTGCACCTGGCGCGTGTGATCAAGAAGCTGCGTACCCTGACCGGTGTGGTTCGCATCACCCGCATGCGTACGTAGTCCGCCAACCGCAAGGAGTCATCATGAGCAAGACCGTCATCAACAGCGACAAGGCCCCTGCCGCCATCGGCACCTATTCGCAGGCGATCAAGGCCGGTAACACCGTGTACATGTCTGGCCAGATCCCACTGGACCCCAAGACCATGGAACTGGTCGAAGGCTTCGAGGCCCAGACCGTCCAGGTGTTCGAGAACCTCAAGGCTGTGGCCGAAGCAGCAGGCGGTTCGTTCAAGGACATCGTCAAGCTGAACATCTTCCTGACCGACCTGAGCCATTTCGCCAAGGTCAACGAGGTGATGGGTCGCTACTTCGAGCAGCCTTACCCCGCTCGCGCCGCCATCGGCGTGGCCGCGCTGCCAAAAGGCGCGCAGGTCGAGATGGACGCCATCCTCGTCATCGAGTGATGCCCCAGGCGGCGGGCATTGCCCTCGCCGCCTTCTCTCTCCTGGAAGGTTCCCGACATGCGCATAGCATTGCCTCTTACGCTGGCAGCCCTGGTCCTGGGCGGCTGCGCCAGCCACAAACCTGAAGACTTCAACGGCACCTGGATCAATCAGGACGCCATCACTGCGGCCGTCAAGCAAGGCAACCTTCGCCAGGCCCTGAATGAGCATGGCCCGGTCTTCGAGTGGAAGCTCGATGTTGCCACCCAGCGCGCCAGCTACAGCAATGGGTTCGAGGCCTCGGACGGTCAGCTCAGCGCCAATGACAAGCAGTGGCTGGCCACCTTCGATGGCGGTGCCACCGAGCAACTGTCGCTGGACGGCGACGAACTGCAAACAGTCGACCAGCAAGGCGCGAAACAGCGCTTCGAGCGTGCCAAGACGCCCAGTGGCAACAATGCGCCACTGGGCAGCAGCTTCGAGCAGGCGCTGTACCAGGCTTATCTCGGCGGCGCCTGGACAATCATGGAGGGCCCAGGCAAGGGCGCCAACGTAACGTTCAGCGACAGCGGCAACGTCACCGGCCTGCCCGGTCCGGATCGTTTCGCCCTGTGCCTGGCCGGTGATTGCGCAACGATGGGCGGCAGCAATGACAGCCTGTGGCTGGAGCGCAACCAGCGCGGGGCCCCGTTCATCATCAAGCGCAATGGCGATCAGCTGGAAATCTTCCAGGCGGTGAACCGCGCCCAGCCGGATGAAATGCCGATGCTCGCAGCCGGCAAGCGCCAGTGGCTGCTGCAACACAACTGACGATACCCCAGCCGGCGCGCAGGTAACGCAAGCTACCTGCGCGCCGGCCAGGGGATCATTGCCCGAGGATCGCTGCGTAGCCTTCCTTGTAACTGGGGTACTGCGGGGACCAGCCTAGCCCCCGTGCGCGGGCGTTGCTGCAGCGCTTGCTGCCCGTGCGACGCACACGCTCCTCATCGGACCACTGCGTAACCCCCAACTGTTCACGCAGCCAGGCCACGACTTCGGCCAGCGGTGCCGGGCTGTCGTCCACGCCGATGTAGCAATCGTCCAGCGCCTTGCCTTGGCTGTCGCATTGCAGCAGAAATGCCAGCAGGCTGGCAGCATCGTCCACGTGAATACGGTTGCCATACAACGGCGGTTGCTCGGCGACGCGATAACCCTGACGCACCTGACGCAACAGCCACTCTCGACCTGGCCCGTAGATGCCGGTCAGGCGAACCACGCTGGCTGGCGCAGCACCGGACAGCGCCAGCCTTTCAGCCTCGAGCATGATGCGCCCCGAGTACCCCTCAGGTTCGGTGGCCGATTGCTCATCAACCCACTCCCCACCCTTGTGCCCAAACACGCTGCTGCTGGACACGAACAAAAGGCGTCGGGGTTGTTGCCCACGCTCGGCCAGCCAGCGCTGCACGTGACGCAACCCCTGGACATACGCCGCCTGATACCCTGCCTCGTCATGCTGGCTGGCAGCCACGCAATAAACCACGTAGTCAGGTGCCCGCTCAGGCCAGGCAGCTGGGATGTTCGGGTTCGATAGATCAGCTGCAATCGGCGCTACGCCATCAGGCAACTGCGCCACCGAACGGCGCAGGCCGCTGACTTGCCAACCACGCGTCAGCATTTGCCGAGCCAGGCGACTGCCGACGTCCCCACATCCTACGATCAACACACTCAAGTCAGACATCTGAAGCCCTCTAGGGCCGATTGCTCAGCCCCTCTGCAGGAGAAAAAGCAACAATATTACTTTTGTTAACAAGAATTACTTGCAATAATGGCGACCAAATTGTTCTCGGCCTGCCTCGAGGCCTTGAAGAACGCTCACCCATCATCTTCATCAGGTCCGGCCAGCATGACACGTACCCAACCTTCCGCTTCGCCAACCCCATCGCGCGCCTGGCGTGCCACCGCTGCGCTGATTCTCAGCCTGGCGCTGGCCCCGGTCGCCATGGCCGATGAGCCCAATGCCGCTGCCCCAGTGACGGCCCCGGCGGCCAGCGCTGCTGCACCAGCTAGCGCTCCGGCCGGCGAAGCGGCACCGGGTACCGTTGCACAGGCTCCGGTTGCTGCAGACCCGGACGCCCAAGCCCTGGTGGAAGATACCTCGCTCGGCATGGCCCATGACCTGTCGCCTTGGGGCATGTACAAGAACGCCGATGTCGTGGTCAAGGCCGTCATGATCGGCCTGGCCATCGCCTCGATCATCACTTGGACCATCTGGATCGCCAAAGGCTTCGAGTTGATGGGGGCCAAGCGCCGCCTGCGCGGGGAAATCGCCCGCCTGAAGAAATCGACCAGCCTCAAGGAAGCCAGCGAAGTCTCCGACAAGCAAGGCACCCTGGCCCATACCCTGGTTCACGATGCGCTCGAGGAAATGCGCCTGTCGGCCAATGCCCGTGAAAAGGAAGGCATCAAGGAGCGCGTGAGCTTCCGCCTGGAACGACTGGTACACGCCAGCGGGCGAAATATGAGCAGCGGCACGGGCGTGCTGGCCACCATTGGTTCCACTGCGCCATTCGTGGGCCTGTTCGGCACCGTGTGGGGCATCATGAACAGCTTCATCGGCATCGCCAAGACTCAGACCACCAACCTCGCCGTGGTCGCCCCGGGTATTGCCGAAGCGCTGCTGGCCACCGCACTGGGCCTGGTTGCCGCCATCCCGGCCGTGGTCATCTACAACGTCTTCGCCCGCTCCATCGCCGGCTACAAGGCACAGGTGTCCGACGCTTCGGCCCAGGTGCTGCTGCTGGTCAGCCGTGACCTGGACCATCAGGGCAGCGATCGCGCCGCCCCGCACATGGTGAAAGTGGGGTAAGCCATGGGCCTGCATCTGAACGAAGGTGGCGACGACCTCGCCGAAAACCACGAAATCAACGTGACGCCGTTTATCGACGTGATGTTGGTGCTGCTGATCATCTTCATGGTCGCAGCGCCCCTTGCCACGGTCGACATCAAGGTCGACTTGCCTGCTTCGACGGCCAAGCCGGCGCCCAGGCCCGAGAAGCCTGTCTTCGTCAGCGTCAAGGCCGACCAGAAGCTCTATGTCGGCGATGACCCGGTCCCAACGCCCGAGCGCCTTGGCCCGATGCTGGACGCCAAGACCAAGGGTGACAAGGACACCACCATCTTCTTCCAGGCCGACAAAGGTGTGGACTACGGTGACCTGATGGAAGTGATGAACAACATGCGCGCGGCCGGCTACCTCAAAGTCGGTCTGGTAGGTCTTGAGACGGCAGCCAAGAAATGACGAAGACGCGGCACAATCTGGCGCGTTACAGCGGCAGCCTGGCGCTTGTGCTGGGTGTCCATGCCGTCGCTGTGCTGCTCATGCTTAACTGGTCGGTGCCCCAGGCCATCGAGCTGCCCCCGGCAGCCATGATGGTCGAGCTGGCACCGCTGCCGGAGCCAGCGCCACCACCCCCTCCCAAAGCAGTTCCCCAACCACCGGCGCCGGTCGAAGAACCCCCGCTGCCGAAGGTCGTGGAAGCCCCTAAACCCAAGATTGCCATTCCCAAGCCGCCCAAGCCGAAGGCCAAGCCACAGCCGCCCAAGCCTGAGAAAAAGCCTGAGCCGCCGAAGGAAGCGCCGCCGACCAAGGAAACGGTAGACGCACCACCGAGCAATACGCCGCCGCAGAAGTCCGCAGCGCCCGCACCGAGCGTCGCCTCCAACAGCACCGCACTGCCGACCTGGCAGAGTGACCTGTTGCGCCACCTGGCGAAGTACAAGCGGTACCCGGAAGACGCGCGGCGCAGAGGCTTGCAGGGCATCAATCGCCTGCGTTTCGTGGTCGATGCCGAGGGTAAGGTCGTGTCGTATTCACTGGCCGGTGGGTCGGGTAGTGCGTCCCTGGACCGGGCAACCATGGAAATGATTCGGCGAGCGGGCAAGGTACCCAAACCGCCAGCTGAGCTGCTGAACAACGGGACGATCGAAGTCGTCGCGCCGTTCGTGTACTCACTGGACCGCCGCTGACGTTTTGTTTCTGTCACAAGTCGGCAAGTCTGATAACGTGCGTCTATCGATTGCAGCCGCTATGCTGGGCTCGCAACTTCATGGACGCACGTTATGACCCTCACAGAACTCCGTTACATCGTCACACTCGCCCAGGAACAGCACTTCGGCCATGCAGCCGAGCGTTGCCATGTGAGCCAGCCTACCCTTTCGGTGGGTGTGAAGAAGCTCGAGGATGAGCTCGGCGTACTGATCTTCGAGCGCAGCAAGAGCGCGGTGCGCCTCACGCCGGTTGGCGAAGGCATCGTGGCCCAGGCCCAGAAAGTGCTCGAACAGGCTCAGGGCATCCGCGAACTGGCCCAGGCCGGCAAGAACCAATTGACCGCCCCGCTCAAGGTAGGCGCGATCTACACCGTCGGCCCCTACCTCTTTCCTCACCTGATCCCACAGCTGCACCGTGTGGCCCCGCAGATGCCGTTGTACATCGAGGAAAATTTCACCCATGTGCTGCGTGAGAAGCTGCGTAACGGTGAACTGGATGCGGTGATCGTCGCCTTGCCCTTCAACGAAGCCGACGTGCTGACCCTGCCGCTCTACGACGAGCCTTTCTGCGCACTGATGCCAGCCGACCACCCGTGGACGGCGAAGAAAACCATCGATGGGGCATCGCTCAACGACAAGAGCCTGTTGCTGCTGGGCGAAGGTCACTGCTTCCGTGACCAGGTGCTGGAGGCGTGCCCTACCCTGAACAAGGGCGGTGAAGGCGCACGCCACACCACGGTCGAATCCAGCTCGCTGGAAACCATCCGCCACATGGTGGCCTCTGGGCTGGGTGTCTCCATCCTGCCGCTGTCTGCCGTGCACAGTCATCACTACGCACCGGGCGTGATCGAAGTGCGTCCGCTGACAGCACCAGCGCCATTTCGTACCGTGGCGATCGCGTGGCGCGCCAGTTTCCCGCGGCCCAAGGCCATCGAGATTCTTGCCGACTCGATCCGCCTGTGCTCGGTCGCCAAAACGCCCACCGAGCAAACTGCCTGAGCCATGAGTGAGTTGTCGAAGGTACCGGTCACTGTGCTCAAGGGTGTCGGTGACGCCATGGCGCAGAAGCTTGCCAAGGTGGGCCTGGAAAACCTGCAGGACGTGTTGTTTCACCTGCCCTTGCGTTACCAGGACCGCACCCGCGTGGTGCCGATCGGGCAACTGCGGCCAGGGCAGGACGCGGTGATCGAGGGCGTGGTCAGCGGCGCGGACGTGACCATGGGCAAGCGACGTAGCCTCGTCGTTCGTCTGGGCGACGGGAGCGGCGTGCTGAGCCTGCGCTTCTACCATTTCAGCAACGCACAGAAGGAAGGGCTCAAGCGCGGCACTCACCTGCGTTGCTATGGCGAAGCCCGGCCGGGCGCATCGGGCCTGGAGATCTATCATCCTGAATACCGTGCACTGAACGGCGACGAACCGCCGCCGCCGGTCGAACAGACGCTTACCCCGATTTACCCGTCTACCGAGGGGCTCACCCAGCAACGGCTACGCCTGCTCTGCCAACAGAGCCTGGCCTTGCTCGGGCCGCGCAGCCTGCCGGACTGGCTGCCCGAGGAGCTTGCGCGCGATTATCAGCTGGCCCCGTTGGACGATGCCATACGGTACTTGCACAACCCGCCGGCTGACGCCGACCTCGATGAGCTTGCCGAAGGCCACCACTGGGCCCAGCACCGCCTGGCATTCGAAGAACTGCTGACCCACCAGCTGTCGCAGCAGCGATTGCGCGAAAGCCTGCGCAGCCTGCGCGCACCGGTGCTGCCCAAGCCTTCACGCCTGCAGGACGAGTACCTGGCCAATCTCGGCTTCAAGCCTACGGGGGCGCAGCAGCGGGTCGCCAATGAAATTGCCTACGACCTCAGCCAGCACGAACCCATGCTGCGCCTGGTGCAAGGTGATGTGGGCGCCGGCAAGACCGTGGTCGCGGCACTGGCAGCCCTGCAGGCGTTGGAGGCGGGTTACCAGGTGGCGCTGATGGCACCTACCGAGATTCTTGCCGAGCAGCACTACATCACCTTCAAGCGCTGGCTGGAGCCACTGGGCATCGAAGTCGCCTGGCTGGCCGGCAAGCTCAAGGGCAAGGCCCGGGTCAGTGCACTGGAGCAGATCGCCGCCGGTGCGCCAATGGTGGTGGGTACCCACGCCCTGTTCCAGGAAGAGGTCAAGTTCAAGCACCTCGCCCTGGCCATCATCGACGAGCAGCACCGTTTTGGCGTCCAGCAGCGTCTGGCGTTGCGCAAAAAGGGTGTGAATGGCGAGTTGTGTCCTCATCAGCTGATCATGACGGCGACGCCCATTCCGCGTACCTTGGCCATGAGCGCCTATGCTGACCTGGATACTTCCGTGCTGGACGAATTGCCTCCCGGGCGTACACCGGTCAACACGGTGCTGGTGGCCGACAGCCGTCGCTTCGAAGTGGTCGAGCGGGTACGCGCCGCCTGTGCTGAAGGGCGTCAGGCCTACTGGGTCTGTACCCTTATCGAGGAGTCTGAAGAGCTGACCTGCCAGGCCGCCGAGAGCACCTACGAGGAACTTGGCAGCGCCCTGGGCGAATTGCGGGTCGGGCTGATTCACGGGCGTATGAAACCGGCAGAAAAAGCCGAGATCATGGCGCAATTCAAAGCCGGTGATCTGCAGCTGCTGGTTGCCACGACCGTGATCGAAGTTGGCGTCGATGTGCCCAACGCCAGCCTGATGATCATCGAAAACCCAGAGCGCCTGGGGTTGGCCCAGCTGCACCAGTTGCGTGGGCGGGTGGGCCGTGGCAGCGCTGCCAGCCACTGCGTTCTGCTGTATCACCCGCCCTTGTCACAGGTGGGCCGCGAGCGCCTGGGCATCATGCGCGAAACCAACGATGGCTTCATCATCGCGGAAAAGGACCTGGAGCTGCGCGGCCCGGGCGAGATGCTCGGCACGCGCCAGACGGGTCTGCTGCAGTTCAAGGTCGCTGACCTGATGCGCGATGCCGATCTGCTTCCGGCCGTTCGTGATGCAGCCCAGGCATTAGTGGCCCGCTGGCCGGAACATGTCAGCCCCTTGCTTGAACGCTGGCTGCGTCACGGGCAACAGTACGGCCAAGTCTGACCCAAGCGGTCAATGGATCCAGCCTCCCGGCGAGGCTGGTTATACTTCGCTTTTAGGAACCAGTGGACACGGACCATGACTCAAGCTGCCTTGGACACCGCAACCCCACAAACACCGTCGGTTATCCGGTTGCTGCTCGACAAGCTCGGCGTTGCCTACCGTGAAGTGTTGGCGCATCCCCCCCCGCCGGCTCAAGCCTGTGTACAGGCGGTGCTGCTGGACGACGAGGTGGGCGCACTGATGGTGCTGCTGCCGCAAAGCCAACTGCTGGACCTGAGCCGGCTCACCGAGCTGACTGGCCGGACACTTACCGCTGTGCCGGTGCCCCGCTTGCGCCAAATGCTGGAAAAACACCATCTCAAGGTTCTTCCAGGCATACCGGCGCTGACCAGCTCACCTTGCCAGTACGAAAAAAGCCTGCTCGAACCCGCGACCGTGTTCATTCAGTCAGGCCAGGAAGGCCTGCTGCTGGCCATCGACCGTGACCCGTTCAAACGCCTGCTGAGCAAAGCCAGCGCCAGCGCATTCGGGCAGGAGGTGCAGGCCATTGCCCTGAACCTGGACCGTCCGGACGATGACACCCGCGAGATCAGCCAGGCAGTTCAGGCCTTCACTGCACGACGCATTCAAAAGCGGCTCGAAGAAACCATCGAAATCCCGCCCCTGGCCGATACCGCGCAGAAGATCATGAAGCTGCGTGTCGACCCGAATGCCAGCATCGACGATATCACCGGGGTGGTGGAAACCGACCCGGCGCTGGCTGCGCAGGTCGTGAGCTGGGCGGCATCGCCCTATTACGCCTCGCCCGGCAAGGTACGCTCGGTCGAGGATGCGATTGTCAGGGTGCTGGGTTTCGATCTGGTGATCAACCTGGCTTTGGGCCTGGCCATGGGCAAGACGCTCAGCCTACCCAAGGACCAGCCTCAGCAAGCGACGCCTTACTGGCAGCACTCCATCTACACAGCGGCTGTCATCGAGGGCCTTACCCGTGCAATGCCCCGTGCCGAACGACCTGAGGCAGGCCTCACCTACCTTGCCGGTCTTCTGCACAATTTCGGGTACTTGCTGCTGGCACATGTGTTTCCACCGCATTTTTCGCTGATCTGTCGGCATCTGGAGGTCAACCCCCATCTGTGCCACACCTATGTGGAGCGCCACCTTCTAGGGATCAGCCGCGAGCAGATTGGTGCCTGGCTGATGAAGCTGTGGGACATGCCCGAGGAGTTGTCCACGGCGCTGCGCTTCCAGCATGACCCTACCTACGAGGGCGACTATGCAGCCTTTCCCAACCTCGTCTTCCTCGCGACTCGATTGCTTCGCTCACGGGGTATCGGCTCGGGCCCGAAAGAGGAGATTCCCGATGCATTGCTTGAGCGTCTTGGGCTTTCCCGCGACAAGGCCAATGATGTCGTGAACAAGGTACTCGAGGCTGAGACCTTGCTGCGCGAGCTTGCGTCCCAGTTCGCTGCGCCACACTGATTGACTGGAGCCGTCGCTCGGCCCCTGCGCGGTCAATGCTTCTTTTTAGGTTTCAGGTACTTCATCAGGCCCTGGAACCACATCACCAAGGCCGGGTTGCCCTTGATCTGGATCGCCTTGTCCTGGATGCCCTGCATGAATGCCAGCTGCTTGTTGCGCGCCTGCAGGGTAGTGAAGCCATAGGCAGCATCCTTAAAGGCGATGGCGAAGGCAGGCTGCGCGAACGCGCCCCCTTTGCTACGGATGCGTTCGTTGGCGACGATGAAGTGTCGAGCGATCTTGCCGTCGAGGGTTTGCATCTGGAACACCAGATCCTTGCCCTTGAGCTGCTGCTGGAAAGCCGGATTGTTTCGGCTTGCCCTAGCCATCAGCAGGCCCAGGACCCAGAGAAGTAAGCGGAACTTCATTTGAGCGTCTCGTCTAAGAAGTGACTGTGAGCGCCAGTTTATCCGCTTTATGTGCTTTTCAGGGAATCGAAGAATCTTTTTCGTATGCGAAGACAACGGGCGCTGTGGGCGCCCGATTGATCGTCATGCCGCTGACAGGCCCAGGTCATTTAGTCTTTTTAGCAGGCTTGGCGGGCACGTTGATACTGTCGCGCAAGTTCTTGCCTGGCTTGAAGGCTACCGTGTTGCTTGCCTTGATCTTGACGGGCTCACCCGTCTGCGGGTTTTTACCGGTTCGCGCCCCACGATGACGCTTCTCGAACGTGCCGAACCCCACCAGCGTCACTGTATCGTTGTTCACAGCCTGGGTAATGCTTTCGAGAATCGCGTTCAGCACCTCGTTGGCCTGGTCTTTGGTCAGGTCGGTCTTCTCGGCGATGACAGCGGCGAGTTCTGGTTTGCGCATGATGATGAAGCCTCTTTGACGGAATTCTTGTTGTTATGCCGTGCCGCCTCAAGGGCAGCGTTCAAGGCGCCACGGGCTCTAAGCCGCGGCAGACGAGTGTGAGAATGGCACGCGCTTGAGTACCGCGCCAGTATCGGTACGGCCATAATGCACAGGCAAAAAAGGCATACATGACAGTTCGTGAGCTATTTACGCCATGACGGGTGGAAGCTGGCGGTTGAGCGTCAGTCTTTCCATCACGGTATTGCCGGTAAGGGCGTACCCGATCAGCTGGCCATCGGCGGCGTGGCAGAGCGCTTTGACGTCATTGCCCTCACCCTCTGCCTGCCACGTACCCATCTGCCCATTCGGCGGTGGCGACACCACCACAGGACAGGCAGGCGTCTTGACGGTGATGGGCATTGGTCCATAGCTGACGGCAGTGGGGGTGCCTGTCAGTGTCTGCGCCAGCGCTCGAACGCCACTCATCAACGGCATCACGTAGAGCAGGTTGATGCCGTCAACCTCGGCACAATCGCCCAAGGCGTGGATATTGGCATGGGAGGTACGCAAGAATCGGTCCACACAGATACCCCGCCCAGTCTGCAGGCCCGCTGCGGCAGCCAGGTCCGTTCGTGGGCGCAGACCTACGGCAGACACGACCAGGTCGCACGCGATGACCTGGCCGTCGGACAGCTGTGCACGCACGCCATGCCCCTGGCGCTGCAAGCGCGTCAGCACGGGCCCGAGATGAAAGCGAATGCCGATACCCTGTAGCCCGCTCTGTACCGCCTGGGCCGCTGCCGGGTGCAACAGGGTGGGCATGATCTGCTCGCAGGGCGCGACCACATCAACCTCGAAACCACCAAGACGCATGTCGTTCGCAAACTCACAGCCGATAAGACCGGCGCCCAGGATCAATACCCGCTGCTTGCCGGCAGCCGCGGCGCGCAGGCGCGCGTAGTCTTCAAGGTCATTGATCGGGAAGATCAGGTCGCTGGCGTCACCTTCCACAGGCACGCTGATGGTCTGTGCACCCAGCGCCAGGACGAGATCGCGATAGGGCACTGCCTCCTCGCCAATCCACAGGCGCTTGTGGCCTGGGTCGATACCCGTTATGCGCGTATGGGTACGCACCTCGACGTTCAATTGCTCGGCCATGGCGCCGGGCTCGGCCATGCACAGCCCCTCGGCGTCCTTCTGCTTGGCGAAGCCGGTCGAGAGCATGGGCTTGGAGTAGGACCGCCCGTCATCGGCAGTGATCATCAGCACGGGGGTGAGTGCATCGAACTTGCGTAATTCTCGGGCGAGGTTGTAACCCGCAAGCCCGGTGCCAATGATGACTACAGGAGGCGTCATGGGGGGTTCCTCGATCAACCGATGGCGATCATTTCAAAGTCGCTCTTGCCAACCCCGCAGTCTGGGCAGAGCCAGTCTTCGGGTACGTCTTCCCAACGCGTGCCGGGCGCGATCCCATCATCCGGCCAGCCATCGGCTTCGTCATAGATCAGACCGCAGACAATACATTGCCACTTTTTCATCGGAACGGGTTTCCTCGGTTCAGGCTCGGCTTGGGTTTGGACGTGCGGCCTCTTCACGGGCCAAGGTGCAATCGAAAGGCTTTGTAGCGGCCCTGCCGGCAGTATGCAAGCAGTCGGGGCATTCATGCTAAGCTCGCGGCCTCTTTGGTTGTTACAAGCAGACCGACGTGTCGTACCCAACCCCGCACGCAGCCGCTGTCGCGTGGCTAGCGTATCCACAGGTGCAGGCCAACCTCGCCCCCTCCATGCTGGACTGGTTGTTCGATGAGGGCTCGCTCACACGTCGGCTGACCCGACTGTCCGGCGACGATTTCTGCGTAACGCCCCTGTTCGAAGGCTGGCAGTCGCTGCGCGAGGATGAATGCCAAGCCCTTGGCATCGCGCTCGGTGCTCAGGGTTGGGTCAGGGAAGTGTTCCTGCGCGGGCATGGCCAGCCGTGGGTATTCGCCCGCAGCGTAGCCAGCCGTGCGGCGCTCGAACGTGGCGGCCTGGACCTTGAATCGCTCGGTAGTCGCTCGCTGGGCGAGCTGCTGTTCTGCGATCGAGCGTTCACCCGCCATCCCCTGCAGGTATGCCACTACCCCGAAGCCTGGCTCCCTGCTGAAGTTGCAAGCCCAGGCTTGTGGGGACGTCGTTCGCGCTTCTCCCGAGATGAACTCGACCTGCTTGTCGCCGAAGTGTTCCTGCCGGCGTTGTGGCAGGTGGCACGCGAGGATACCCGCTGATGTACCTGCAACTGCTCAAATCGCTGAACCGCCTTCATCCGCGCGCCTGGGACTTCGTCCAGCTAAGTCGCATGGACAGGCCCATCGGCATTTATCTGCTGCTCTGGCCAACCCTGTCGGCGGTGTGGATTGCAGGTCAGGGCTCACCCTCGTTGGCCAATGTGCTGATCTTCGGGTTGGGCGTGGTGCTCATGCGCGCGGCCGGGTGCTGCATCAATGATTTTGCCGATCGCAAGGTGGATGGACACGTCAAGCGTACCGCCGATCGACCCTTGGCCAGTGGGCGTGTACGCCCCCGCGAAGCGCTGACGCTGTTTGCTGTTTTGGTAGGCGTGAGTTTCCTGCTGGTGCTGTGCACCAACAGTCAAACCGTCTGGCTTTCGTTCGCGGCCGTCGCGCTCGCATTTTGCTACCCCTTCATGAAGCGCTACACCTACTACCCACAGGTGGTGCTGGGCGCCGCCTATTCGTGGGGTATCCCCATGGCCTTCACCGCTGCCGGCGGCGAGCTGCCGGCCGCTGCCTGGCTGCTGTACATCGCCAACCTGCTGTGGACGGTGGCTTACGACACCTACTACGCCATGGTCGATCGCGACGATGACCTGAAGATCGGCGTGAAGTCCACGGCCATTCTGTTCGGCGAGGCTGACCGGGTGATAATCCTGAGCTTGCAGGGCCTTTCGCTGGGCTGCCTGATGCTGGCCGGCAGCAGCTTCGCCCTCGGCGGCTGGTTCTACCTGGGCCTGCTGGGCGCCGCGTGCTGTTTCGCCTGGGAATTCTGGTCCACCCGCCGCCTGGATCGAGACGCATGCTTCAAGGCGTTCCTGCACAACCACTGGGCCGGGCTGATGGTGTTCATGGGCGTGGTACTGGATTACGCGCTACGTTGAGCGGTGGGTTGAGGCGCGGCACCACCTCAGCAAGGTCCACCTGGTGCACACCGCATGAGGCTTCACCGTATCGAGGGGGTAAAGCGTCGTTTACAGGTGCAACCGCCGCCCCGGTCAAGCCTGGCCCAGTCATTGAATGTCGCGAGAACCACCAACACCCTGTCACACAGCTGCAATAATTCCGTTATCTAATGCGGGGCCAAGACAGCGAATCCAGGAGAGGTTTTGAGCATGGCTGGCAGGAATATTCTGATCGTCGACGACGAGGCGCCCATCCGCGAGATGATTGCCGTGGCCCTGGAGATGGCAGGTTATGAGTGCCTGGAAGCAGAAAGCTCCCAACAGGCCCATGCCATCATCGTCGACCGTAAGCCGGACCTGATTCTGCTGGACTGGATGCTCCCCGGCACCTCGGGCATCGAACTGGCCCGGCGGCTCAAGCGCGACGAGCTGACCGGGGACATTCCGATCATCATGCTCACCGCCAAGGGCGAGGAAGACAACAAGATCCAAGGCCTGGAAGTGGGTGCGGACGACTACATCACCAAGCCGTTCTCGCCGCGTGAGCTGGTAGCCCGCCTCAAGGCCGTGCTGCGACGTACCGGCCCCAGTGATGGCGAGACGCCGATCGAAGTGGGCGGGCTGCTGCTGGACCCTATCAGTCATCGCGTCACCATCGATGGCAAGCCGGCCGAGATGGGGCCCACCGAGTACCGCCTGCTGCAATTCTTCATGACCCATCAGGAACGCGCCTATACCCGCGGCCAGTTGCTGGACCAGGTATGGGGGGGCAATGTCTATGTCGAGGAACGCACGGTCGATGTCCACATTCGCCGCTTGCGCAAGGCGCTGGGTGAGGCGTATGAAAACCTGGTACAAACGGTTCGCGGCACAGGCTACCGCTTTTCGACCAAGGTCTGACCTGAAACGCAGCACTCGGCTCAAAGCCGTCGAATGGACGTGAACGCGCTACCGATCCGCTTCTGCATGCAGGTTCGTGCTTGCTGTTGATCGCTGGATTCGAAGGATCCCCAATTGAACCAGAACTGGCATGCGACCTTGATTCGCCACCTGCTGCTGTTGATCACCCTTTGCCTGATCGGTGGCCTGGTCAGTGGCTACTATGGCTGGAGCCTGGCCATTGGCCTGGCTCTCTACCTGGGCTGGACGCTCAAGCAACTGCTGCGCCTGCATGCCTGGCTGCGCAATCACCAACCGGACGAAGCACCGCCTGACGGCTACGGCCTATGGGGCGAGGTGTTCGACAGCATCTACCATCTGCAACGCCGCGACCAGCGTGTGCGTGGCAGGCTTCAAGCGGTGATCGACAGGGTGCAGGAATCCACCGCAGCGCTGCGCGACGCCGTGATCATGCTCGACAGCCACGGCAACCTGGAGTGGTGGAACCGCGCAGCCGAGACGCTCCTGGGCTTCAAGACACCCCAGGACGGCGGCCAGCAGGTGACCAACCTGGTGCGGCACCCGCGCTTCAAGGAATACTTCGAAACCGAAAACTATGTCGAGCCACTGGAGATTCCATCCCCCATCAACGATCGCATGCGGGTGCAACTGCACATCACACGCTACGGTAACAACGAACACCTGATGCTGGTTCGGGACGTCACCCGCATCCACCAGCTCGAACAGATGCGCAAGGACTTCGTGGCCAACGTGTCCCACGAACTGCGAACGCCGCTGACCGTGATTGCCGGCTACCTGGAAACCCTGCTGGATAACGTCGAGGACGTGAACCCCCGCTGGCGCCGAGCGTTGCAGCAGATGAGCCAACAGGGCTCGCGCATGCAAACGCTGCTCAACGACCTGCTGCTGCTGGCCAAGCTGGAGGCCACCGACTACCCGTCCGACAACCAGCCAGTGGCCGTGGACACCCTGCTCAGTGCGATCAAGCAAGACGCGCAAGCGTTGTCCGGGCCGCGCAACCAGCGCATTACCCTGGAGGCCGAGCCAGGCATCTGGCTCAAGGGCAGCGAGTCGGAATTGCGCAGCGCGTTCTCCAACCTGGTGTTCAATGCCGTCAAGTACACCCAGGACGAGGGCAGCATTCGCATTCGCTGGTGGGCCGATGCCCAAGGCGCCCATCTGTCGGTGCAGGACTCAGGGTCCGGCATCGATGCCAAGCACCTGCCACGGCTGACGGAGCGGTTCTATCGGGTGGATTCGAGCCGTGCATCTCATACCGGTGGCACGGGCCTTGGGCTGGCAATCGTCAAGCATGCGCTGATGCGCCACCGCGGGCGCCTGGAGATCAGCAGCGTGCCAGGCCATGGCAGCACCTTCACCTGCCATTTTGCAGTGGCGCAACAGGTCACAGGTAAGGTTTGAGGCCGTTCGGGCCACTTTGCAGCATCGATCAAGTGGTCGCCCTTTGCTTTTGCGGCCCTAGCCGCTACATTTGATCCCTTGCGCCGGCTGGAGCCGGCACTTTTCTCATCTTCAAGACGGATCCCGTAAAAACTCCATCATGGACCCTTCCCCTGGTATCAGCCTCACCTCCCTGTTCGCCGATTTCGGCATGATCATTTTTGCTTTGGTTCTGGTGCTGCTCAACGGCTTCTTCGTTGCCGCCGAGTTCGCCATGGTCAAGCTGCGCGCAACCCGCGTGGACGCCATCGCCGAGCAGCACGGCTGGCGCGGCAGCATCCTGCGCAAGGTTCACAACCAGCTCGATGCCTACCTCTCTGCCTGCCAGCTCGGCATCACCTTGGCCTCGCTGGGGCTGGGCTGGGTGGGCGAGCCGGCCTTCGCGCACTTGCTCGAACCGCTGCTGGCCTACTTTGGCGTCGATACCCCTGAGCTGATCAAGGCCGTCTCGTTCTTCGTCGCCTTCTTCGTGATCTCCTACCTGCACATCGTGGTGGGTGAGCTGGCGCCCAAATCGTGGGCCATTCGCAAGCCGGAACTGTTGTCGCTGTGGACCGCAGTACCGCTGTACCTGTTCTACTGGCTGATGTACCCGGCCATCTACCTGCTCAATGCCAGCGCCAACACAATCCTGCGCATTGCCGGCCAAGGCGAACCCGGCCCGCACCACGAGCACCACTACAGCCGGGAGGAGCTCAAGCTGATCCTGCACTCCAGCCGCGGCCAGGACCCAAGCGATCAAGGCATGCGCGTGCTGGCGTCCGCGGTGGAAATGGGTGAGCTGGAAGTGGTGGACTGGGCCAACTCTCGCGAAGACATGGTCATCATCGACGCCCATGCCCCGCTCAAGCAGATACTGGCCCTGATCCGCCGTCACAAGTTCAGCCGCTACCCGGTGTACGACACCGAGCGCGAGGAGTTCACGGGCCTGCTGCACATCAAGGACCTGCTACTCGAACTCGCCGAACTCGAACACCTGCCTGAAACCATTGACCTGGAAGACCTGGCTCGCCCACTGGAGCGCGTTTCCAGGCACATGCCGCTGTCCCAATTGCTCGAGCAGTTCCGCAAGGGCGGTGCGCACTTCGTGCTGGTCGAGGAGGCCGATGGCAAGGTCATCGGTTACCTGACCATGGAAGATGTGCTGGAAGTGCTGGTGGGCGACATCCAGGACGAACACCGCAAGACCGAGCGCGGCATCCTGGCCTATCAGCCAGGAAAGCTGCTGGTGCGCGGCGATACTCCGCTGTTCAAGGTCGAGCGCTTGCTGGGCGTGGACCTGGACCATATCGAGGCAGAGACACTGGCCGGCCTGGTCTACGAAACGCTCAAGCGCGTACCCGAAGAAGAAGAGGTGCTCGAGGTCGAAGGGCTGCGCATCATCGTCAAGAAAATGAAAGGCCCCAAGATCGTGCTGGCCAAAGTGCTCAAGCTGGACTGAGCACATCGACGCCCTGCCCCGATCAAGCCCTGATCAGGGGTTGCCTGCGGTGTAGTCGGGCAACCCACTGATCGGCCGGTCGAACCGATAGGGAATCGACTCAAGCGCCAGCCCCACATTGCGCTGAACCACGAAGTGCAGATGGGGCCCGGTGCTGTTGCCGGTGTTGCCCGACTTGGCCAACACCTGCCCTTGGCGCACACGCTGCCCGGACGCGACCACGATCGACCCGCGCATCAAGTGCAGGTACACCCCCATGGTGCCGTCAGGGTGCAGAATGCGGACAAAGTTGCCCGAGGGATTGTCCCCTCGCCCGCTCTGCTCGCTGCGCGTGCTCACCACTACCCCTTCGCGTGCCGCCACGATAGTGGTGCCCTCGGGCATGGCGATATCCATTGCATAGCGCCCCTTGGGCCCGAAGTGGCTGAACCTGCCATTGGGCCCTTGGCTCACACGAAACGGCCCACCTACCCATGGAAACGCATAGCGATAACCTTGTGGGCGCTTGCCGGGGTCGCCCATGGCCTGCAGCAGTGTGGAGCGGTAGTTGAGCAGCTTGCCTGGCTGGCCCCGGACGATGCTGAGCACTTGGGTCGAACGCGGCGGCAACAGACGCCGCACGGTCCGCGGCGCGTCGCCACCCTGCGCGTTAACCAGGTTATCCAGGCGCAGTTCCACCTGCACGGCGACCGGCAGTTCGTTGCGGGCCGAGAAGCTCACGCCGCCCTGGAACACGATCGCGTTGAGACGCACATCGTGTTCGTTGATCTCCACGGTGGACTCATCCACGACCGTGGGCTTGATGCCCGGGCCGGGTCGCTGCGCATAGGACACCCTTCCCGTTTCATCGGTGACTGGGTGCAGCGTCACGCCCAGGCTAGAGGCGCTGACCAGGGTTAACGCACATAGCAGCAGGCGTGAATGCATGATGGTGGCTTTTTGACAGTGAAGGACCTGTCCAAGCCTAGCAGCAGACACCCTGGTCACCATGACAGTTGGTCGGATGCTGCTGGCCAGCTCGCTGTTGCGGCGGCCCGTCAGGCCCCTGGCGTGAAATGCTTCTGGGCAGTGCCGCGGGCGATCAGGCGGGACAGGTAGTCCAGCTTCTGGGCGTCTTGATCGACGAACTTGAACGTCAATTGCAGCCAGTCGCTGTCAGGCTTGGGCTCGAAGGCCGCCACCGCGTGCAAGTAACCATTCAAACGCGCGATTTCCGCGTTCTCGCCCTGCTCCAGGTTCAGCACGGCGCCTTCGAGCACTTGCGGCAGTGTCTCACTGCGCCGTACGACCAGCAGGGCTTCCTTCAAGCTCAAGGCCTTGATCACGCAGGCTTGCATGCCGCTCGCCAAACGCAGCTGGCCCTGGCCGCGACCGCTGGGTGCGGGTGTCGCTGCGCTGGACTTGGCAGGGGTGGCGGCCGCCTTGGCAGGCACAGGTGCTGGCGCAGCTACCTTGACGGCTTCTGGCCGTCCAGCGGTCAGGGCGTTGAGCGAGTCGTTGGCGAACGCGGCATTAGCCCGCGCAGGCCCTGGGCTCATCAAGCTGTCGAGCTTGCCGATCTTGGCCAGGGCCTTCTTGACCTTGGTCAGCAACTGCTCGTTGGTGAACGGCTTGCCGACGAAGTCCGACACGCCGGCCTGAATCGCCTGGATGACATTTTCCTTGTCGCCACGGCTGGTCACCATGATGAACTGAAGGCCCTTGAGCTCAGGTTGCTGACGGCACCAGGTGAGCAGCTCCAAGCCCGACATTTCTGGCATTTCCCAGTCGCACAGCACCAGGTCGAACGCCTCTTTGCCCAACAGGGTCATGGCCTTGCGACCGTTTACGGCGTCATCCACGGTCATGCCCGGGAACGCGTTGCGCAGGCACTTACGGATCAGGTCACGGATAAATGGCGCGTCATCCACCACCAGCACATTCACTTTACTCATCGATACTCCTTCTGAACCCGACTAGCCTACTGCCATTTGCTGGCCACTTGCCACCACCTGTGTCACGCCGGGTCGTCTACAGCCGGTCGATGGTCTCTGGCACCTCCAGGCGTACTAACGAAAACGCCCGGCACAAGCCGGGCGTCGATGCTCGGAGAGAACTTTATTTATCGCCCGCTTCGGCTGGAACATTAGGTATTTCACCCTCGGCATTGGCGCGACCCTGCACCTCCGCTGTCATGCGCTTGAGGCCCATGTGGCGTACATCGGTGCCGCGCACCAGGTAGATCACCAGTTCGGAGATGTTGCGTGCATGGTCGCCGATCCGCTCCAGCGAACGCAGGACCCAAATCACACTTAGCACACGAGAGATCGAACGGGGATCTTCCATCATGTAGGTCACCAGTTCACGCAAGGCTGTCTTGTACTCACGGTCGATAGTCTTGTCGTATTGAGCCACTGACAAGGCCAGGTCGGCATCGAAGCGGGCGAAGGCGTCGAGTGCATCGCGCACCATGTTGCGCACCTGATCGCCGATGTGCCGCACCTCCACATAGCCCCGCGGCGATTCACCCTCCTCGCAGAGCTGGATGGCCCGCCGGGCGATCTTGGTCGACTCGTCGCCGATACGCTCGAGGTCAATCACCGACTTGGAAATACTGATGATCAGCCGCAGGTCCGATGCTGCCGGCTGGCGACGCGCCAGAATACGCAGGCATTCCTCGTCGATGTTGCGCTCCATCTGGTTGATCTGCTCGTCGACCTCGCGCACCTGCTGAGCCAGGCCGGAATCGGCCTCGATCAGCGCAGTGACCGCATCGTTGACCTGTTTCTCGACCAGCCCGCCCATGGCCAGCAGGTGGCTGCGTACCTCTTCGAGCTCGGCGTTGAACTGCTGGGAAATATGATGCGTCAGGCTTTCTTTGTTGATCATGCTGTGGCTCCGCGAAGCTGCTGGCTGCGAGCTTCAAGTCGTTCGAGGCGTGCCCCTGCGCTGCGCCGAGTGCCTTCACGCGGCGAGCAGCAGTGCGCGGTGTTTCTTCAGCCGTACCGGCCAGTGATGTAGTCTTCTGTCTGCTTCTTGGCGGGGTTGGTGAACAGGGTATCGGTGTCACCGAATTCCACCAGTTTGCCCATGTACATGAAGGCGGTGTAGTCCGATACGCGGGCCGCCTGCTGCATGTTGTGGGTCACGATGACGATGGTGAACTTGGTTTTCAATTCGTAGATGAGCTCTTCGACCTTGAGCGTGGAAATCGGGTCCAGCGCCGAGCAAGGCTCGTCCAGCAACAGTACCTCGGGCTCGACCGCAATGGTGCGGGCGATGACCAGGCGCTGCTGCTGCCCACCGGACAGGCCCAGCGCCGACTCGTGCAGACGGTCCTTGACCTCGTCCCACAGCGCCGCGCCCTTGAGGGCCCACTCGACGGCCTCGTCCAGGACACGTTTTTTGTTGATGCCCTGAATCCGCAGGCCATAGACCACGTTCTCGTAGATGGTCTTGGGGAAAGGGTTGGGTTTCTGGAACACCATGCCCACGCGGCGGCGCAGCTCGGCCACGTCCTCGCCCTTGCGGTAGATGTCATGCCCGTACAGGTTGACGGCGCCTTGCACACGACAGCCGTCGACCAGGTCGTTCATGCGGTTGAAGGTCCGCAGCAAGGTGGACTTGCCGCACCCGGAGGGGCCAATGAACGCCGTCACGCGCTGCTTGGGAATATTCATGCTGACATCGAACAGGGCCTGCTTGTCGCCGTAGAACAGGCTCAGCCCAGGCACTTCGATGGCGACCGTTTCCTCGGCCAGGCGCAGGCCCTGTTTGCTGCGGCCCAGCGCGGACATGTCGATGCCGTGGGTAGGCGGTTGTTGCTGCATGGTCTCACTCCATTGGGTGCTGCCGGCGTATGGCCGCCAGTGGCACGTTGGGACGAAGCGGCCGCTTCGCGTCGGCGACGCCGCTTGAACGTTCGACACCTGGCTCAGCTGTCGAGCGCCTTGTATTTCTCACGAAGGTGGTTACGGATCCACACGGCCGACAGGTTCAGTGTCGCGATGACCATCACCAGCAGCAATGCAGTGGCGTACACCAGTGGCCGTGCCGCCTCCACGTTCGGGCTCTGGAAGCCTACGTCGTAGATGTGAAAGCCCAGGTGCATGATCTTCTGATCCAGGTGCAGGTAGGGGTAATTGCCATCCACCGGCAGCGATGGCGCGAGCTTGACCACCCCCACCAGCATCAGCGGTGCGACTTCACCCGCAGCCCGGGCCACGGCCAGGATCATGCCGGTCATCATGGCCGGGCTGGCCATGGGCAGAACAATCTTCCACAGCGTTTCGGCCTTGGTGGCACCCAATGCCAGCGAGCCTTCGCGCAGGGTGCGCGGAATGCGCGCCAACCCCTCCTCGGTGGCCACGATCACTACCGGCACCGCCAACAATGCAAGGGTCAGTGACGCCCACAACAGGCCCGGCGTGCCCAGGGTGGGCGCCGGCAAGGCTTCGGCAAAGAACAGGCGGTCAATCGAGCCGCCCAGCACGTACACGAAGAAGCCCAAGCCGAAAACGCCGTAGACGATGGCCGGTACACCGGCAAGGTTGTTGACCGCGATGCGAATCAGGCGCGTCACCGGCCCCTGCCGGGCATACTCGCGCAAATAGACCGCTGCCAGCACGCCAAAGGGCGTGACGATCACGGCCATGATCAGGGTCATCATCACAGTGCCGAAGATAGCCGGGAATATACCGCCCTCTGTGTTGGCCTCACGCGGGTCGTCGCTGAGAAACTCCCACACCTTGGCAAAGTAAGCCCCCAGCTTGGCCAGGGTCGACATGCCGTTGGGCTGGAAGGCATGGACCACCTTGCTGAGGTTGATCTCGACTTCACGGCCATTGCCATCGCGCGCGACCAGCGTGTCGCGGGCAAAATCCCGGTGAAGCGTGGACAGGCGATCTTCGATGGCCGTGTAGCGGCTGTTGAGCTCGGCACGGTCAGCCTCGATATCAGCCTGGGCCGCAGCGTCCAGCTTGCCTTCGAGCTCGAGCTTGCGCGCCTGCAGGCGCAACCGCTCCAGGCCATGGTTGATGGCACCGATGTCTTTCTTCTCCAGCGCCTGCAGCGTCTTGTTGAGCTCGCTGGCCCGGGCCAGCCGCGCTTGCAGCTCACCCCAGGCCGCTGCTCCTTCTGCCACCACCCGGCCTTGTTCCTTGACGCTCACCAGGTAGCCATAGAAGTTGCCCCACTCGCGCCGTTCCAGGGCCATCAGCTGCTCGGGGCGCTGCTGATCGACGAGCCAGTCGCCCACGACCCAGGTGAAGTCGCTGCCATTGAGGTCCCGGTTTCCGACCTTGATCAATTCGCGTGTCATGAACTCCGGGCCCTGGTCGGGCACTGGCAAACCGGCGCCCTTGAGGCGCGCACGCGGCACTTCTTCCTGCTGTACCACTTCGCCGATGACCGTCTGCTGGGCCTGGCCCGGCACGGCGTAGCTGGCCTGAATCAAATCGGCCGGCCAGAAATGCCCCAGGCCGCGTACTGCGATCACAGCCAGTAGACCAACGGTCATGATCACCGCCATGGCCACGGCGCCGCCGCTCATCCAGACACCGGGGGCACCGCTCTTGAACCAGCCTTTGAGGGAATCCTTTTTCACGGATCGCTACCTTTCTATCAAAGCGACGAGTATTTCTTGCGCAGACGCTGGCGAATCAGCTCGGCCAAGGTGTTCATGACGAAGGTGAACATCAGCAGCACCAACGCGGCGAGGAACAGCACCCGGTAGTGGCTGCCCCCAACTTCGGATTCCGGCATTTCCACCGCCACGTTGGCAGCCAGCGTGCGCATGCCTTCGAACAGGTTCATCTCCATCACCGGTGTGTTGCCGGTGGCCATCAGCACGATCATGGTTTCACCGACGGCCCGGCCCATGCCGATCATCAGCGCCGAGAAGATGCCGGGGCTGGCGGTCAGGATCACCACCCGGGTGAGGGTCTGCCAAGGCGTTGCCCCCAGCGCCAGGGAACCCAGCGTCAGGCTGCGCGGCACGCTGAAGACGGCGTCCTCGGCTATCGAGTAGATGTTGGGAATGACGGCAAAGCCCATCGCGATCCCGACCACCAGTGCATTACGCTGGTCATAGGTGATACCCAGGTCATTGGTGATCCACAGGCGCATGTCGCCGCCAAAGAACCAGCTTTCAAGGTGTGGGCTCATGCCAAGGGCAAGCCAGCCGGTGAGCAGAATGACCGGGATCAGGATCGCCGCCTCCCAGCCATCCGGTACCCGCAGACGAATGGATTCAGGCAGCCGGCTCCAGGTGAACCCTGCCAGCAGGATGCCGACCGGCATGAGCAGGAAAAGGCTGAAGACCCCTGGCAGATGGCCTTCCAGGTACGGCGCCAGGAACAGCCCCGCGAAGAACCCCAGAATGACCGTGGGCATCGCCTCCATCAGTTCGATTACTGGCTTGACCTTGCGGCGCATGCCAGGGGCCATGAAGTAGGCCGTATAGATCGCGGCGGCAATGGCCAGCGGCGCGGCCAGGATCATGGCGTAGAAGGCCGCCTTGAGGGTACCGAACGTGAGGGGCGAAAGGCTCAGCTTGGGCTCGAAATCGGTATTGGACGCGGTCGACTGCCACACGTACTTGGGCGCGTCATAATTCTCGTACCACACCTTGCCCCACAGCGCGCTGAAGGACACTTCCGGATGGGGGTTGTGCAGCTTCAATGGCAACAACCTGCCGGGCTCTTCGATCATGATGCGGTTGGCGCGCGGTGACAGGGCAAGGATACCCGGGCCCTGGGCCACGGACTCGACCAGGAGGGTACGGTGCGCCGTGCTGTGGAAAACACCCAGCTTGCCTTCTGCGTCCAGGGCGATGAAGCCCTTGCGACGCTCCTCGGCGTCGATCTGCACGATGGGCGACGTGCCCAACTGGAAGGTACGAATCTGCTTGAAACGAGACTCCCCGTCCGGGTCACGGGCCATGAACCACTGGGCCAGCCCACCGTGCGAGTCACCGATGATCAGTGAAATGCCGCCTACCAGCTGGGCAGTGGCCGTCACTTCGGTATCGGCGCTCTGCGCCAGGGAATAGCGCCCGTTGAGGCTCTTGTCGCGCAGGCTGAACACGTCGGCAGTGGCGCGACCGTTGATCACGTACAGCCACTGCTGGCGCGGATCGATGAAGATGTTCTTCACCGTTTCGGTCATTTGCGGCAACTCGATACGGGTCTGCTCGGTGGTGACTTCGGCGGTCAGCATGTTTTCGCTGCGCGTCAACGCGAGGACCTGCAGGTGCGCGCCCGTAGAGCCTGCCAGCAACAACGTGTCGCCATTGACACTGGCGCTGACGTGCTCCAGCGCCCGCGCCTGCTCATCCAGCACGAAAGGCTGTTCGCCATAGGGGTAGTCGATGGCCGGCGTAATGGTTTTCTTGTTGCCGGGGTAGGTGATCTTGTAGGTATGGGTGAACACCAACGCCTGGCCATTGGACAACCCCAGCATCACCATCGGGCTGCCTGGCTGATCGGTACCGATCGAAGACACCTGTACGCCGGCAGGGATGGGCAAGTCGACGCGTTCGAGCGCTGCGCCGGTCTTGGTATCGAAGAACAGCACCTGGCCCTTGTCCGAAACCCGCATGCCAACCAGGTTCTGCTCCTCGAGGGCGATCATCAACGGCTTGCCCGCCTCCTCTTTGAGCCAGGCAGGCTGCAATGCCTGCCTGCTGGTCAGCTCGGCGCCCTGGAACAACGGCAGTACCACGTACGCCAGGTAAAAGAAGATCAAGGTGATCGCAGCCAGCACTGCCAGCCCGCCTACCAGCACGTACCAGCGCGTCAGGCGGTCCTTGAGCGCACGCAGGCGGCGCTTGCGCTGCAACTGCGGGGTATTGAAATCGATGCGTGCAGGCTGGGAATCTTGGGTCATTGTGGAGTTGGCCAGATCATTCATGGGGCACACCCTAGCGGTCCCGTATGACAAAAACATGACAATGCAGTGACGCACGAAAGCCCGAAGCACAGTAAGGCTGGCCCCGGGCTGGGAGTGCTGAAGAGGCTAGCCCAACGGCTTGCCCCTGCAGGGTTCGATTACTGCTTGGCGACGTTGCCGGCGTGGGACAGGCCCAGGTCGGCCAGGGTCTTGTCGACGACTTTGGCAGGCAGCGGGATGTAGCCATCCTTGACGACCACCTGCTGGCCGGCCTGCGACAGTACCAGCTTCACGAATTCGGCCTCCAGCGGGGCCAGCGGCTTGTTCGGTGCCTTGTTGACGTAAACGTACAGGAAGCGCGAAAGCGGGTAGCTGCCGTTCAGGGCGTTGGTCTCGTTGTCCTCGACGAACTCGCCGCCGTCTTTCTTGGCCAGCGGCACGGTCCTGACGCTGGCCGTCTTGTAGCCGATGCCCGAGTAGCCAATGCCATTGAGCGACGAGCTGATGGACTGCACCACGGAGGCGGAACCGGGTTGCTCATTGACGTTGGGCTTGAAGTCCCCTTTGCACAGGGCTTCTTCCTTGAAGTACCCATAAGTGCCGGACACCGAGTTGCGGCCGAACAGCTGGATCGGCTTGTTGGCGAGGTCGCCGGTTACTCCGGCATCGCCCCAAGTCTTGATCTCGGCCTTGCCACCACACAAACGAGTCGAGGAGAAGATGGCATCGACCTGGGCCATGGTCAGGCCCTTGATCGGGTTGTCCTTGTGCACGAACACCGCCAGGGCGTCGACCGCAACCGGGATGGCGGTCGGTTTATAGCCGTACTTCTGCTCGAACGCCTGCAATTCGACGTCCTTCATCTTGCGGCTCATGGGGCCGAGGTTGGCGGTGCCTTCGGTCAGCGCCGGTGGCGCCGTGGAAGAGCCCGCTGCCTGAATCTGGATGTTGACGTTCGGGTATTCCTTTTTGTAAGCCTCGGCCCACAGGGTCATCAGGTTCGCGAGGGTATCGGAGCCGACGCTGGAGAGGTTGCCCGAAACACCCGTGGTCTTGGTGTAGGTCGGGATAGCAGGATCGACAGCGGCCACTGCGTTGGCGGTTGCAACGCCAGCGGCGGCAAAGGTAAGGGCCGCCATCAAACGCTTCAATTTCATGCCTTGCTCCTAGCTGGAATGGGGGTGCTGAGAGGGAACGGGGGCCAGTATCTGCAGCGCGCATGAACACGATATGACTTGATTGTGACAATTGGATGAAATGCCATCATCGTGTCGAAGCGCTGCCTGCAGGGAGCAAGTGTCAGTGGGCAAGGCGATTCAACGCTTTTTGGCGAGCAAGTACAGACCTACCGAAAAGCCGACCACGCACAGTACAGCCACATAGTAAGCAGGCGCCATGGGGCTGACTTTCAGAAGCCCGGTTACCGCCATCGGCGTCAGGCCGCCGAAGATGGCATAGGCGACGTTGTAGGAAAACGACAAGCCGCTGAAGCGCACCGCAGCCGGGAATGCCTTTACCATCACATAGGGCACTGCGCCGATCACACCCACGCACAAGCCGGTCACCGCATACAACGGGAACAACAGCTCCGGCCGCGTGGGCAAGCTGTGGTAGAACGCCCAGGAACTGACCAGCAACATCAGGCTACCGATGACGAACACACGGCCTGCACCGAAGCGATCGGCCAGGCTACCGGCGCCAATGCAACCCAGGCTCAACAGCACGATCGCCAGGCTGTTGGCCTTGAGCGAGTCGGTAGGGCTGATGTGATAGATGCTCTGCAGCAAGGCTGGTGTCATGAGGATCACCACCACGATGCCTGCCGACAACACCCAGGTCAGCAACATGGACAGCACGATGGGCCCGCGATGATCGCGCAGCACGGCCCGAAGCGGCAGCCCTTCGGCCAGGGCCTTGCGTTGCTGCATTTCTGCGAATACCGGGGTTTCATGCAGCCAACGGCGCAGGTAAACCGAAAACAGACCGAACACGCCGCCCAGCAGGAACGGGATTCGCCAGGCATAGCTGGCCACTTCTTCAGCGCTGTAGACGCTGTTGATCAAGGTCGCGACCAGCGAGCCCAGCAAAATACCGGCAGTCAAACCGGCAGTGAGCGTGCCGCAGGCATAACCGGTATTGCGCGCCGGCACATGCTCCGAGACGAATACCCAGGCGCCTGGCACTTCCCCGCCGATGGCCGCCCCCTGGATCACCCGCATCAACAGCAACAGGATCGGCGCCCACAGGCCAATCTGCGCGTAGGTCGGCAACAGGCCCATGATCAAGGTGGGCAGGGCCATCATGAAGATGCTCAGGGTGAACATCTTCTTGCGGCCCAGCAGGTCGCCAAAATGCGCCATGATGATGCCGCCCAGGGGCCGTGCCAGATAGCCTGCGGCGAAAATGCCGAACGTCTGCATCAACCGCAGCCACTCGGGCATGTCGGCCGGAAAGAACAGCTTGCCAACCACGGTGGCGAAGAACACAAAAATGATGAAGTCGTAGAACTCCAGCGCACCGCCCAGTGCAGATAGTGAAAGGGTCTTGTAGTCACTGCGGGTCAGCGGCCGCGGGGCCTGCTCGATACTGCTCGGCGCGGAAGTCATCACGGTTATTCTCTTTATAGGGCAAGGCCACACGGGATGCGGCTTGTTCAAGGCGAAGGCGAAGATAGCAAATTGCCGGACACGGCTGAAAGCGACACGCAATCCTTACCGACCTGCAAGAACGCATGGTCGTCGCTCGCGTAGATGCTCTATATACTGGCGTTTCGTACGAAATGTGTCCTGCTAGCGTGGGATATTGTGCGAAAACACCGGTCACTATACTCAGACGGTTTCGAAGCATTTCCCACGGCCGTCCCGTCATACGAATCGGCGTAGTATGTTGTCAGCTGAATCGTTTACCGGCCTAAGCGCCGCATCCAAGAAAAGCGTCACGGGTCAGAGGCCCCCACCGCATGATTGAGCTCGAACAAGAAGATCCAATTCCGCAGGGCGACCTTGCTCTGCAGATCACCGCACTGCCACGGGAAACAAACGGCTTTGGCGATATCTTCGGCGGCTGGCTGGTCGCCCAGATGGACCTGGCAGGTACCGCCATGGCCAGCCGTGTTGCCGGTGGCCGCGTTGCCACCGTGGCGATAGATCGCATGGCGTTTCTGGTACCGGTGGCCGTGGGCGCACAGTTGTCTTTCTATACGCAGACGCTGGAGATCGGACGCAGCTCCATCCAGATGATGGTCGAAGTATGGAGCGACGATCCACTGTCCAGCGAATGGCGCAAGGTGACCGAAGCCGTCTTCGTCTTCGTCGCCATCGATGGCAGCGGCCGTACCCGTTCCGTCCCTCGTCGCTGAGGCCTGCCGGCGGTAAACTCATTGCCTGCGACCGGGTCCAAGGCCCACTGGCAACTAATGAGATGACGCAATGGCCACCTTCCAGGTATCGACCGAGCAACATGGCGAGCTTCACTGCTGGCGTATCCGCAGCAGCTTCGCCGAACTACTGATCGCCCGCCAGGGTGCGCAGGTCCTCAGCTATCAGCGCACTGGCGAGCCGCCATTGCTCTGGTTGAGCGACGAGGCCATTTTCCGCCAGGGGAAGTCGGTTCGGGCAGGGGCGCCTGTGTGCTGGCCCTGGTTCGGCAACCTGCAGCGCAACCCCGAAACCGTGCAGTCCATGTACCACGCTGAACACGCGCCAGCCCATGGGCTTGTCCGGACGCGTGACTGGCAATTGCTGGGCGTTGAGGAAGTGGGCGAAAGCCTGCGGATCGAGTTCGAAATGGCCGAAGCGCAAGGTGGGTTGCCCGGGTGGCCGCACACTGTGGAGCTCAAGCTGGTGGTCGTGCTGGACGCGGCGTTGACGCTGCAACTGACCAGCCGCAACCTTGGCCATAGCCCGGTCACCCTCAGCCAGGCCTTGCACAGTTACTTTGCAGTCAGTGATGTGCGCCAGGCCGAGGTCCACGGTGTCGAAGGTTTGTCTTACATCGAAACCCTGTCCGACTGGCAACAGCGCCATCAGGAGGGCGCGCTGGTGTTTAGCGGCGAGACGGACCGGATCTATCTGAATACGCCGCAAACGTTGAGCATCGTCGACCCGTCCTGGGGCAGGCGGATCATCCTGACCAGCAGCCGATCCCGTTCAGCGGTGATCTGGAACCCCTGGACCGCACGGGCCAAGGAATTACCGGACATGGCCGATGACGGCTGGCAGCGCATGCTGTGCATCGAGACGGCGAACGTATGGGATGACGTGGTGCAGTTGCAGCCCGGGGCCAGCAGCTCGCTGGGGGTCAGGATCGATTGTGAAGTGATCTCAAAGGCCTAGTCCCACACACGCCTCAAAGATCGGCGTCCACCACTACCCGCACCTTCGCGGCGTCCAAGGCATAGGCCGCGTCGGCCAGGTCGTTGCTGACCTTTTCCACCTTCAGCGTGCCGCTGACCCACACCGGTGTGTAGATGTCATCGATCTTCAGCCCTTTTGGGTAGCGCACCAACACCAGCTGGTTAGGTGGTGGTGGCGGGACGTGGATGCACGCACCAGGGTAAGGCACCAGAAAGAACAGGGTGCTGTTGCCCTTTGCATCGCTTTCAAGTGGCACAGGGTAGCCGCCCAGGCGAATGTCCTTGCCGTTGAGGGCAGGCACGGTTTTGGTCGAGTACATGACCGCAGGCAACCCCTTGCTCTGCTTCAAGCCGCCTTTGGCGGTGAAGGTACCCATGGCTTCAGGGGAGTTGTGGTCGATTTCAGGCATCTGCTCGAGTGCCTTTTGGTCCGACTTGGGCATCAATTCCAGCCAGTCGGTCTCGGGCAGTTCGGCATGGGCCAGGGAACTGGCCGACAACAGGAGGGCAATGAAGAAGGCACGCATGGAATGCTCGGCAACTCGGGATGAATTGCCGGCATTCTAACCAGTATTCAGCGTTTCTTGATGAATCCGTAGATCACCAGGAGGATGATGGCGCCTACCAGTGCACCAAAGAAGCCGGCTGCCTGACCTGCCTGATAGATACCAAGCGCCTGACCGCCATAGGTGGCCAACAGCGAGCCAGCGATACCGAGCAGGATGGTCATGATCCAGCCCATGCTGTCGTCGCCCGGTTTGATGAAACGAGCCAGCAAGCCGACGATGAGGCCGATGAAAATGGTTCCGATGATACCCATGGCAATCCCCTTGCAGTAAAGATGGAACACGCCAAAGCCTAGGCTGCGCTTTGGCGTGTTGCCACTTCAGAGGGCCCGCCGGATGCAGAAGTTCGAATTGACGCTCGATCAGTTGCCGATCAGCGCCTGCACTTGCGCAATCTTGTGCTCGAGCGTGGCCATGTCCTGGCACCGCAATGTGGCATGTCCGACCTTGCGCCCGGCCTTGAACGCCTTGCCATAGTGGTGCAGGTGGCAGTCGTCGATGGCCACGACCTGCTCCACTGGGGGAACTTCACCGATGAAGTTGAGCATGGCGCTCTCGCCGACCTTGGCCGTGGAACCCAATGGCAAACCGGCGATGGCACGCACGTGGTTTTCGAACTGGCTGCACTCGGCGCCTTCGATGGTCCAGTGCCCGGAGTTGTGCACGCGCGGTGCAATTTCATTGGCCTTGAGCCCGCCGTCGACCTCGAAGAATTCGAACGCCATGACCCCGACATAATCGAGTTGTTGCAACACGCGACCGACGTAGTCTTCAGCCAGCGCTTGCAGCGGGTGCGCCTGACTGGCGACCGACAGGTGCAGGATGCCGCTGTCGTGCGTGTTGTGCACCAGCGGGTAGAACCGTGTTTCGCCATCGCGGGCCCGGACAGCGACCAGCGATACTTCACCGGTAAAGGGTACGAAGCCTTCGAGCAGGCACGGCACGTTGCCCAGTTCGGCAAAGGTGCCTACCACGTCCTGCGCGGTGCGCAGGACTTTCTGGCCCTTGCCGTCGTAGCCCAACGTCCGGGTCTTGAGCACCGCTGGCAGACCGATGCTCGCCACTGCGGCGTCTAGGTCTGCCTGCGACAGGATGTCGGCGAACGCAGGGGTGGGGATCCCCAGGTCACGGAACATGCTTTTCTCGAACAAACGGTCGCGGGCGATGCGCAGGGCCTCGGCACTTGGGTACACCGGCACGAACTGCGAAAGAAAAGCCACGGTCTCGGCCGGAATGCTCTCGAACTCGAAGGTAACCAGGTCAACCTGGTCGGCCAGCTGGCGCAGCTGCTCCTGGTCGCTATAGCCTGCGCGCAGGTGCTCGCCCAGAGAGGCGGCACAGGCATCAGGCGCCGGGTCGAGGAAGGCGAAGTTCATGCCCAGCGGAGTACCCGCCAGTGCTAGCATGCGACCCAGCTGGCCGCCTCCGATTACACCGATTTTCATGGATTGAACCTCAAGCCTGACGCGGATCTGGGTTATCCAGCACGGTGTCGGTCTGTTCCGTGCGGAACTGCTTCAACGCCGCGTGGTACTGAGGGTGCTTGGCGCCGAGGATGCTGGCCGACAACAGCGCGGCATTGATCGCGCCCGCGCGGCCGATGGCCAGCGTGGCAACCGGCACGCCGGCCGGCATCTGCACGATCGACAGCAGCGAATCAACACCTGAAAGCATCGACGACTGCACGGGCACGCCCAGCACCGGCAGGTGGGTCTTGGCCGCGCACATGCCAGGCAAGTGGGCCGCACCACCGGCACCGGCGATGATCACCTCGATGCCCCGGCCGTCAGCTTCTTCGGCGTACTGGAACAGCAGATCCGGCGTACGGTGGGCGGAAACCACCTTCACCTCGTAGGGAATGCCGAGTCTTTCCAGCATATCGGCGGTGTGGCTAAGGGTGGACCAATCGGACTTGGAGCCCATGATCACGCCAACCAGTGCACTCATCGTCGAGCCTCTCCTGCAAGCGCCTTCTGGCGCGCTAAAAGCAACAAGCCACGCAGGTGGACCGGCGTGGCTTGTCATACGGATTATGAATCGACCAGGTCGGCCGAAGGCGCAGGATTGTAGCGTATTCATGAAGGGAGCGCCCACCCCCATAAGCACATGCCGGATCAAAGGGCAAGCTGTCTCGCGGGACAAGTTTTTCCCGCTGCTGCCTGGGCGCTGCACGCTGAATGCTAGGGCCTTCAATCAATGACCCAGGCAGGTGCACATGACTATTCCACGCCTCTCAACGATCTCGCTTGCCCTTCTGTTCAGTGTGCAGGCATTGAACGCTTCGGCAGCCCGTTCACTGACCGTCAACGTCTATATTCATGACGACTTGGCCGACATGCAGGACGCTCAACTGCACAACGACTACTTTGAGCATTGGCTTAAGGAAATGCGCCGTTTTACCGATCACCCCATTGAAGTGATCTTTCAGCGAAACGTACCTCTTATCACCGATATTGCGTATGCAGGCATGCCATCGTCGCAAATACTGGAAGTGTTTACCGACGGCATCCATGAAAAAACGCGGCATAGCCCTTTTTCATTCGTGGACAAACACCTGCTGCTAACCCGCGACAGTTACGATCGAAGCGGTTGGAACTACACCGCTGGACTTGCCTACACGAAGCAGAACACGGCTATCTCATCAATCGCCGCGTATGGCGCTCCCGCCCATGAAATCGGCCACATGCTGGGCGCTACCCACGAAGATGCCGAACTTAAGTTCAACGGCTGGGTATGCGAAACCTACACTCACCCACGGGTAACCGCTCGCTCGAACTGCTATCGCTACAGCGACAAGAACCGCGCAACCATCGCGGATTATCTGAAATACAATTCAAAATGATGCCTCGCCTTGGACGCTGGTCGACTCCAGTTTGCGCCACAGCAAGCGCACGTTGGCCTTGCGGACCAAGGCGCAGCGATACAGGCGAATTTCCAGCGGCACGTGCCACTGGCTGCCACCGCAGATCGCAAGTTCCCCACGCTCCAGTTCACCGCGCATGGACAGTCGCGGTACCCATGCCACCCCCATCCCCTCCAGGGCCATGCTCTTGAGGCTGTCAGCCATGGCGGTTTCATAGACGGTGGTGTAGCGCAGATTGCGCTGGCGCAGCAGCAGGTTCACCGAACGGCCAAGGAAGGCGCCGGCGCTGTAGGCCAACAATGGCACGCTGGTTTCACCCTCCAGGGTGAACAACGGTTTGCCTGCGGCATCCACGGCACAAACGGGCAACATCTCGGTGGTGCCCATGTGCAGCGAGGGAAAGATTTCGGCGTCCATCTGCAAGGCTGCATCAGGGTCGTAGAACGCTAGCATCAGGTCGCAGCCGCCTTCCCTCAAGGCATGCACTGCATCGCCGACGTTGGTGGCAACAAGCCGGGTGGCGATGTTCAGCCCATCGTTGCGCAGCTGGGCCACCCAGCGCGGGAAGAAGCCCGACGCGAGCGAGTGCGCGGCCGCCACTTGAATCACTTCGCCCTGGCCACCCTCGAGATGATGCAAATGGCGAAGAATTTCGCTCAGTTGGTCGACAACCGTACGGGCTGTTACCAAAAACAGCTGGCCCGCCTCTGTCAGCTCGATAGGGGTGCGGGAACGGTTGACCAGGGTAAGCCCCAAGGCTGCCTCCAGGCTACGAATCCGGCGGCTGAAGGCCGGCTGCGTCACGAAGCGCCGCTCCGCCGCCTGGGAAAAACTGCGGGTTGAGGCCAGGGCACTAAAGTCCTCCAGCCATTTGCTTTCAAGGTTCATTGGGCCGCTCCCCTGCCGTGCACCAAAATGGAACACGCTCGAAAATCAATCGGCGTCACATCTATCACTATGCCGTTTGTGCATAGGTTAGCGTGCAACAGCATTGGCCGCAAAAACACCTTAGGGCCTAGGATTGGCGCCATTCCGGCATGTGCCGGGTCAAACTCGAGATGATATTTATCATGTCCGCTGCTGCATCGTTCCGCGTCGAAAAAGATCTGTTGGGCACCCTTGAAGTTCCTGCCGATGCCTACTACGGCATCCAGACCCTGCGCGCTGCCAACAACTTCCACCTCTCTGGCGTCCCCCTGTCGCACTACCCCAAGCTGGTCGTGGCCTTGGCCATGGTCAAGCAGGCGGCTGCCGATGCCAACCGTGAGCTGGGCCACCTGAGCGATGCAAAGCACGCTGCCATCAGTGCAGCCTGCGCCCGTCTGATCAAGGGCGACTACCACGAGCAGTTCGTGGTCGACATGATTCAAGGGGGTGCCGGTACCTCCACCAATATGAACGCCAACGAAGTCATCGCCAACGTTGCGTTGGAGGCCATGGGTCACCAGAAGGGTGAATACCAGTACCTGCACCCCAACAACGATGTGAACATGGCGCAGTCGACCAACGACGCCTACCCCACCGCTATTCGCCTGGGCTTGCTGCTGGGCCACGACGCCCTGCTGGCCAGCCTCGACAGCCTGATCCAGGCCTTTGCTGCCAAAGGTAAAGAGTTCGACCACGTACTGAAGATGGGTCGTACCCAGCTGCAGGACGCCGTGCCGATGACTCTGGGCCAGGAATTCCGCGCCTTTGCCACCACCATGACCGAAGACCTCAACCGTCTGCGCTCGCTGGCACCTGAGCTGCTCACCGAGATCAACCTGGGTGGCACCGCGATTGGCACCGGCATCAACGCCGACCCGGGCTACCAAGCTCTGGCCGTACAGCGTCTGGCAACCATCAGTGGCCAGCCACTGGTACCGGCTGCCGACCTGATCGAAGCCACCTCCGACATGGGCGCCTTCGTACTGTTCTCCGGCATGCTCAAGCGCACCGCGGTCAAGTTGTCGAAGATCTGCAACGACCTGCGCCTGCTGTCCAGCGGCCCGCGTACCGGCATCAACGAGATCAACCTGCCGGCTCGTCAGCCAGGCAGCTCGATCATGCCAGGCAAGGTAAACCCGGTGATTCCTGAAGCCGTGAACCAAGTGGCCTTCGCCATCATGGGCAACGACCTGGCCCTGACCGTCGCGGCCGAAGGCGGCCAGCTTCAGTTGAACGTGATGGAGCCGTTGATCGCCTACAAGATCTTCGACTCGATTCGCCTGCTGCAACGCGCCATGGACATGCTGCGCGAGCATTGCATCGTCGGCATCACCGCCAACGAACAGCGCTGCCGTGAACTGGTCGAGCATTCGATTGGCCTGGTCACTGCCCTGAACCCTTATATCGGCTACGAAAACGCCACCCGTATCGCTCGCGTTGCCCTGGAAACCGGCCGCGGTGTGCTTGAACTGGTGCGCGAAGAGAAGCTGCTGGACGACGCGATGCTCGACGACATCCTGCGCCCGGAAAACATGATTGCCCCGCGTCTGGTTCCGCTCAAGGCCTGACCAGCACGTTGTAACCGTCTCACCAGGTCGAGGGACTAGACACCTCTCAACCTTTCCTAAGCCCGGGCGCATGCTTCGGGCTTTTTTTTGCCCGCCCGGTGCCGGTTGGCAGGCATTGACGGCACTCGGCATACAACTTGCTCGGTAATGCGTCCCAGACCTACGGGACCACCCAGCATGCTGCACAGCCACCTGACCACCCTCAACGCGGTTTCGCTGATTCTCAACGTCTTCCAGGCTCAAGGCTGCGAAGCCTCGGAACTGCTGGCCGGGAGCGGCATAGGCCCAGCGGACCTTGGCCATGCCGATGCACGCATCACGACCCAGCAGGAACTGCAGGTCTGTGCCAATGCCGTGGCACGTCGGGAGGATATTGGCCTGGAGTTGGGCCAGCGCATGCGCGTGTCTTCCTACGGCATGCTGGGGTACGCCCTGCTGTCCAGTGCCACTTTGGGTGACGCCCTGAGCCTGGCCTTGGAGTATCCGGCACTGCTGGGAACAGTTTTTACCTTGCGTCTGGTCGACGACGGCCACAGTGTCTGGCTCAGCGCCAGCGATTATCGGGACAGCCCTGCGCTCAGCGCTTTCAACGCCGAATTCTGCATGGTGTCGTTGAAGGTCATCTGCGACGACTTGCTAGGCCTCGATCTGCCGCTGCTCGGGGCTCGCTTCGAGCACCTGCGCCCGGATTACCACGCGTGCTACAGGCGCATGTTCCAGTGCCCGACCACCTTCGCCTCCCATGACAATGCCTTTGCCTTCGAGCGGCACTGGCTAGACGCGCCACTTCCCCTGGCCGACCCGATCACCCACAAGGCCATGAAAGAGCGATGCCGACGCCTGAACCTCGAGTTCACCGGCCGGCAGGCATGGCTGGGGCGCGTCCGCCAACTGCTTGTCAATCAACTGGAAGCGGCGCCGGGCCTGGAGGGCCTGGCACGGCAGATGAACTGCTCGTCCCGTACGCTTCGCCGTCATTTGCAGGCGCTGGGCAGCAGCTATCAGCAATTGCTCGATGAGTTGAAGTTCGAACGGGCCAAGGAACTGCTCGCCGACGGGCACATGCCGATCCACCGCATTGCCGAAACCCTTGGGTACAGCGAGACGGCCAGTTTCCGTCATGCCTTTGTGCGCTGGAGTGGCGTGGCGCCGACTCGGTTTCGTGGCTGACCCTGCTGCTAGGCCCAGGGAAACTGCCGCGAAGATGAAAGTGTTCGACGTTGGCCATATCTATCCTCTTTTGGCCGATTCGGACGTTCTCGCTAAGCGGCCCCGTTCGTGACAATGGATGCACGCCAGTACCCACCGGAGAACAACAATGCTGACGATCTATTCCGATGATCACCGTCTGCACCATGGCCGCTGCGAGCTGATCGACGGCAAGCTCATGCCTTGCTTCGAAATGCCCTCGCGTGCCGATCACGTCCTGGCCCAGGTACGCAAACGCGAGCTGGGTGAGGTCAGAGGCCCTGACGATTTTGGCCGTGCGCCGTTACTGCGCGTACACAGTGCCGACTACCTCGACTTCTTCGAAGGCGCCTGGGCGCGCTGGGCAGCCATGGGCCAGGAGGGCGATCTGCTTCCCTATACCTGGCCTGCTCGCACGTTGCGGGCGGTCAAGCCCACCGGGTTGCACGGTGAGCTGGGTTACTACAGTTTCGATGCAGGGGCGCCCATCACGGCAGGCACCTGGCAGGCCGCCTACAGCGCAGCCCAGGTCGCGCTCACGGCGCAAGCGGCCATCGAGCAGGGTGCCCACGCCGCGTTCGCATTGTGTCGTCCACCGGGGCACCACGCGGCAGGCGACGTCATGGGGGGCTACTGCTACCTGAACAATGCAGCCATCGCTGCCCAGGCCTTCCTCGACCAAGGGCGAGCAAAGGTGGCCATCCTCGACGTGGACTACCACCACGGCAATGGTACCCAGGACATTTTCTATAGCCGCGCCGATGTTTTCTTCGCCTCCATTCACGGTGATCCTCAGGATGAGTTTCCCTTCTTCCTGGGCTATGCCGACGAAACCGGAGCCGGTGCCGGCGAGGGCTGCAACGTGAATTATCCGCTACCGGCAGGCAGTGACTGGTCGACCTGGCGGGCAGCTCTGGAAGACGCTTGCGAGCGCATCGCCGCGTATGAGCCGGAGGTCGTGGTGGTATCGCTGGGGGTGGACACGTTCAAGGACGATCCGATCTCCCAGTTCAAGCTCGACAGCCCTGATTACCTGGAGATGGGCAAGCGCATCGCGCAGCTCGGCAAGCCCACCCTGTTCGTGATGGAAGGTGGCTATGCCGTGGAAGAAATCGGCATCAACGCCGTCAACGTGCTCGAAGGCTTCCAGCGCGCACAACCCGGAGCTCGATAATGGCCACCCTCAAACAGCTACTCGCCCCTCTCGTTGCTGCGGTACTGTGCACAAGCACCCTGCCCGCCCAGGCCGAACAGCGCACGCTGCGCGTGTACAACTGGTTCGATTACATTACCCCGCAGACGCTGACTGACTTCCAGAAGGACAGCGGTGTGAAGCTGGTGTATGACATCTTCGATACCAATGAAGCGCTGGAAGCCAAGTTGCTGACCGGCAACTCTGGTTACGATGTGGTGGTGCCATCCAACGTGTTTCTGGCCAAGCAGATCGAGGCCGGCGTGTTCCAGCCGCTCGATCGCAGCAAGCTGCCGAACTGGCAACACCTGGACCCGGCCCTGATGAAGCTGATCGAGGCCAACGACCCCGGCAACCGCTTCGCCGTGCCGTACATGTACGGCACCATATTGATCGGCTTCAACCCGGCCAAGGTCAAGGCTGCGCTCGGCGACAATGCGCCGGTGGACAGCTGGGACCTGATCTTCAAGGAAGAGAACATTGCCAAGCTCAAGCAATGTGGCGTCGCCCTGCTCGACTCGCCGTCGGAGATTCTGCCGCTGGCCCTGCAGCACCTGGGCTTGCCACCCAATAGTGACAAACCGGCCGACTACAAGAAGGCCGAGGCGCTGATGCTGAAGATTCGCCCGTATATCACCTACTTCCACTCGTCGAAGTATATGGCAGACATCGCCAATGGCGATATCTGCGTCGCCGTGGGCTACAGCGGCAGCTTCTCGCAGGCTGCCAACCGTGCCCGCGAGGCCAACAACGGTGTCGTGGTGGACATGCGCCTGCCCAAGGAAGGCGCACCGATCTGGTTCGACATGCTGGCGATACCGAAAAACGCGGCCAACCCGGAAGACGCCTATAAGTTCATCAATTACCTCCTGCGGCCGGAGGTGATTGCGCCGATCAGCGACTTTGTCGGGTACCCCAACCCGAACAAGGATGCGACCGACAAGGTGAACCCAGCGATTCGCAACAACCCCAACCTGTACCCGACGGCAGAGGCAATGACCAAGCTGTACACCCTCAAGCCATTGGCGCGAGATGCGGAGCGTGCGCGGACCCGCGCATGGACCAGAATCAAGTCCGGGACCTGAGTCGCCTGCTTCGCGGGTAAACCCGCTCCCACAGGTACAGCGCTGACCTTAAGTGCTGTGCAGATCCTGTTGGAGCGGGTTTAACCGCGAAGTGGCCGCCAAGCCTTGCGCAGTTTCATCAAGGCATCGGCAATTTCCCCTTCCGGCACCGCTGCAAACCCCAGCACCAGCCCTGCCCGCTTATCCACAGGCACCTCGCTGTCCGCCAACCAGAAACTGCTCAGCGCCGTCACCTCTACGCCCACCGCTTCAGCCTTGGCTACCAGTTCCTGCTCACGCGCAAAGTTATCCACATCTACCTTCACATGCAGCCCGGCCGCCACTGCCGGCATGGCACCCAACCCGGGAATATCCATAGGCCAGCCGGCCTTGAGCACATTGCGCCGGCTCAACGCCGCCTTGCGCATGCGCCGGATATGCCGCTGAAAGTGCCCACGGGCCATGAACTCGGCCATCACGCATTGGCTGCTGACCTCAGAATGCCGCACCGCCAACGCCTTGCCCTGGCTGAACGCTTGGGCCAGCGGCGGCGGTAGCACCAGGTAACCCAGGCGCAGCGCCGGGAAGGCGATTTTGCCGAAGGTGCCGACATACAGCACCCGCCCGTGAAGGTCGAGCGCTGCAAGCGGGGCCAAGGGCGCGCCACGGTATCGGTACTCACCGTCATAGTCGTCCTCGATAATCCAGGCGTCGTTACGCTCGGCCCAGGCCAGCAGTGACAGGCGACGCGCCAGGCTCATGGTCACCCCGGTCGGGTACTGATGAGCAGGCGTCACGTAGGCCAGCCGGCAATCCTCCAATTGCGCTAGCCGAGTGCAATCCATCCCCTCTTCATCCACCGGTACACCATGCACCCGGCCACCCGCCAGTGCGAAGGCATGACCGGCTGCCCGATAGCCCGGGTTTTCCACAGCCACACCGTCGCCTGGCTGCAACAGCAACTGTGCACAAAGGCTGATGGCCTGTTGTGCACCACTGGTGATCACAATTTGTTCAGCCATGCAACTCAGCCCACGCGAGCGTCGCAAGTAGGCAGCGATGAGTTCGCGCAGCATCGGCTCGCCCGCCGGATCGCCATAACCCAGTTGAGCGGGGCTCGGATGACGCCAGAAACCCGCCTGCAGCTTGGCCCAGACGTCAAACGGGAACAGGTCGAATGCGGGAATACCGACGCGAAAAGCACGGGGCTGACCGCTTCTTGGCGGCGGCAAGTAGTTGGTTTTCAGTCGCTGCAAAGCGTCACTGAAACGCCGGTTGCTGGATAAATCCTCAGTATCATTTACAGGAAATGTGGATAAGTCTGTTGATAACCCATGGGATAACCCTGTGGATACTTGTGTGGATAGTTTTGGTAGCCGACTCACGTAAGTGCCATCACCCACCCGGCTTTCGATGTAGCCCTCGGCGTACAACTGGTCATAGGCCCGCACCACGCTGTTGCGTGATAACCCCAGCATGGTGGCCAACTCACGGGTGGCCGGCAACCGGGTTCCGCTGCTCAGGCGCCCATCCAGCACCCGCGCTCGCAGCGCCTGGTACAGCTGCTGGCTAAGCCCGCGGCGGTGATCCAAGGCAATTCCGGAAGGGTCGAAAGGCAAAACGAGGGGGCTATCGCTCATGGTATTGGACCTATCAAAACAGGCAGTAATGGCTCTTACCCAGAACCAATAGCCTGCTTAGGATGGCACCATTGCACAAGGAAACCGAGCATGTACAACAGCAAACCTCACCAGGAAGACGACCTCGGCCGCCTGCATCAGCATATGCTCGATACCCGCCTGGCCGTGCTGGTCAGCCAAGGAGAACAAGGCTTGTTGGCCACACACCTGCCGGTGCTGGTCGATACCGGCGAAGGCAAGCTAGGGACCGTCTATGCGCACCTGGCACGGGCCAACCGCCAATGGGAGGACCTGGCACAAGGTGGCGAAGCCCTGCTGGTCTTCCCCGGCGCCGATGCCTATGTCAGCCCCGGGTACTACCCAAGCAAAGCCGATAACCCCAAGGTCGTGCCGACCTGGAACTACCTGGCAGTACACGCTTATGGTCCGGCCGAGATAATCCAAGACCCAGCAGCGTTGCTGACTATCGTCAGCCGCCTGACCGAGCGCCACGAACAAGGCCGCAACGAGCCATGGAGCGTCACCGACGCCCCGGCTGACTACCTCGACGGCATGCTCCGCGCCATCGTCGGTATCCGCCTGCCCATCGCCCGCCTGCAAGGTGCGCGCAAGCTCAGCCAGAACCGCTCCAAACAAGACATCGCCGGCGTGCGCGAAGGCCTGACCGCCAGCCCCGATCAACTGGATAACCAACTCGCAGCGCACATGCGCCAGCTTTGAAGGAATAGCCCATGCCCAGCGTTACCCTGCGTCCTGTCACCGCTCAAGATCACGCCGCCTGGCACGCCCTGTGGCAAGCCTACCTGCACTTCTACGAAACCGAGTTGGCAGATGACGTCAGCCTGAGCACCTGGCAGCGCCTGCTCGACCCGAGTGAGCCGACCCATTCGGCACTGGCCTGGGTGGATGGCAAGGCGGTGGGGATGGTCAACTTCATCTACCATCGTTCCAACTGGAGCATCGAGAACTCCTGCTACCTACAGGACCTGTACGTCGACAGCGCGCAGCGTGGTCTGGGCGTTGGTCGCCAGCTGATCGAGCACGTCTACACCACAGCCAAGGGCGATAACTGCATTAAGGTGCACTGGCTGACCCACGAAACCAACGCCACCGCCGTCAGCCTGTATCAGCAGGTTGCCGAGCGCTCGGGCTTTATCCAATTTCGCAAAGGCTTGTAGGCTGAACATGACAGACGCATTGAACTGGAAACCCGCCGCAACGCCCCAGGCCGAGCCCATCGAGGGCCGCTTCATCCGCCTGGAAAAGCTCCACCCTGCGCGCCATGGCGACGACCTCTGGGAAGTGCTGCAGGGCCCAACCGCCGACCCGGTGCTATGGGACTACCTGCCTTATGGCCCGTTCACCGAGCGTGCCGCCTTCGACCGCTGGCTGGACGGCAACGCCGCAGGCCGCGACCCGCTGTTCTACACCGTCATCGACCGCACCACCGGCCAGGCTCAGGGCATTCTCAGCCTGATGTCGATTGTGCCCGACCACGGCCGCATCGAAATCGGCCACATCGCCTTCGGCGCCGCCATGCAGCGCACCCCCAAGGGCACCGAGGCGGTGTACCTGCTAGGTAAGCTGAGCTTCGAACTGGGCAACCGCCGGCTGGAGTGGAAGTGCAACAACGCCAACGCTCGCTCCAAGCGTGCGGCAGAGCGGTTTGGTTTCACCTACGAAGGGGTGTTCCGCAAGCACTTGGTGGTGAAGGACCACAACCGCGATACGGCCTGGTATTCGATTACCGATGATGAGTGGCCGCAGGTGGCTACCGGGTTTGAGCGGTGGTTGAGTGATGAGAATCAACAGCCAGAGGGCCAAGTAGAAACCCTCGAGGCTTGCCGCAAAGACTGATTTTTGCGCTGGCTTCACCGGCCCTATCGCCGGCAAGCCAGCTTCCACAGGATTAACTCGAGGTCGGAACCTGCGGCGATCCTATGGGAGCGGGTTACCCGCGAAGAGGCCGGTGAATCCAGCAAAGAAAAAGGGGAGCATCCGCTCCCCCGAGGTAAACCGCTTATAGATTAGGGTCTACTCAGCCCTCGATCTCGATCAGGATCTCACCCGGCGTGACACGGTCGCCCTTGGCCACGTGGATTGCCACGACCTTGCCGGCTATGGCCGCCTGCACTTCTGTCTCCATCTTCATGGCTTCGGTGATCAGCACGGCCTGGCCGGCCTTGACCATGTCACCCTCCTTGACCAGCACATCGACAATGTTGCCGGGCATGTTGGTACTCACGTGACCCGGCTCGCTAGCCTGCTTGCGCTTGCTGCCGCCGCCGCCAACGAACTCGTTAAGGGGTTCGAACACCACTTCTTCCGGCATGCCGTCGATCGACAGGTAGAAGTGGCGCTTGCCTTCGGCTTTCACACCAACGCCAGTGATGTCGACGCGGTAGGTTTCACCGTGCACGTCGATGACGAACTCGGTCGGGACGCCTTCACCGCCTGGCGCAGAAACGGCGCCAGCCTCCGGAATTGGCAACAACGCTTCCGGGGTAAGGGTGCCGGCTTCGCGTTCTTCGAGGAACTTGCGACCAATGTCCGGGAACATGGCAAAGGTCAGCACGTCCTCTTCGCAACGGGCCAAGGCACCGATGTCGGCACGCAGCTTGGTCATCTCTGGCTTGAGCAGGTCGGCCGGGCGCACGTCGATCACGTCTTCGCTGCCGATCGCCTGGCGGCGCAGCTGCTCGTTGACCACGCCAGGGGCTTTACCGTAACCGCCTTGCAGGTACAGCTTCACTTCGTTGGTGATGGTCTTGTAGCGCTCGCCAGCCAGCACGTTGAAGAACGCCTGGGTGCCAACGATTTGCGAGGTCGGCGTCACCAGCGGCGGGAAGCCGAGGTCTTCACGCACACGCGGGATCTCTGCCAGCACTTCGTTCATGCGGTTGAGCGCGCCCTGCTCTTTCAGCTGGTTGGCCAAGTTGGAAATCATGCCACCCGGCACCTGGTTGACCTGCACGCGGGTATCCACGGCGGTGAACTCGCTTTCGAACTGGTGGTACTTCTTGCGCACGGCGTAGAAGTACAAGCCGATTTCCTGCAGCAGTTCCAGGTCCAGGCCGGTGTCGAACTCGCTACCCTTGAGCGCAGCAACCATCGACTCGGTACCCGGGTGGCTGGTGCCCCAGGCGAAGCTGGAGATGGCGGTATCGATGTGGTCGGCGCCGTTTTCCACAGCCTTGAGCTGACACATGGCGGCCAGGCCGGCGGTGTCGTGGGAGTGGATAAACACCGGCAGCGACTGCTCGGCTTTCAGCGCCTTGACCAACTCGCCCGTGGCAAACGGGGTCAACAGGCCGGCCATGTCCTTGATGGCGATCGAGTCGCAACCCATGGCCTCCATTTGCTTGGCCTGGTTCACGAACGCCTCGATGGTGTGCACCGGGCTGGTGGTGTAGGCGATGGTCCCCTGGGCGTGCTTGCCCGAGGCTTTGACCGCCTCGATGGCCACACGCAGGTTACGCACATCGTTCATGGCGTCGAAGATGCGGAATACGTCGATGCCATTGACGGCGGCCTTGGCGACGAATGCCCTGACCACATCGTCGCTGTAGTGACGGTAACCCAGCAGGTTCTGGCCGCGCAGCAGCATTTGCAGGCGCGTGTTGGGCAGTGCGGCACGCAGTTTGCGCAGGCGCTCCCATGGGTCTTCCTTCAGAAAGCGCACGCAGGCATCGAAGGTGGCGCCCCCCCAGACTTCCAGCGACCAATAACCGACCTTGTCGAGTTTCTCGCAGATCGGCAGCATGTCTTCGGTGCGCATACGGGTGGCCAGCAGGGACTGGTGGGCGTCGCGCAGGATCGTATCGGTTACGTGAATCTTCTTGGACATTGTTATCTCCTCGTCGCGGCAAGCTTCACGCCTCAGCCGGCCTGCACAGACGCGTTGGCGCTGGCTGGCAATCTGGGTTTGGCAGCTTGCTGCTGTATTCAAATGCCTGCGTGGGCGGCGATGGCGGCAGCGATGGCCAGGGCCAGCTCTTCGGGTTTGCGCTTGATCGAATAGTTGGTCAGTTCCGGGTGGGTCTCAACGAAGCTGGTATTGAACTGACCGCTACGGAATTCCGGATTACGCAGGATTTCCTGGTAATACGCCGCAGTGGTCTTGACCCCTTGTACACGCATGTCATCCAAGGCCCGCAGGCCGCGATCCATGGCCTCTTCCCACGTCAATGCCCACACCACCAGCTTCAGGCACATCGAGTCGTAGAACGGTGGAATGGTGTAGCCGGTGTAAATGGCGGTATCGGTACGCACACCGGGGCCACCTGGCGCGTAATAACGAGTGATCTTGCCAAAGCTGGGCAGGAAGTTGTTCTTCGGGTCTTCGGCATTGATGCGAAACTGCAGGGCGTAACCACGGTGCTGGATATCTTCCTGCTTCACCGACAGGGGCAGGCCCGATGCGATGCGGATCTGCTCACGCACGATATCGATACCGGTAATTTCCTCGGTGATGGTGTGCTCGACCTGCACGCGTGTGTTCATTTCCATGAAATACACTTCGCCATCGGCCAGCAGAAACTCAACGGTACCGGCGTTCTCGTAGCCCACCGCCTTGGCTGCACGTACTGCCAAGTCGCCGATGTACGCGCGTTGCTCTGGGGTAAGTTGCGGGCTCGGTGCAATTTCGATGAGCTTCTGGTTACGGCGTTGGATGGAGCAGTCGCGCTCAAACAAGTGCACGACATTGCCGAAGCTGTCGCCGAGAATCTGCGCCTCGATGTGCTTAGGGTTGACGATGCACTTTTCCAGGAACACTTCTGCCGAACCGAATGCCTTGGTGGCCTCGGAAATCACGCGCGGGAAGTTCTGCTCCAACTCTTCGCGACTGTTGCAGCGGCGAATACCACGGCCGCCACCACCCGACGTCGCCTTGAGCATTACTGGGTAACCAATACGATCACCTTCACTGAGCGCCTCGTGAATGTCGGCGACGTTGCCCTCTGTGCCTGGGGTGACCGGAACGCCCGCGGCGATCATGGTGCGGCGCGCTTCGGTCTTGTCGCCCATGCGGCGAATGACGTCGGCAGCAGGCCCGATGAACTTGACCCCGCGCTCGGCGCAGATCTCGGCCAACTCCGCATTTTCCGAGAGAAAGCCATAGCCAGGGTGCAAGGCATCGCAGCCCGTTTCCACTGCCAGGTTCACCAACTTGCGAGGATTCAAATACCCGGCCAGTGGCTCTGCGCCAATGCTGTAGGCTTCGTCTGCACGCTTCACATGCAGCGCATGCCGGTCGGCGTCGGAAAAGATCGCTACCGAGCGGATGCCCATTTCGGCGCAAGCGCGCACGATCCGAACTGCAATTTCACCTCGGTTGGCGATCAGGATTTTTTTTATCACTGGATTCTTCCCAAAGCCGTATGAACAGTCGACACGGTTCTACCGGTCGGCGCGTGGCCTGTTGTTGTTTGGCCAGTCGCAGATTCACCCTAGCGCTGTAGGTCGATAAACAAAAATCAATATTTGTTAGGGGCAGTATTAGCAAAAGCTTATAGTGAAGTTACAAGGTATTGCCGACGAGTCGAACAAAATGCGTAAGTCGTTGATGCGTATGACATTGCGTCAATTGCAGGTCTTCAATGAGGTGTGTGATCTTCGCTCATATAGCCGCGCGGCCGAAGAGATGGCGCTCACGCAACCCGCCGTTAGTCTACAGATCCGTCAACTCGAAGAGCTGATTGGCCAGCCGTTGTTCGAATACGTGGGCAAGAAGTTGTACCTCACGGAAGCCGCCGAAGCGCTGCAACGTGCCAGTCACGACATCTTCGGGCGGCTGGAGAGCCTGGATATGCAGTTGTCGGACATGCAAGGGTCATTGCAAGGGCAGTTGAAGCTGGCGATCGAGTCCAGCGCCAAATATTTCGTGCCGCATCTGTTCGCGGCATTCAAGCGGCGGCACCCGGAAGTCAACCTGACCTTGACCGTAGTCAACCGGGCACAGGCCATCAGGCGGCTGTCCGATAACCGTGATGACCTGATCATCATGTCCATGGTGCCGCAGGACATGGGGCTGGACTTCCTGCCGTTCCTGAACAACCCGATCATTGCCGTCGCACCGCCTGAGCATGCCCTGTGTAGGCTGCCGCGGCTGCGCCTGCAAGACCTCGAGCCCCATACGCTGCTGATACGCGAACAAGGCTCAGGCACCCGCAAGGCTTGCGAGGAGTATTTCAAGGAAAAGCGCGTGCATTTCACCCAAACCCTCGAAGTGGCTTCGGCCGATGCCCAGCGTGAATGCGTGATAGCCGGGTTGGGTATCGCATTGTTGACCCGCCATGCCGTGAACATGGAGCTGGCCACGGGAAACCTGGTAGAACTGCCTGTCGAGGAGTTGCCGCTGTACCGCAGCTGGTGCGTGGTTCAATCCAAGGCCAAGCGACAATCGCCGGTCGCACTCGCCTTTCAGGCCTTCATACGCAGCGAGCGGTCATTGATCAGCGCATTGGTCGAGCGTTTTTCGGGTCAGTCGTCGCTGCTGCCTGCCAGGCAGTGAGCCCTTCGAAGTCAGGATAATCAGCGACATCACGCAAGAGTTGCCGTTGGTCACAGTAACTTTCGATAGCGCGGCGGTACTCCATGCGTCGCTGGTCCTTTTCCTGCTGTTTGCGAGCCTTGGCGTTGGGTTGGTAGATGCCGTCGTGGTCACGAGCCATTGCCTGATTCCCGGGAAGGATGCGGAAGGCTCAGAATGACCCGATGGTTTTACCGTTTGAAGGCGCGATGATGACAGCGTCGTGAACGATGATGGCGCCGTCCCGTGGAACCGAAGCAGGCTTCAGTCGTCATGGGCTTTGATCGACTTGGGCGACAGTCGCAGGCTACGCAGGCTGCGCTTGACGCTCTTGAGGTGATTGACCAAGCTTGGACCGCGCGCCATGGCAACGCCCATGGCCAGCACGTCGATGACCACCAGGTGAGCAATGCGCGAGGTCAGAGGCGTATAGATCTCGGTGTCTTCATGAACGTCGATGGCCAGGTTGACCGTGGACAGCTCGGCCAGCGGGGTCTGGCTGGGGCACAACGTGATCAGGTTGGCGCCGCTTTCACGGACCAGGTTGGCCGTGATCAGCAAGTCCTTCGAGCGGCCTGATTGCGAAATGCACACCGCTACGTCGCCAGGCTTGAGCGTCACGGCGGACATCGCCTGCATGTGCGGGTCAGAGTACGCCGCCGCGCTGAGCAGCAAACGGAAGAACTTGTGCTGGGCATCGGCTGCCACGGCCCCGGACGCGCCGAAACCATAGAACTCCACACGCTGCGCCTGCGCCATGGCGCTGACGGCCTGCTGAAGCGCCTGTGGGTCAAGGTGCTCGCGCACCTCCATCAAGGTATGCAGGGTCGTGTCGAAGATCTTGAGGCTGTAATCGGCGACGGAGTCGTCTTCATGAATAGCAAACTGACCAAAACTAGCCCCGGCGGCCAGGCTCTGCGCCAGTTTCAACTTCAGGTCTTGAAACCCCGAGCACCCGATAGCCCTGCAGAAACGAACGATGGTCGGTTCACTGATACCGACGCTATGTGCCAGGTCAGCCATCGAACTGTGCATGACGGCGGCCGGGTCCAGCAGCACGTGATCGGCCACTTTCAGTTCCGATTTGCGCAGCAGGTGGCGCGATTGGGCGATATGTTGCAACAGATTCACGGGCTGGACTCGGTTATGATCGGCTGGCCGGGTTGTAGCTTTCTTGTAGTTATACTACATGGACGGCAACCCGCCCAGTTAAACGAACGTGGAGCGTGGTGGTTTGACTATTCCTTGCGACATTCTGGTCTTTGGCGGCACGGGCGACCTGGCCCTGCACAAGTTGCTGCCCGCGCTCTACCACTTGTTTCGTGACAATCGCCTCGACCCTGCCGTGCGGGTAATCGCCCTGGCTCGGCGCCCTCTGCCGCGCAGTGACTACCTCAAGCTTGCAGAGCGGCATTGCCGGGCACAGATCGCTCTTCGCGACTTTGACGAAGACATCTGGCGACGCTTTTGTGCCCGGGTCGACTACTTCGCGATGGATGCGACCCAGAGTGCTGATTTCGTTCGGCTGGCACGCTACCTGGGCGAGCCCGGGGGCTTGATGCGCGTGTTCTATCTCGCCACCGCGCCTTCGCTGTTCGCGCCCATTGCCAGCCATTTGCATACCGCAGGGCTGGCCGACAGCGAAGCGCGTATTGTGCTCGAGAAACCGATCGGGCACTCCTTGTTGTCGGCCACTGCCATCAATGAAGCGATCGGAGCGGTGTTCGAAGAGCGGCAGGTGTTCCGTATCGATCACTACTTGGGCAAGGAAGCCGTCCAGAACCTTATGGCCTTGCGCTTTGCCAACGCACTCCTTGAGCCGGTGTGGCGCAATGGGCAGGTCGATCACGTGCAGATCAGTGTCGGTGAGACCTTGGGCGTGGAGAACCGTGGTGGCTACTACGACCGAGCAGGGGCCATGCGCGACATGCTGCAGAACCATCTGCTCCAGCTGCTCTGCCTGGTGGCCATGGAGCCGCCTGCGCAGTTCGAAGCCGAGGCCGTGCGTGATGAGAAAGTGCGAATTCTCCGAGCGCTTCAGCCGATTACCGGACAAGACGTCCAGGAGAAAACTGTTCGTGGCCAGTACGGGGCCGGATATATCGGCGGTCAGGAGGTAGGCGCGTATTACTTTGAAAAGGACGTCAATAACGACAGTGATACCGAAACCTTCGTCGCCATCGAAGTGCACATCGACAACTGGCGCTGGGCTGGCGTGCCCTTCTACTTGCGCACGGGCAAGCGCATGGCCCGGCGCTCCTCGCAGATCGTCATCCAGTTCAAACCTGTACCGCATGCGCTGTTCGAGGGTGGCCAGGTCAACCAGCTGTTGATTCAGTTACAGCCAGACGAGCGCATCAGCCTGCGCATGATGACCAAGATCCCCGGCAAGGGCATGCGCCTGGAGCCGGTCGACCTGGACCTGAACCTGGCCCAGGTCTTCAGCAAGACACGTCGCTGGGAAGCCTACGAACGTTTGTTGCTGGACGTGCTGGAAGGCGACTCGACCCTGTTCATGCGACGCGATGAGGTCGAAGCCGCCTGGGCGTGGGTGGATCCCATCATCAAGGGCTGGGAAGCGCATTTCCAGACTCCGCGCTCGTACCCTGCCGGGAGCAATGGTCCTGAGCAGGCCAACAGCCTGCTCGCCCGCCATGGCAGAAACTGGCACGGGTGAAGCGTTGCCCAATCGTAGCCCAGCTTTGATACGGAGACAGTAGCGATGCGCATATGCGCTACTTTCACCATCAAGGAGGCTCCCATGAGCACACTCAAAGACTTCGTTGCTTACAACCAGACCGCAGGCGGTCAGAAATCCTTCCGGGTTCACGGTGTCGTCACCGTGCCAAGTCCGGCGTTCGAGCCGGTACTAGTCGAGCCGGCAATTCGCCACCGGGGCGGCTGGGAGGTTCTGCAACTCAAGCTGGTGGACACTGGGGTCATCGCCAATGCTGTATTGACCGAGAAGACTGTCGAATACCTGCGTGAAGGGCCGTGTGTTTTCAAGATGCTGGAGATCATCCATGCAGATGGCAGCCTGCGCATCGCAATCGAAGACCTCCAGGCGCTCGACTGATGTAGCCAGCCAGTGCGCCAAAGATGGCGCCCTGGTGTGACCCAGGCGCCCTTGTCGCGATGAACGGCAGGGGCCTAAGGTGAATATTCATACAGTAGATGTTTGCCCCTGGCTCAGCGTCCCCCTAGAATGGCGAGATGAGCACAGATGACCTTTCCCTCCTGCTGAATTCCCTCAATGATGCCCAACGCCAGGCTGTAGCGGCTTCGGTCGGGCGTCAACTGGTGCTTGCTGGCGCCGGTTCCGGTAAAACCCGTGTGCTGGTGCATCGCATCGCCTGGCTAATCCAGGTGGAGCAGGCATCCCCGCACTCGATCCTGTCGGTGACCTTCACCAACAAGGCTGCTGCTGAAATGCGCCACCGGATCGAGCAATTGTTGGGCATCAACCCTGCAGGGATGTGGGTGGGGACATTCCACGGTCTGGCGCATCGGCTGTTGCGTGCCCACTGGCAGGAAGCGGGGCTAGTGCAGAACTTCCAGATTCTCGACAGCGACGATCAGCAGCGCCTGGTTAAACGGGTGATGCGCGAGCTGGGGCTGGACGAACAGAAGTGGCCGGCACGCCAGGCCCAATGGTTCATCAACGGCCAGAAAGACGAAGGCCTGCGCCCGCAGCACATTCAGCCAGGTGGCGACCTGTTCCTGACCACCATGCGCGATGTCTACACCGCGTACGAGCAGGCCTGCGAGCGCGCCGGTGTCATCGATTTTTCCGAGTTGCTGCTGCGCGCCCTGGATTTGTGGCGCGATCACCCAGGCCTGTTGGCCCACTACCAACGCCGCTTCCGTCACGTGCTGGTCGATGAGTTCCAGGATACCAACGCCGTGCAGTACGCCTGGCTGCGTCTGCTGGCCCGTGGTGGCGACAGCCTGATGGCGGTGGGGGACGACGATCAGTCGATTTACGGCTGGCGCGGCGCCAAGATCGAGAACATCCACCAGTACACGGCCGACTTCCCAGATGCCGAGTTGATCCGCCTGGAGCAGAACTACCGCTCCACCGGGGGCATCCTCAAGGCTGCCAACGCCCTGATTGCCAATAACAGCGGGCGCCTGGGCAAGGAATTGTGGACTGACATGGGTGAAGGTGAACCCATTACGCTGTACGCCGCCTACAACGAACACGACGAAGCACGCTATGTGGTCGAGACCATTGAAAGCCTGATCAAGCAAGGCAACGCGCGTGACGAAATCGCTATTCTGTATCGCTCGAACGCCCAGTCACGGGTGCTCGAGGAAGCCTTGCTGCGCGAGCGGATTCCCTACCGTATCTATGGTGGCCAGCGCTTCTTCGAGCGTGCAGAGATCAAGAATGCAATGGCCTACCTGCGCCTGATTGAAGGTCGCGGCAACGATGCGGCGCTGGAACGCGTGATCAACGTGCCGCCGCGCGGCATTGGCGAGAAAACCGTCGAGGCCATTCGCGAGCATGCACGTCACAGCCAGGTCTCGATGTGGCAGGCGATGTGCCAGCTCATCGCCGCAAAAGCGCTCAAGGGCCGGGCTGCCAGCGCGCTGGGTGCGTTCATCGAGCTGATTGACGGGCTTGCGGCCAAGGTCGAAGACATGCCGCTGCATACCATGACGCAGACCACCATCGAACAGTCCGGGCTGATCATCTATCACCAGGAAGAAAAAGGTGAAAAGGGTCAGGCACGGGTGGAAAACCTTGAGGAACTGGTTAGCGCAGCGCGCAACTTCGAATCGACCGAAGAGGACGCCGACCTCTCCCCACTGTCCGCCTTCCTTGGTCACGCCTCGCTCGAAGCCGGCGACACGCAAGCTGACGAGCACGAGGACAGTGTGCAGCTGATGACCTTGCACAGTGCCAAAGGTCTGGAGTTCCCCTACGTGTTCCTGGTGGGCATGGAGGAAGGACTGTTCCCGCACAAGATGAGCCTGGAGGAGCCAGGTCGTCTTGAGGAAGAACGCCGCCTGGCCTACGTGGGCATTACCCGCGCCATGCGTCAGTTGGTCATGACGTATGCCGAGACAAGACGGCTCTACGGTAGTGAGACCTACAACAAGGTGTCTCGCTTCGTACGCGAGATTCCGGCTGGTCTGGTGCAGGAAGTACGTTTGTCAAACAGTGTCAGCCGCCCGTTCGGCACTCCGAAGACAGCCCTCAACAGCCACCTGTTTGCCAATGCGGATATCCCCGAAACCGCATTCAACCTCGGCCAGCGCGTGCAGCACTCCGTTTTCGGTGAAGGGGTCATCCTGAACTTCGAAGGCTCCGGGGCCCAGGCTCGTGTACAGGTCAACTTTGCCGAAGGCAGCAAATGGTTGATGGTGGGCTACGCCAAGCTTGAAGCAATCTGAGGACAGGCCGTCAGTCCAGGGGCGAACTCAAGTAGGAACGCCTGCGTCGTTGCCTGCTCAAATAAGTCATATCAAGCAAAAGCTCGAAACATTATGTCGCTGGTCATATGCCTTGGAACATGTGCACCATGACGCGCGTGCAATCCACAACAGGGGATATCCCATTTATGCAACGTTTTCTTAGCATCGCACTGGCGCTCTGCGTCGGCCTGACGCTGAGCCTGGACGCCAACGCCAAGCGATTTGGCGGCGGCAAGAGCGCTGGCTCCGCGCCTATTCACCAGACCCGTCAAGCTACGCCGAACACGCCTGCCGCCGCGCCGACCGCTCCTGGCCGCGCACCGGCCGCCGCCAGTGGTGCTTCGCGCTGGCTGGGCCCCCTGGCGGGCTTGGCCGCCGGTGGTCTGCTGGCATCCATGTTCATGGGTGACGGCTTCGAAGGCTTCCAGATCATGGACTTCCTGATCATCGCGCTCATCGCCTTCCTGGTGTTCCGCTTCATCGCCGCACGGCGACGTCAGCAGCAGCCGCACATGGCCATGCCTGGCAATGCCCCCATGCAACGTGAAGTGCATGGTCAGGCCGCACAGCCAAACATCTTCGGCGGTTCGGCTGCACCGGCGGCAGCGCCAGCGCCTGTCATCAACGCGCCAGCCTGGTTCAACGAACAAAGCTTCCTGGCAGCTGCCCGTAACCACTTCCAGTCGCTGCAGCAGCACTGGGACGCCAATGAAATGGACAAGATCGCCGAGTTCGTGACCCCGCAGATGCTCGAGTTCCTTAAGCGCGAGCGTGCCGAGCTGGGTGATGGCTTCCAGTCCACTTACATCGACAACCTTGATGTACAGCTGGACGGCGTGGATGAGCGTGACGACCGTACTGACGCTACCCTCACCTTCCGTGGCGTATCGAAGAACTCGCGCTTCGACCAAGGTGAACAGTTCAGCGAGAGCTGGCACATGGTACGCGCCAAGGGCGAGAACCAGCCTTGGCTGGTCGCGGGTATCCGTCAGAACGGGTAATCCAGCCCTGCTATTCAAAGCAGTTGTTACGTGGGGCCGCTTCGCGGCCCCAACAATTCTGGCTCGCCGCAAGTATTCTTCAAAACAGTTAACCCTGTCCTGCTGTCCAAAAAAACCTCGGGTTTGCCCCGTGATGCTGCTCACTTGGCGCTGCCCTGCGGCCCGACGATTACAAGTGAACAGTGTTCCGGGCCTCCCCGGGGTTTTTGCTTTTGCCATAGCGCACTACTAGGGTATAACCCGCAGCGTTGTCATCTAGGTCAGAGGAAGTGAATCGTGGAAGAAGTGATCGAACAACTCCGTGAAGCCAACGAGCCAGTACCGGTCCCCCTTGAGCTTCCAGACGAGGATCAGTTGGTTGAAATCGAAGAGCAGCTGTTCATCAACATTCCGTTCGTGTTCAAGGAATTTCTGCTGAACGTCAGCGACGTCGTCTATGGCTCGCTGGAACCTGTCACAGTGACTGACCCGCAGTCGCACACCTACCTTCCGGACGTCGCAGCAAATGCCTGGGACGCCGGGGTGCCTCGGGAACTGATTCCGCTGTGCCAGGACGGCGACAACTACTATTGCGTCGAGGAAGATGGCACCGTGGTGCTGTGGGATGCCGATGAGGAACTTGTCGGTGAGGACAGCTGGGAATCGGTTTGGCATTGGGCACGGGACGTCTGGCTAGAGAGCTGATCAGGCTCACCCTCACCTCGGTCTAAGGACCTTGCGGGCCGTGAGCACGGCCCGCCTGCAGCGTTCGCCACAGGGTCAGTGGCCGTTGTCCCGGTTGTTCTCCAGCGTTTCCAGCAACGCAATCTGCATGCGTGTATGCACCCGGATGAACCAACGCCACAGCAAGGCGACCACCACCGCTGCCACTATGGCAATGATCAGCAGCAGTTCATTAGTGGGAAGAATGCTCGCCGACAACGCCGACAGCAGCAAAAAGATCACCAGCAGCGAAATCAGCGGAATGACTTCTGCAATCACGCGCCGTACGCGCTGAGTATGGCGCCCGGCCATTTCCGGTTTGACGCCCATCTCAGCCAGCAGCATCGATAGGGCCTTGAGTTTGCGGTAAGCCGCGATCAGAAATGGTAGCGAGAGCAGTAGCGCAGCCCCCCAGATCACCGCCTTCTGCTGGCTCACATCGCTCACCCACTGACTGAGCCAAGTGCCAAGCCGCCCTGCGAAGTAACCGCCGCTGAAGAATATGGCGATGACCAATGCCAGGTTCACACCTACCTGCAACAGTATGCGCCGTATCATCGCCGCTACCATGGCACTCTGGCCCTGGGGTTGGATATTGCGCAGCCATTCCCCGTACAAGGACAGCACACGAGCCAGCCGCCCAGGCACTACGTTGCCCAGTTTTATCGACAGCGGATCAGCGGCGCGAATCAGATAGGGCGTCAGTAGCGTGGTGATGGCCGAGACGGCGACTGCCACCGGGTAGAGAAAGTCGCTGGTCACCTGCAGGGTCATCCCCAAGGCCGCAATGATGAAGGAAAACTCGCCAATCTGAGACAGGCCCATACCTACCCGCAACGACGTGCGCCCGTCGTTGCCAGCGATGAAAGCGCCCATTCCACAGGACAGCATCTTGCCCAATACAACGGCCAAGGTGATGACCAAAATCGGCCAGGCGTAGTCGACCAATACCTGCGGATCAATCATCAAACCGATCGCGACGAAGAATATAGCGCTGAACAAGTCCCTGACGGGTTCGATCAAACGCTCGATCTTCAGCAACTGCCGCGACTCGGCCATGATGGCACCAATCAGGAAGGCCCCCAGGACCATGCTGTATTCGAGTTTCACGACCAGCAGGCAAAAACCGAAGCACAGACCCAGCACTGTGATCAGCAGCATCTCGTTGCTTTCGAACTTGGCCACATAAGCCAGTACGCGCGGTACCAACAGAATGCCAATCACCAAGGCAACAATCATGAACAGCGACAGCTTGCCGACGGTTGAAAATACCTCTCCCGAACTGACGGTGCCGCTGACGGCGATACCCGAAAGCAATGCGATGATGCCGATACCCAGTATGTCTTCGACAATCAACACGCCGAATATCAGCTGTGCAAACCGTTCGTTCTTCATCTTCAGGTCATTGAGAGCCTTGACGATGATCGTGGTCGAGGAAATGGCGAGAATGGCGCCCAGAAACAAGGAGTCCATGGTGTTCCAGCCGAACCAACGCCCTATCTCGAAGCCGATCCAGATCATCAGCACAATTTCCAGAAAGGCGGCTATGAAGGCCGTGGCGCCCACTTTGAACAGCTTACGCAGACTGAACTCAAGGCCTAGGCAAAACATCAGGAAGATCACGCCGAGCTCGGCGAGGGTTTTGATGGTGTCTTCGTCGTGAATGAGACCGAAGGGGGGCGTGTGAGGGCCTATGATGAAACCGGCGACGATATAGCCGAGGACCACTGGCTGCTTGAGACGATGAAAAACAATGGTGACCACGCCTGCAACCAGCATGATGACCGCCAGGTCCTGAATGAAGCTGATGGCATGCATGACGTGATTCTCCTTCTCTCGTCTTGGGCTGTTCTACCAGGCAGACCGCGCCTGCGCCGAGGCGGGCCCAAGCAAGCAGCGAGTACACACTGTATTCATTGAAAGACTGCCCATGTTGCATGGGCGTACTCAGAGTAACATCGCGTCTTCCCATGAACCGTCGATGCAATATGATGAAACAGATCGGCTGCTATAAGGCCGTCACTGGCGTAAACAGCGTGACGCCTCAAAGCATGGGAGCGTCCCGTTAAACGCAGGCTGCCGCCTCATCAGAACAGAGCCCCTGCTAGCCTTTGGCGCGATTGCGCGCAATCTTACCGTGAGCATTTTATGGAACCTGGAAACGCCCAACTGAGCATGACCGTCTTGATGACACCCGACATGGCGAATTTCTCTGGCAACGTACATGGCGGCACGCTGCTCAAGTACCTCGACGAAGTCGCGTATGCGTGTGCCAGCCGCTATGCAGGCTCCTATGTAGTCACGCTGTCAGTCGACCAGGTCATCTTTCGCGAGCCGGTGCATGTGGGCGAGTTGGTAACTTTCCTGGCGTCGGTGAACTACACCGGCAATACCTCCATGGAGGTCGGTATCAAGGTTGTTACCGAGAACATTCGTGAACGCTCGGTGCGCCATTCCAACAGCTGCTTTTTCACCATGGTGGCCGTGGACGATAATCGACGGCCAGTCTCGGTCCCGCCGCGCCAACCGCAGAGTAGCGAGGAGAAACGCCGATTCCTGCAAGGCCAGCAGCGACGGCAGATTCGCCAGGAACTGGAAAAACGCTACCAGAACCTGAAAACCGACGGCGTCTAAGCGCTCAACAGCCTCGCTTCAAAACGCACGCGCGGGTGGGCTATGCGGTCCTGGGCACGTATCAGCTGTAGCTCGTAACTGGCGCAGGCTTGAGTTTCCAGCAGTACTTCGTGTACGGCGGAGGCTGCAAACTCGAATGCCTGCTCCCAGCTGTCGCCAAGCAGTACCCGCGCCATGAACAGACCGGAAGTCAGGTCACCCACGCCCACCGGTTGCTTCGGGAAGGCCAGCAGTGGGCGGCGCAGGTGCCAGCTGTGTTCGGCAGTCACCAACAGCATCTCGAACTGGTCCTCTGCGCGTCCTGGGTAAGCCAGATGCTTGACCAGCACAACCTTGGGCCCTTTGAGCAAAAGACTGCGCGCCATGCCTACGCAATCCTCCAGTGATGCGGCGCGCCGGCCACAGAAGCTGTCTAGCTCCAGCTGGTTGGGGCACAGAATGTCAGCCTTGGTGATCGCTTGCTCCAGCAGAAACTGGCTGACCTGCGGCGATACGATGCACCCTTTCTCAGGATGACCCATGACCGGATCGCACAAGTATAAGGCCCGCGGGTTGACGGCCTTGATTCGCGCCACGCCTTCCAAAATCGCGCGCCCCTGTTCGGCACTGCCGAGGTAGCCCGAGAGCACGGCATCACACTCCCCCAGCTCACCGATGTTGGAAATGCCTTCCACCAACGCAGGAATTTGCGTTGGAGCAAGCACGTCTCCGCTCCACTGGCCATACTGGGTGTGATTGGAGAATTGCACCGTGTTGAGCGGCCACACATTGATGCCGACACGCTGCATGGGAAATACCGCAGCGCTGTTGCCGGCATGGCCGAAGACCACATGAGACTGGATGGCGAGCAGGTGCGGGGTACGTTTCATGCGAGTCATTTCCAAAGCTGTTCAAGAATCATGCAACGCGCAGTATGAACGTGATTGCCACCTGTACGACAGGCCAAGGACGCAGTTAAGCTGGATCGATCTGTTTGGAGCCTACGCACATGTTGACCCTGGAGAATCTGTTTGTCCTGATGGTGATGGCCACGGCAGGCGCTTGGTTGTGGCACAACCACGGTCTGCGCGAGAAGGCCTTGGAAAGGGTCAAACAACATTGCGCAAAGCTTGACCTTCAGTTGCTGGATGACGCCGTCGCGCTCAAACGTATTGCCTTCGTGCGTGATGCCAACGGTCGCAAGCGTCTGGCACGCATTTACGGCTTCGAATTTACCGTGACGGGAGAGCAACGTCACCCTGGTACCGTGACTCAGTTCGGCGCGCACAGCGTGCAGATAGAGCTTGCACCCTACCCCTTCGAAATCAAGACGCCCCCACGCGCAGACAATGTGATCGAAATGCAGCAGTGGCGCCAACAACATGACCGTTGGCACAACTGATCAAGGCATAAGGCACTCCTGCACGCGGGCTTGCAGCTCGTCCACAGGCTGAGGCCTTTCGAAAATCAACTCCAGGCGACTGTCGGCTGCCCATTCACTGGGCTGCCAAGGTGCCAACTCACCTTCTAGTGCATTGAAGGAGCGCCTTCCTTGTGCAGTGTGGATAACACCCTTGGCACGTCGCCACGCCAACGTCTTCAGCAGCTCATCTACTGCCTGTGGATAAAACTGCTGTGCGGGGTGCCAGCGCCAGCCTATGCTCCACCCATCCTCTCCTTGAAATATCTGGCGTATCGGCTCACGCCGGTTCGTCCAAAGAGCCAGCGGTGCCTTTGGCAGATTGTCGACAATCCCGATATTGGTGTTAGGGCTGTCAACAATCTGGTTTTGATAAACAGGTAGGCATTTGAAAGGAAGCCGACCCTGCGTCGTCCATATCAACCTTTTGCCTAAAAATTCTTGATTTATCAACAGCTTGAAATCTTTATCCACAGCCTCGGATTTATTGATAACTAGCGTCTCACAGGCTTCCAATGCCGCTGATTGGGCAGTTGATAGTTGCTTGCCAATACACAGAGACGCGGGTGTAGCAACGACTACCAACGGCTGAACTGTCAGCACATCGTGCCAAGGCGCCTGGGCCAATTGATCAAGCAATTGAAGGGGATGGCCCAGACCGGATGGTTCTATGAACAGCCTGTGCGGCTCGCACTGGCGCAGAAGCCTGCCCAGGCCTACCTGGAACGGCACCCCATTGACACAGCACAAACAGCCCCCTGCCACTTCGGCTATCGCGATGCCGTTCCGGCTTGTGGACAAAAGTGCCGCATCCAGCCCTACTGCCCCGAATTCGTTGACCAATACGGCCCAGCGTTCGTGATCAGGCTTCTGCTGAAGCAGGTGATGAATCAGTGTGGTCTTGCCGGCCCCCAGCGGGCCAGCAATGACATGGGTGGGAATATTGCGGAGCATGAGGGTTCTTCAAGCGAACGGTTTGCTCAACTATGCGCTGTCAGGCTAGCCAGTCAAGCGTCAGCAACAGCCAGGGTGGCCCTGAAGGGGAACGATGTACGACGCCTGCGCCTTCATTGCCCTCCCAAAGCTCGCCCTTGAATAACGCCACGTCACCAGCATTCAGGCGCATCACCTTATCCACAGCGGCATAGCCTGTGGACAATGCAGTTCGCGCCACTTCCTGCTCCGACACATACTCACTACCCGGTCCCGCATACGTTGTAATCAGTCTCAGCGGAACGTTATCCACATGGAAGCGTGGGCACATCGGACTGGTCAGTGCACGTACGCGCAAACCCACGCGGCGCGCGCCAAGCAAGCAGCTATAAGCCGACACGAGCCATGTGACATCCGCGACGAAAGCGTCATAGCCGTAGATATCCACAGCCTCCTGCAGCAGCGCGTCGATCACTGGGACCTGATGCTCATCGACCTCGAGCACCCGCTGATCCGCTAACGATCCACTAAGCCCCGCCACAACTTCTGCAAAGTCGTGAAGCTGAGGCGGAAGTTGTCGCTGCCAGACAGCGAGATTGACACCGTCCTGCAGGACTTGCGCCATTGCCTGGGGAGTCTGGCCAAACACCTGACGGATATCCACAGCCTCTGGCTTACTCACGCTGCCACCTGCTCGTCCCAGGGGCCGAATGGATCGGGAAAACGCAACCAGCCCATGGGCTCGAGTGCCATTTCTTCATCCGTCAACAGGCACTGATCAAGAGCTGTGGATAATTGAGCCACATCCAGATCTTGACCTATGAACACTAACTCCTGCCGGCAGTCGCCAGTATCTGGCAACCAATGTTCAAGAATGGCTGCAACGTTATCCACATCCTCCGGCCACTGTTCGCGGGGTACGAAACACCACCAGCGACCAGCCAGACCATGGCGCATCATGCCGCCTGCCTGAGACCAACTGCCCGCTTCTTTGTATTTGCTCGCCAACCAAAAGAACCCTTTAGAACGTAGTAACCGGCCATTACTCCAGGGCGTGTGGACAAAGTCATGGAACCGCTGCGGATGAAAAGGCCGCCGTGCGGTCCAGGTGGTCGCTTGGATACCATATTCTTCTGTTTCCGGTGTGTGTTCACCGCGAAGCTCCTTCAACCAGCCGGGCGCTTGCGCTGCCTGGTCGAAGTCGAACAAGCCGGTATTCAGAATCCTGGCAAGGGGAACCTGACCCATCACCATTGGAATGATCTGGGCTCGGCGGTTCAGGCTACGGAGGATGGCTGAAAGCTCTTCCCGTTCGGCCTGACTGGTCAGATCGATTTTGCTCAACAGCAATACATCAGCAAACTCTACCTGCTCAATCAGCAAGTCGCTGATCGAGCGTTCATCGTCTTCTCCCAATGTCTGGCCACTGCTTTCCAGGCTCTGCGCGGCTTGATAATCACGCATGAAATTCAAGGCATCCACTACGGTGACCATGGTGTCGAGACGCGCCAGATCCGACAGGCTGCGGCCTTGCTCATCACGGAAGGTAAAGGTTTCAGCCACAGGCAGAGGTTCTGAGATACCAGTCGATTCAATCAGCAGGTAATCGAAGCGCCCCGCCTCGGCCAGGCGTGCAACCTCTTCAAGCAGATCTTCACGCAGCGTGCAGCAGATGCAGCCATTACTCATTTCCACCAGCTTTTCTTCGGCCCGGTTAAGGGTGACATTGCGCTGGACTTCGCTGGCGTCAATGTTGATCTCACTCATGTCATTGACGATGACCGCGACACGAAGATCTTCGCGATTGCGCAGAACATGGTTGAGAAGCGTGCTTTTCCCTGCGCCCAAAAACCCGGAGAGCACAGTGACAGGAAGACGATTGGACATGGCAAAACCTCATCACACAGGCGCATTCGAAAAGATGCATTGCATAATGTTATAAAGTAACAATACAATTTAGCCAAGTGGTTCCTGACGAGAGCTCTGTGTAATGAATAGAAAACGACCAGCCCATTTCACGGCGCATTGCTGACGACTCAGCCGCTACCTCACTGCGCCCATCCGCAGTGGACCCAATGTTCCACATACACGCATAGCCTTGGAAATCCCATGTCCCATCCCCCGCTTCCCGACGTCGCTGCACAGCATCTGAATTCCACCACACCATTGGACTGGGTAGGGATGTGCGGTATAGCCATGCCGATGCAGATCGGGGGCCGTCTGGTAGCAGCTACGGCAGATGCGGGTGTTAACCTTGTGGATGGCAACTCACGCGGCATACACATGTCGCGTCTGTACCTGGCGCTTGAAAATCTTGAACAGGAGCCGCTGCGTCCGCTGCTGCTGCGTCGCCTTTTAGCGAGTTTTCTCAACAGTCATGATGGGCAATCGTCTGCGGCATACGTGCGATTGAGCTATCAGCATTTGCTTAAACGGCCTGCCTTGGTTAGTCCTCTTGCCGGGTGGAAAAGCTATGACGTCGAGATCCATGCACGGATCGAACATGAAATGTTCCACGTGGAACTATCCGTTTCGATACCCTACTCGTCTACATGCCCTTGTTCAGCGGCGCTGGCTCGACAGCTTATTCAGCGACAGTTTCAAGCGCGATTTGGCATAGGAAACGTGGATAGTGATGAGGTCGTTGCGTGGCTGGGCACTTCGGAAGGCATCGTAGCGACGCCTCACAGCCAGAGGAGCATGGCGAAGATAAGTGTCAGGCTCGAGGATAATCATCCTGATCTCCCCATAACCGAGGTGATAGACAAGGCCGAGCAAGCCTTGGGCACTGCGGTACAAACCGCCGTGAAGCGCGCCGATGAGCAAGCATTCGCCCTGGCAAATGGACAAAATTTGATGTTTTGCGAGGACGCAGCCAGGCGAGTTTATGGGGCGCTAAGGGCTGTGGAATGGAGTAAAGCGTTCAAAGTGCGCGTGGAACATGCTGAAAGCCTGCATGCCCACGACGCCGTAGCAACTGCCCAGTGGCAGTGGAACATCACGTCCGAGGCTTGACCGTACCGCAGTCATTGCCCAGCCATACCGCACGTGTATTCATGCTGCCCTGCTGCTGAACACCCGACGCATTGAAAGTACCACTTACTTGTGTAGTGAATTCCTTGTCACTCAGGAAGGTAGCCTGGCCATTGCCCTGGGCCTTGGGGCAGCTGAACTGAAACTTCCAAACGTTGCCGGTGCGATCGGTAATCTTTTGAGTACAGCCGGACTTTGGATCCTGCAGGGGAATGTCATTGGTTGCCACCTGCTGAGGGGTAAGACAGGAACGCACCCCTTTACCACCCACGGTGACACCTTGCTTGGCAAGCATGCCTTCCATCATCGCCCGTTGATCGGGCGGTAGGTTCTTCAACTGACTGAGCATGAAATCCATATCAGGTAGCGGCTTGCCATCGACCTGCATATTGCTGGTAGTCAGCTCCCACAAGCCGGGTTGAAGCATTTGGGCCTGGGCCGTTACGCAACTTGCGCACAAGGCCAGCGCCAGCAACGGCATACGAATTTTCATGGAAAACACACTCCTGGAAATGCCGGTCACCCCGACGATGTTTGAGTTAGACGTTGAAACGAACCGCTTGTTGCAGGCGAACCACGTTCGTGTTCTGTTACCTAAGGTGTATTCGACAAGCAGGATGCATATGGATTGCCACAGCCCCCTTTTTTTTGGCTATCTACTTGGCGTGATTCATCTGCTAGGTATTATCGCCGCGCTCCATGCGTTGTTCACAGTCCGTACTGCTCAAGGCGCCATCGCTTGGGCCATGCCGCTTTTCTTCATTCCTTACCTGACGCTCATTCCTTACCTGATATTCGGTGCGCGCTCCTTCAATGCCTACATAAAGGCCAGGCGCCAGGCCAATCAGGAAATGCATGTCGCCATGGCCAGCCTGAATTGGCGCCCTTGGGTCGAAGAAGCTCTCGCCGCTCGCGCATCGGACAGCTACGCTGCCTTGCGCGCAATGCCCAAACTCAGCCGAATGCCGTGCCTGGCCAATAATCAGGTCGAGCTGTTGATTGATGGCAAGCGCACCTTCGAGGCGGTGTTCGAAGCCATCGAGAAAGCGACGCGCGTTGTACTGGTGCAGTTTTTTATCATCCATGACGATGAACTTGGGCGGGCCTTGCAACAGATACTGCTGCGCAAGGCGGCCGAAGGCGTTCAGGTGTTTGTGCTTTATGACGGTGTCGGCAGCCATTCCCTGCCCCGCCGCTACAGCCAGCGGCTTCGTGCAGGAGGTGTGCAGATACATGCATTCGCTACCCGTCGAGGCTTATTCAATCGCCTTCAAGTCAACTTTCGCAATCATCGCAAGATCGTCGTGGTTGATGGCTTGGTCGGCTTTGTGGGTGGTCACAATGTCGGCGACGAGTACCTGGGCGCTAACCCCAAGCTTTCCCCCTGGCGTGATACTCATGTGCAAATCAGTGGGCCAGTGCTAGCGTGCCTGCAGGAATCGTTCGCTGAAGATTGGTACTGGGTAACTCGGCAGTTGCCTCCCCTGATCCTCCAGGACAACTATCCGGATGACGGCGTTCTGTGCCAGGCATTGGCCAGTGGCCCTGCAGACTCCAAGGAAACCTGCTCGCTGTTCTTTCTGGAGGCTATCCACTCGGCCAAGCATCGCGTCTGGGTAACGAGCCCGTATTTCGTTCCCGATGAAGCGGTATTCGCTGCCCTGCGGCTAGCAGCCCTACGCGGGGTAGATGTGCGTGTCCTGATTCCGTCTCGACCAGACCACAAGATCGTGTACGCCGCCTCCAGCCTGTTCGCATTCGAAGCGGTAAGCGCCGGTGTACGCATGTTCCGCTATCAGCCTGGGTTCCTGCACCAGAAGGTCGTGTTGGTGGATGACGACATCAGCGCTGTCGGCAGCGCCAACCTGGATAATCGATCGTTCCGTCTGAACTTCGAGATCACCTTGCTCACCATCGACAAGGCATTCGCCGATACGGTCGAACGCATGCTCAACGAAGACTTTGCCAATGCGCGAGAGATAACGGTTGAGGAAACCGAGGCCACCCATCGGCTACAGCAGGTGGGCATGCGCATCGCAAGGTTGATTTCACCGGTGTTGTAAAACGCGCCAAGCTTCACCGACCTCACTCCTGGAGCGAGTTCGGTGAAGCTTGGCACACAGGAGGTGAGCGCTAACGGTAGAGATGCTCACGCGTCCAAGGTAGATCATGATGGCCATCCGCGTAGGGCTTGACCGCCAGTATCTGATGCAGATTGATCCAGCCTTTCTCGAACGCATAGGCGCAACCTGCCAAATAAAGACGCCAGATACGCAGTGTCTTTTCCGGCACTAAGGCAGCCGCATTGTGCAGCTGGTTTTCCAGGTTCTCGCTCCAGTGGTGCAGAGTCTTGGCGTAGTGCATGCGCAGGCTTTCCACGTCGACCACTTCCAATCCAGCCTCACAGACAGCGGCGCTGATCATCGACAAGTGGGGCAACTCACCGTGCGGGAATACGTAGCGGTCGATGAATTCTCCAGCGCCTCGACCCACCGGGCGGCCATCCACATGCTTGGCCGTGATGCCATGGTTCATGACGAGGCCGCCTTCGCGCACTGCGCCGAATAGCGTCTTGCAATACAGCGGTAGATTGGCATGACCGACATGCTCGAACATGCCCACGCTGACGACCTTATCGAAGCGCCCGTCTTGTGGCAGGTCGCGGTAATCAAGAATCTGCAGGTCTACACTGTCGCCCAGGCCTTCGGCCTCCACACGTTCCCGTCCGAGCTTGAGCTGTTCTTTGCTCAACGTGATGCCAAAGACTTTCGCCCCATATTCACGTGCAGCGAAGCGCGCCAGACCTCCCCATCCACATCCCACATCCAGCAAATAGTCACCGGTCGCCAGGCGCAGCTTGCGGCACAGGTGATCGAACTTGTCTTGCTGGGCCTGTTGCAGTGTGTTGTCCGGCTCACGGAAATAGGCGCAGGAATAAACCATGTCCTGGTCCAGCCATAACCGGTAAAAGTCGTTGGACACATCGTAGTGGTAGGAAATGGCTTCGGCGTCGGTTCGCTTGTCATGGGCCAGGCGCTGGGGAGCGTGATCGCGATCGTCGGGCAGCAGTGCTTCGCTGAGCTCGTCGCAAACACGGATAGCCTCGCCGATGTCGCCTTCGAGCTCGAGCTTGCCTTCCACGAAAGCGGTACCCAGCTCATCCATGCTTGGATGGGTGAGCTGGAAAATGAGTTGAGGCTCCTTGACCAGAATGGTCACTTGCGGGCTGGGGCCCAAGTCGAAATGGTTGCCGTCCCATAATTTCAAACGCAACGGCAAGTGTAGACTCTGCAAAGCCGGCGGAAGCTGAGCAAGCATGTAACCCTTCCTTCCCATGTACGGGGCAAGACCCAAGACATTTCGAAAGCCACCGGTTCAGCGTAGACCATCTGTAGGAACTGTCTGTAAAACGAACGTTGCAGGCGGGGGCTACAGTTTCAGATTCAGGGAAACGAATGCTGACCGGCCAGGTGCCGGCGAGAACATCGCCTGGTCGTCACCGCCCCAGAAGAAGTTGTCGTACCAGACGTATTCGTATTTGCGATCCAGCAGGTTCTTGACCTGCACATCGACGCTGGCAGCGGACGTGATGCGGTAGCTGACGCTGGCGTCCGCGACGACAAACCCACCGTATTTGCCTTGCTCGTTGAGCTCGTCTATGTAGTAGCTCCCCTGTGCCCTGCCCTGCAGACCGAACTTCCAGTCATCGTTATAACGATAATCGACACCCACGGTGCTCACGTACCGAGGCGTGGAGAACACCTCCTTACCCGAGAGTGATTGCCCGGCAGCAGAAAACGCCTTGATCACCTTGGCTTCCTGGATGGCGTGGGAGGCATAGACAGTCCACTGATCATCCAGCTGGGCATTGATCTGCAAATCCACACCGCGGCGGCGCGTTTCACCCAGCCCGACCGTGGTCCCGGTACTGGGCATGTTTGCTACTTCATCGGTAGCATCCTGCTGCCAGATCGCGACCCGCGCTTGGGCGCCCTCGAACGGTCTGAACTTGATACCGACTTCTTTGCCTGTGTTGATCGACGGATCGTATGAAGGCTGCCCTGGGGTCAGGTAGGCGGGCTCGGTAGAGCCGGTGAGTATCTGGAAGGTACGCCCCCAATTGGCGTAAACGTCGATATCGGGAGTAACGCTGTAAATGACGCTCAGCTTGGGCTGTCGGATCCAGCCGTAGTCTTGCAGCGAGCCTTTGACGCCACCCAAGAGCTGCGTATTGCCGGTGAACTTATCCACCCGCATGGCCGGTATGATCTTCAGTGACTCGATGGGCTGGATAACGGCCTGAACATAGGCACCGGTGTTGCGCAGGGTGTAGCGATCGTCATTCTGCACGCGCGCCGGTACGGTATCGAAGTTGGTCGGAAGGCTGAAGCTGTAGCGCTCGCGACCGTAGCGGTTGTCCTGTTCCTCGTAGTTGACACCGCCGTCGAGGGTAAGGTGCTCGTTCACGCGCCATGTCAGGTTATTGAGCATGCCCGTCTGCTGTTCGTCCCATTGCCGACGCTGACGGGGCGCGTTACCGGGGCGGTAGTCCGTGAAGGTGATGGTGCGGTCATCGTTGTAGTCGTTGTAATACAGCTTGCTGCTAAGGCTCAGGTCATCATTGAGCTGCCAATCCGCGTGCAGGCTGAGATGCTTCATGTCGCGGTCATCACCGTCATTGGCGTTCTTTGCCGGTGATTGCGTGCGGCTAACGTGCATCTGTTCACGGGTTAGAAACCCGGACTCCTGAGCCTGGTGATGGTACAGGCGCGCGATCAGCCCAATGCGGAAATTCTGCTCGTCGTTGCTAACGAACCACTTACCTCCCAGCGCATATTTGTTCGAGTTGCTGTGATCGCGGTAGCCATTGCTGTCCTGCTTGGCAAGGAAGTAGTTCTGGGCAAAATTCCCCTCCTCGCGCCCGACCGCCAACTGCACCTCACGCGTGTCGAAGCTGCCATAGGTCAGCCGGCTATCTATATAGTTGCCGCCTTGGCGCGTGGCGAAGTTGATGTTGCCCGCGATGTTGTGCAACCCGTAACGCGGGTCGTTCGTGCCCCGGACCACTTCGATGTAGTCGATATCCAGGGGAAAGATCATGTCGATGAAGCGCTGGTTGCCGCTGTTGACGTTGCTCGGGATCCCATCGATCAGCGTCTTGATACCGTTGATGTACCCTTCGCCGTTGAAAGCGCGGAACGTTACCTTGCCCGATTCGGCCCCCTGCCCTGTTTCGGTGAGCTGAATGCCCGGCATTTGGCCCAGCAGCTGCCAGCTGTTCATGACGTTCTTGTCCTCGACCTGATCACCGCCCAGCACATCGACCGAAGTGAGCACGTTCTCGGTGCTCAGCGCCACCTTGGCGTCTTGCGTGATGTTCACGGCGCCAAGGGTGATTGTGGAACTGCCGGCTTGGTCGGCGAACAGTTCGGGGGTAACCATTACCGTGAACATGGCAAGGGAGGCCGGGGTGACTCGCATGGGTGCTCCTAGGTGAATAGACAGGGAAGAGATCAGGTGCCGGGAAGCTCGCTAAAAAAATGCTGTACCTTTAGACGTTATATCATAACTAATTCAACGTTATGATATATCAACTCAATTCCATCTATCTGATGTTAAAGCACCGAGATTCAAGACGGCCGCAGGAAGTATTGGGTGTATGGTTTCGGCCCAACCAACTCTGAAGCGCAAGAGCATGAAAAATCGCCAATAAAAAACCCCCGTGAAAACGGGGGTTTTGACTGCCGGTCGATCAGATGATCACCGACCGTATTTCACGGCTTCTGCTCGACGTTAAGCTGGTGTTGCTTATTAATAAACTCTGTCACAAAACCTCTGGAAATTCGCGGCCTAGCGGGGAGGTTGATCCTGTGGAAGCGAAATTAAAGGTTGTCACAAAGCATCGCTTTTCAAAAAATCTCGGGGGTTTTCGTTTAATAAAGGTTGTCACAACAATAACGGTTGTCACAGCAAAGGTTCAGCCGGAGAAAAATCGCAGGGGTACGCCTCGGAAAAAACCCGAAAAAATTATGATGGTATCTTTTGTGCTTGGAACGGAGACAGTGGAGTTAGAGAATTGAACTGTGCCAGGACGGTTGCGCTAGAGAAAAACTCCCCGGGCGCGTCATTGACCAGCCAGTCGGTGGGTTGGGCGATGTCATGATGGTCCCGCCTGTGGCGGAGGCGCGTAAGCAACACGTTCTGTGAACGGGGTGTCCCGCACGGCCCGAAATACCGCAGCAGAAATGGAGCACTTTGTGATGAAAGCGAAGGCCTGATGGCTTCCGCATTTCCTCTCAGATCAGTGCGTCTGCTGTGCCATTTCAGTGTGCCTGGGCAGAGCAATCGAGATGAGTGCAGCGACCAATACGAAGACGCTGGAAACCCACAAGCAAGCCTCCAACCCATAGGCCTGAAACACCCAACCTGACAGCAGTGTGCCGACCAAACGACCGAGGGCGTTGGACATGTAGTAGAAGCCTACATCCAGGGAGACGCCATCTTCCTTGGCATAACTGACGATCAGGTAGCTGTGCAGCGATGAGTTCACGGCGAACAGCACACCGAACAGCATCAACCCACCGAGCAAGACTACCTTTGCCGACCAGCCTGCCGACAGGCCCACGGCAATGAGCGCAGGCAGTCCGGCCAGAGCGATTGCCCAGATGAAGGCTGCTCGGCCATCGGGTACATGACCACGCCTCTTGCCGGTGATATGGGGGGCAAACGACTGGACGATGCCATAGCCGATTACCCAGACGGCCAAGAAACCGCCGACCAGCCAGAAGTCCCAGCCAAACGCAGAGCTCAGGTACACCGGTAGTGCCACGACGAACCAGATATCCCGCGCACCGAACAAAACCAGCCGTGCGGCCGAGAGGATGTTGATGGCCCGGCTCTTGGACAGCATGTCGCGGAACTTCGGTTTGGCCTTGGCCTTGCCCAAGTCCTTTTTCAGCAGCATCAGACTACCGATCCAGATCAGGGCCAGCACCGCCGCCATGGCCAGCACCGCCTGGGTGAAACCGAGCAACGCGAGCAATGCTCCCCCGAGGAAAAAACCCACGCCTTTGAGAGCGTTCTTCGAGCCCGTCAGGATGGCCACCCATTTGTAGAGGATGCCTTGCTGGCTGTCCGGCACCAGGAGCTTGATGGAGCTCTTGGCGCTCATTTTGTTCAGGTCCTTGGCGATGCCGGAGAGCGCCTGGGCCGCCATCACCCACGGCACCGTCAGCGAGGCTGCTGGTACCGTGAGCATCAGCAGGGCGAAGACCTGCATGCCAAGGCCGATGTTCATGGTGCGGTTGAGCCCCAGGCGGGCGCCGAGGTAGCCGCCCACGAGGTTAGTGATCACGCCGAACACTTCGTAGAACAGGAACAGCGCCGCGATCTGCAGCGGCGTGTAGCCCAGCGAATGGAAGTGCAGTACCACCAGCATGCGCAAAGCGCCGTCGGTAAGGGTGAAGGCCCAGTAATTGCCGGTAACCAGCAGGTACTGACGCACTTCCGCAGACAGGGCTGACAACGCCTTCATGATCGCCATTTACTCCGCTGCGCCGACCAGGCGTGCTAGTTCAACCGCACGGTTGGCGTAGCCCCACTCGTTGTCGTACCAGGCGTAGATCTTCACTTGGGTACCGTTGACTACGAGGGTGGACAGCGCATCGATGATCGAGGACCGCGGATCGGTGCGGTAGTCGATGGACACCAAGGGGCGTTCTTCGTAGCCCAGGATGTCCTTCAGCGGTCCTTCGGTTGCGGCTTTCAGCAGCGCGTTGACCTCTTCAGCCGTTGTCTCACGTTCCACTTCGAACACGCAGTCGGTCAGCGAGGCGTTGGCCAGTGGTACACGTACGGCGTGACCATTCAGCTTGCCGCGTAGCTCGGGGAAGATCTCGGCGATTGCGGTGGCAGATCCCGTGGTGGTCGGGATCAGGCTCATGCCCGAGGCTCGGGCGCGACGCAGGTCCTTGTGCGGTGTATCCAGAATGCTCTGGGTATTGGTGAGGTCGTGAATGGTGGTGATCGAGCCGTGGCGTATGCCCAGGTTCTCGTGAATCACCTTGACCACCGGGGCCAGGCAGTTAGTGGTGCAGGAAGCGGCGGTGACGATACGATGCTGCGCCGGGTCGAATAGGTGCTGGTTGACGCCCATCACCACGTTCAGTGCGCCTTTCTCCTTCACTGGAGCGCAGACGACCACACGTTTGACGCCTTGATCCAGGTAGGCCTGGAGTACGGCTACCGACTTCATCTTGCCGCTGGCCTCGATGACCAAGTCACAGCCCGACCAGTCGGTGTCCGCGATGGTCTTGTTGGCGGTGACCTTGATGCGCTTGCCCTCGATCACTACCGCGTCGCCCTCTGCGCGGGCTTCACGGTGCCAGCGTCCGTGGATCGAATCGAAGTTGATCAGATGGGCATGGGTCTCGGCGTCACCGGCCGGGTCATTGATCTGCACAAACTCGAATTCCGGCCAGTCCCAGGAGGCGCGAAGCGCCAAGCGACCAATACGGCCAAACCCATTGATACCTACTTTGATAGCCATGTTCTTTTTCTCGAATCGCGATTAGCGAAAGGTCAGAGGGTGTCGCTGAACTGGTTGATATACCCAACGTGCGCAGGGTTCTGGATCGCACGTGGACGCAGGGCCTGGACCTGGGAAACAGCTTCCTGCACAGGGATGCCGCACTCGATCATCAGGCGGGCGGCAAACAGGCCGGTGCGGCCAGAGCCGCCCTTGCAGTGAATGGCGATCGTCTTACCGGTCATCACCAGCTCTTTCAGGCGTTCCCGGTGAGCCTTCCAGGCGGCCGCAAACGGCTCACCGGGCGCTTCGTCATCCTCGACCGGCAGGTGGAACCATTCGAGGCCCAGCAGTTGGCACTCCTCGGGAAGCAGATCGATCTCGTTCTGCAGCAGTTCTTCACTCGGCATCAGGGTTACCAGCGCGCTTGCGCCGGCATCGTGCAACGTTGCCAGAGCCTGAGATACCGATGTCTCCTTGGTACCTGGGCACGGAGTGAAGATCAGCTGGCCGACCAGTTCGGAATTAGCCAACACTGAATACGGGTGCAATTGCATGCTCACAAAGCCTCAAATGGATCGTTGATTGACACGCTTGGATAGTTCTTCAGCCGACTCTTTACGTTCGGAGTAGCGATCGACCAGGTAGTCGGAGCGATCACGAAGCAGCAGGGTGAACTTCACCAGCTCCTCCATTACGTCGACAACACGGTCGTAGTACGAAGAGGGTTTCATGCGACCCGCCTCGTCGAATTCCAGATAGGCCTTCGGCACGGACGACTGGTTAGGGATGGTGAACATGCGCATCCAGCGGCCGAGGACGCGCAGCTGGTTGACCACGTTGAAAGACTGCGAGCCGCCGCAGACCTGCATCACCGCGAGGGTTTTGCCTTGAGTGGGGCGCACGGCGCCCATGCTCAGTGGAATCCAGTCGATCTGCGACTTGAACACGCCAGTCATCGCGCCGTGGCGCTCTGGCGAGCACCAGACCATGCCTTCCGACCACAGCACCAGGTCGCGCAGCTCCTTGACTATGGGGTGGTCATCGGGCACGTCATCCGCCAGTGGCAGCCCGGTCGGATTGAAGATCCGCGTCTCGGCACCGAAGTGCTCCAGCAGGCGTGCCGCTTCTTCCGTCAGCAGGCGGCTGAACGAGCGTTCGCGGGTCGATCCGTACAGCAGCAGGATGCGAGGGTTATGGGTGGACTTTTGCTCGACTGCCAGTTTGTCTGCTGTCGGCAGGTCGACCAGATCGTTGTCGATATTCGGGATATGGTGTTCGGTCATGATTTACTCCTGAGTCAAGGCGCCAGATGGCTGATCGAACCAGCGGCGCTTGAGCCACAAGGCCACGCCCACCAGGGAGATCAGTACCGGCACTTCCACCAAGGGCCCGATGACGGTGGCAAACGCGACCGGCGAGGCAAGGCCGAAGGTGGCGATGGCCACGGCAATGGCCAGTTCGAAATTGTTGCTCGCTGCAGTGAACGCCAGCGCCGTGGTACGTGGGTAGTCAGCTTCCAACAGCTTGCCCATCCAGAAGCTGATGAAGAACATCACCACGAAGTAGATGGTCAGCGGGATAGCGATGCGCAGCACATCCAGCGGCAGTTGCAGCACCATGTCGCCTTTCAGGCTGAACATGGCGACGATGGTCAGCAGCAACGCCACAAGGGTCAGCGGGCTGATCTTCGGGATGAATCGCTCCTGGTACCAGGTCTCGCCCTTGCTGCTGATCAGGATCTTGCGGGTCAGGAAACCAGCCAGGAACGGGATGCCCAGGTAGATCAGCACCGATTGGGCGATATCGAGGAAGCTGGTCTCAATGACGCTACCTTCAAGGCCAAACAGCGGCGGCAACAGCCCCAGGAAGATCCAGGCGTACACGCTAAAGAACAGGATCTGGAAAATGCTGTTGAAGGCGACCAGACCCGCCACGTACTGGTTGTTGCCACCGGCGATCTGGTTCCACACCAGCACCATGGCGATGCAGCGTGCCAAGCCGATGAGGATCAGGCCGGTCATGTACTCAGGCTTGTCGGAAAGGAAGACAACGGCCAGCCCGAACATCAGGACCGGGCCGATCACCCAGTTCTGGATCAGCGACAGGGCAAGGATGCGCTTGTCCTTGAATACCTGTGGCAACTCCTCGTATTTCACCTTCGCCAGAGGTGGGTACATCATTACGATGAGGCCAATGGCGATGGGGATGTTTGTCGAGCCTACCGACAGGCTATTCAGCCACGCAGGCAATCCCTGGAACAGGCTGCCCAGACCAATGCCCAGGCCCATGGCCAGAAAGATCCACACCGTCAGGTAGCGGTCTAGAAAGGAAAGTCGGCTTTTGCTCATGGTGGATCTCCCTAAACGTCAGAGCGTTCCGATACGGGCCAGCTCGGCCTTAAGCTGGGCGGCATCCAATTGTTCGAAAGGCAGCGCGAGGAATGCATTGAGGCGTCGTTTGATCTGCTCAAGCGTGACGTCGAACGCTGCGTCCAGTTCGGCGGTGTTGCCCTGCTGGTCAGAAGGGTCAGAAAGCCCCCAGTGGGCTTTCACTGCTGGTCCGAAGAACACGGGGCAGGCTTCGCCAGCGGCCTTGTCGCAGACGGTGATGACAAAGTCCGGTGCCAGCTCGGCATGCGCGTCACTTGACTTGCTGCTGAGGCCCTCGGTGGAGATACCAGCACGCTGCAGCGCGGTGATGGACAGCGGGTGCACATCACCCTTTGGCTGGCTGCCGGCGCTGTAGGCCTTCATGCCGGCCGGGGCCAGATGATTGAAAACAGCCTCGGAGAGGATGCTGCGGCAGCTATTGGCGGTGCAGAGGAACAGAACTTTCATCGGTTTTTCTCGGCAATGATCAGCAGCAGGAGGCGACGCGTTGAGGGCGGTCACCCATTGTGTCCAGTCGTTTAGTGCTAGCACTCAGCCATTCGCGGTTGGCCTCCAGCGTCGTCGCCAGGACCTCACGTACCCAGCCGGGAAGCGATGGATGCAGGCGGTAATAAACCCACTGGCCCTGACGCCGGTCTTCCAGCAGGTCACACGTGCGCAGTTGCGCCAGGTGGCGGGAAACCTTGGGCTGGCTTTCTTCCAGCGCGCAGGTCAGTTCACAGACGCAGAGTTCTTCCTCGCGAGAGATCAGCAGCATCATCCGAATGCGGTTCTCGTCGGCGAGGCATTTGAAAACCTTGGTAGGTGTCAGCGAGTCAGTCATAGCAATTCTCAGTGTTTAGTTTTCACGAGGACGAACATTTTGATGCGCTCATGAATCTCATGAAGCGTGCGTCGGAAGGCATCGTGTTGGTCACTGGTAACAGGGTCTTCGAAGTTCCACGCCAGAACCTCGCCGAGGGCAGGCAAAGTAAGGCACTCATGGGCTGCCTTGTCGCAGAGCGTAATCAAGTAGTCGAACCGTTCCCCTGCAAACTCGTCGATGGACTTGCTGCGTAGAGCCTTGGTATCGATATCGAGATATTCGAGGGCGTCATAGGTGCGCGGATCGACTTGGCCAGGCTGGGTACCTGCGCTAAAAACTTCGAAATGCACAGGGTCTGTGTGCCGGAGCAAAGCTTCGGCGAGCTGGGAGCGAGCGGCGTTTGCGGTGCAAACAAACAGAACGCGGGTCTTGCCAGTCATCACTTGGTACCCTGAGTGTATATGGTTTTTCGAATATACGCTTTTTCGAATGTGTCGCAACCCCTCGATGATGGGTGGCTTTACATGTGCGCGTTCATGCACATATATTGGCTGCATGACGACCAACCAAAATCTCCGTGCTCAAGCCATCGAAGCCGCCATCGAGTCGCTAGACGAGACCTTCTTCAAAGCGCTTTGCGAGCCTTCCAGAGTCGCGGTTTTCAAGCGCGTACTTTTGCTCGGCCGGGCGGATGTCGGCGAAATCGCCAAAGAGCTGCCACAGGAGCGCTCGGTGATCTCCAGGCACCTGCAGGTATTGCATGACGCCAAGATCGTGAAGGCCACCAAGGTGGGTCGGCAGGTGTTCTATGAAGTAAATGGTGGGTCGATCGTCGAGCGACTGGAGGGCCTGCTCCAGCGAACCAAAGGTCTAGTATCGATCTGCTGTCCGTAGTCCGGCCTTTTTTTGCCTTTAGATATGCATGAGTGCGCATATATGAATGAGTTGGATCGCGTTCTGGATGTGGTCGTTATCGGTGGTGGGCAAGCAGGTTTGGCGACTGGCTGGCATTTACAGCAGCACGGCTTGGATTACCTCATCTTGGATGAGCAGACATCCCCGGGCGGTAACTGGCGTAACTACTACGAAAGCTTGCAGTTGTTCTCACCATCGGAGTACTCAGCGCTGCCGGGGCGAGCGTTTCTTGGCGATCCCAAGGACTACCCGGTGCGAAATGAAGTGGTGCAGTACCTGGAGGCATACGCCGCCGAGTTTCAGCTCCCTTTTCAGGGCGGTACCCGAGTGGTGGCGGTCGTACAGAAGGGCAAGGCATTTGAGGTTCGCACCGCCAACGGAGCGAATTTCACTACGCGTGCTGTGGTAGTGGCATCAGGTGGCTTCAGCCGTCCTTTCATGCCTGACATTCCTGGGCTAGAGAGCTTTTCAGGACACTGTCTGCAGATAAAAAAGCAGCTCCGAAAAGCTGCTTTTCTGCCCTACTCCCCCTTTTTATGCTTGTGGGGTTTCAGGTCTGGGTGATCCTTCTGCTTCTCAGGCGTGACCCGCTGCCTCTTGTCCGGAGTGCCATCTTCGTTGGTGCGTTTAGGGCCTGGCTTGATGCTCATGCAAATTTCCTTTTCCGCTTGGGTTGTTGAGTACTGCTATGTAGTTAGTCGAGCTTCTGGCTGCTGTCAAAGCAGCTCGATGTGGAATCGCTATCGACCTCACGTGTTCAGCCCGTTGCAGCATTAGAGGCCTGAGTAGGTGCTTCCGGTCAAAGTCTTGCAAGGGGCAGTAAAATCAAGAGCTGAGCGATACGAGGATGTCTGGACGTTCATCATCCCGAGTACGGTGTGGAACAGGTTGTCGTGGCTCAGTGGCGAGCTCGTCTGTGCTTTCAAGCAGCCCACATTGAGGCGTTCGCTTTTCGCGAGAGAATCAGACATCCAGAGCACCAATGGCACCTTGGTTTGCTCATCTGGGGCCATCGCATAGGGCAGCCCATGCAGGTAAAGACCACCCTCTCCCAGTGACTCTCCGTGATCTGAGACGTACATGAGCGCAGTGTCGAATTTGGTATTCGCAGCCAGGATGTCGATCAGCCCGGCCGTCACGTAGTCGGTGTAGAGGATCGAATTGTCGTAGGCATTGATCACCTCCTGCTGCTTACATTTGTCGAGCTCATTGGTCTCGCAGACCGGCCCGAATTTCTTGAACTGCGGGGGGTAGCGCTTGTAGTAGGCCGGGCCGTGACTACCTTTGTAGTGGAGCACCAGGACTGCATCGCCTTCCTGACGCTTGATGAAGTCCTCCATCTCCGAAAGCAGCACCCCGTCCTTGCACTCGTCGCTGGTACACAGTTGAGCATCTGCGTGTTGGGTAGCCTTGTGGTTTGGCACCCGATCACAGACCCCTTTGCAGCCCGAATTGTTATCAGTCCACATGACACTGATGCCTGCCCGCTGAAGCACATCGAGCAGCCCTTCTCGGCTCTTGGCCAAGCCGTCCTTGTACTCATCCCTCCCGACGTCCAAGAACATGCATGGCAGGGAAACCGCAGTGGCAGTGCCGCACGAGCTCACATTCGAGAAGCTGATGACATTGCGCTTTTCCAGCTCTGGATTCGTATCGCGGGAGTAGCCATTAAGGGAGAAGTTGGCGGAACGTGCGGTTTCCCCCACTGCCAGTACCAGCAGCTTGGGTTTGCGAGCCGCTCCCTGCCTGGTCACCACGGCGTCGGTACCAATGGAGGTCAGCGCTTTCGGTGTGGCCAGCTTGCGTTTCAGGTAACCATGACCGGCAGCAAACAAATTGGTGGGAACCAGAATGAGCCGGATCTCCCGATTGTTGCGTAGGAGGGAGGCATAAGACTGGTACTGGCTCAGCACGATACCAGCAAGGGTTACCAGTGCGAGCGACAGGACGATGAGTCTGCTACCCAACGCTTTGGTCCAGGGCTTGCGTCGCAGGGGCACCAGACAGATCAGGTAGACGGGCAATACCCCTACCATTGCCACCCAGAGGCCAAGTTTCCAGTTCAGTAGCTCGGACACCTCACCGACGTCGGTCTCCACGACGTTGGTGAACATCGTGTAATCAATGACGATGCCGTAAGCACTCATGAAGTAGCTGGCGAACGACGCGCTGATCAGCACCAGGCACAGCAGAGGTTTTGCGAGTCTTGACCATGACAGCAAGCTAAGTACGGTGAACACCCAAACGAACACTACGACTGGCAGGCTGGCGGCGAGCAACCAGTTAACTTCATCAGTGTTGAATGCCAGGCGCCAGAGCACACGCCAAAGCTCAGCGTTCACGAACAACAACAACCAAAAAGTTACTAGCGCGATGAGTAAATTGGTGCTGATGCCTTCCTGTCTAACTTTGCGAATAGCATGGATCCATTTACTTAACAGGATGTGAACAATGGATTTAGAAGGTGTCATTATCAAACTCTAGGGAGCTGCTCATCCATGGCGCTGGTTATGAATAGTCGGGAGCTAAACGGCAAGCCATCGACAGACACTGAGCGAATCAGGCCGTACAGAGCGCCAGAGACCTTGATCCCCTTAGCCTGAGGACGCTTAGGATGTGTGAGGCATAGGATTAAATGAGAAATTAGCTCTCGCTAGGCGCATTATTTCCGCCACACGATAACGTCATGATGACTTCGCGATTACAATGCTGACAGAATCGCGATAATGACTTTTTCGATTGTAAATGCTCAGGCTATGATAAAAAATCGGACAGGTCCGACTCTTTGAGTAGTCAATGCCATCTGGCGAATTAAATTAAATTTCATAAACAAACCAGCTTCGTTTTGTCGTACGCTAATTTTGAACTTTTACTTTAACTTAAAAGTCATTCTAACGAGCAGAACACTTCTTTCACCTTTTGCTCGTGCTGATGTCACCTATCGATGAGGGACGAATACCATGAGTTTTCTCAAAAATTTATTGGGCGGCCACCACGGCCGTGGCAACCACGGCGGTGGCAAGCATCACGGTAGTGGGCACGGGAGTGATCGACATGACCGGCATGGTCGCTTCGAGCAGCAGCAATCCTGCGACAGTAATGACCGGGTGATTGAGGATGGTCGCGTAATAGCTCAAGCCCCAATCAAAGATCTGCAGACTTGCAGGCACTGCCGGACCGCAAACGCCCCGTCCGCACGCTTTTGTCTAAACTGCGGAACACCACTATCGAGTGGTTGCACGGCCTGCGGCTCATCCCTGACAGCAGGAGCAAAATTCTGCAGCCAGTGCGGCCAAGCCACCCATTAGCGCATGGCCACACTGGAAATCCAACGCGACCACTACCCTGTGCAAGGAGAAATACGTGGGATCGAATCATGATCATGGCAGTGCCGCGCTTCGTGAGGGGCATCAGAAGAAACTAGTCATGGCATTGGTCCTGACCGGTAGCTTCATGATCGCTGAAGTGATCGGCGCATGGATTACCGGCAGCCTGGCGTTGCTGTCGGATGCGTCTCACATGTTCACCGACACCGCCGCTTTGGCAATTTCGTTGATTGCGCTTCAGATCGCAAAGCGGCCGGCGGATCAGAAAAGAACCTTTGGCTATGCGCGGTTGGAGATCCTAGCCTCCACGTTCAACGCCGTGCTGCTCTTCCTGGTGGCGATGTACATCTTGTACGAGGCCTACCAGCGCTTCTTCATGCCGGCGGAGATCGCCACCGGGGCGATGATGTGGATCGCAATTGTCGGCCTGATCATCAACCTGATTTCAATGCGACTGCTGGCATCTGCCAGCAACGAGAGCCTCAACGTCAAAGGCGCCTACCTCGAAGTCTGGAGCGACATGCTCGGATCGTTGGGCGTGATCATCGCAGCCCTCATTATCCGCTTTACCGGCTGGACCTGGGTCGACACGGTTGTCGCCGTAGCGATCGGCCTTTGGGTATTGCCGCGGACTTGGCAATTGCTTCGAGAGAGCCTGGGGATTCTTATGGAAGGTGTACCCCGGGGGCTCAACGTGGCGGCAATCGAGGCCACGATCCTCAAGGTCGACGGCGTCACGGATGTCCATGACTTGCACGTTTGGGCCGTCAGCAGCGGAAGCAACGTGATGACGTCGCACGTGGTCGTCCGAGACGCAGCAGATGGAGATGCTGTGCTAGCGGCCGTCGTGGATGCAGTCAGCGACGCGTTCGAAATCCATCACTGCACCATTCAGATCGAGCGCGCAGCTTTCCACGAGAACGTTCCGTCGCCGTCGCATTGATCGGCCGGTAGACACCTGATCAACACACCGCCGCCAACGTCGGGGGGGTGTTGTCGAGGAAAGGTAAGGATGGATAGGCGACAGCAGAAGCAGGGGGGCTCGCAGAATTCGGAAAAAATCGTACGCTAAGGTTTTCCGGGCATCCGTAGGGGCCGAAACTTCCCGTCTTCCAGTCTGCGGCTCTGCCGCCAGACGTAATCGCCGGTGAGGTTGATGTGCTCCCAGCCCAGCGGCGACAGGAATTGCAGCAGCTCGCCGTCCACCGGCTTGCCGGCCTCGACCAACCCCTGGGTGGCGCGCTCCAGGTACACCGTGTTCCACAGCACGATAGCCGCCGTCACCAGGTTGAGGCCGCTGGCCCGGTAGCGCTGCTGCTCGAAGCTCCGATCCCTGATTTCCCCAAGGCGGTTGAAGAACACCGCCCTGGCCAGCGAGTTGCGCGCCTCACCTTTGTTCAGGCCGGCATGCACGCGGCGGCGCAGCTCAACACTTTGCAGCCAGTCTAGGATGAACAGCGTGCGTTCGATCCGGCCCAGCTCGCGCAGGGCCACGGCCAGGCCGTTCTGGCGCGGATAGCTGCCGAGCTTGCGCAGCATCAGCGAGGCAGTGACGGTGCCCTGTTTGATCGAGCTGGCCAGGCGCAGGATGTCGTCCCAATGGGCGCGGACGTGCTTGATGTTCAGGGTGCCGCCGATCAGCGGCCGCAGCGTCGGGTAGGTCTGCACGCCCTGCGGCACGTACAGCTTGGTTTCGCCGAGGTCGCGGATGCGCGGCGCGAAACGGAAGCCCAGCAGGTGCATCAGGGCGAAGACGTGATCGGTGAAGCCGGCCGTGTCGGTGTAGTGCTCCTCGATCCGCAGGTCGGACTCGTGGTACAGCAGGCCGTCGAGCACATAGGTGGAATCGCGCACGCCGACATTCACCACGCGGGTGCTGAACGGCGCGTACTGGTCGGAGATATGGGTGTAGAACAGCCGTCCCGGCTCACTGCCGTACTTCGGGTTGACGTGTCCGGTGCTCTCGCCCCGGCCGCCAGCCCGGAAACGCTGGCCATCGGAGGATGAGGTGGTGCCGTCGCCCCAGTGGGCGGCGAAGGCATGCTGGTACTGGTGGTTGACCAGCTCGGCCAGGGCCGCCGAATAGGTCTCGTCGCGGATGTGCCAGGCTTGCAGCCAGGACAGCTTGGCGTAGGTCAGACCGGGGCTCGACTCGGCCATCTTGGTCAGCCCGAGGTTGATCGCATCACCGAGGATCGCGGACAGCAGCAACGTCCGGTCTTTGGCCTCGGCCCCGTCCTTCAGGTGGGTGAAGTGGCGGCTGAAGCCCGTCCAGTCGTCCACGTCCATCAGCAGTTCGGTGATCTTGATGCGCGGCAGTAACTGACTGGTCTGGTCGATCAGCGCCTGCGCCCGATCCGGCACCGCCGCATCCAGCGGGGTGATCTTCAACCCGGACTCGGTGAGGATGGCATCGGGCAGCTCGTTGTCCTTGGCCAGGCGGGCGACAGTGGCCAACTGCTCGTCCAGCAGCTGCAAGCGCTCTTCCAGATACTGGTCGCTGTTCGGGTTGATCGCCAGCGGCAGGGCCTGTTCCCGCTTGAGCGCGGCGAACTTCTCGGCCGGCAACAGGTAGTCGTCGAAGTCGCGGAACTGCCGCGAGCCCTTGACCCAGATGTCGCCGGAGCGCAGGGCGTTCTTCAGCTCGGACAGGGCGCAGATTTCGTAGAAGCGCCGGTCGAGGCCTTCCGGGGTGATCACCAGTGGCTTCCAGCGCGGCTTGATGAAGGCGGTGGGAGCATCGGCCGGCACCTTGCGCAGGTTGTCGGCGTTCATCTCGCGCAGCGTCTGCACGGCTGCCAGCACGCCCTGCGCGGCCGGGGCGGCGCGCAGCTCCAATACCTCCAGCAGAGCCGGCGTGTAGCGGCGCAGGGTGGCGAAGTTCTCGCCGACCAGGTGCAGGTGGTCGAAGCCCTCCGGCCGGGCCAGCAGCTCGGCTTCGCTGACGCTCTCGGTGAACTCGTCCCAGGGGATCACCGCCTCGATGGCGGCATAGGGGTCGCTGCCGGCTTCCTTGGCCTCCAGCAGCGCCTGGCCGATCTTGGAGTACAGGCGCACCTTGTCGTTGATCGCCTTGCCCTGCTTCTGGAACTGCTGCTGATGCTTGTGCTTCGCGCCGCTGAACAGCTTGACTAGGATGCGGTCGTGCAGATCCACCAGCTCATCAATCACGGTTGCAGTGCTCTCCAGCACCACGGCGGCCAGGGTCGCATAGCGCCGCTGCGGCTCGAACTTGCCGAGGTCTTTGGGCGTCATCTGCCCACCCTCGCGGGCCAGCTTGAGCAGGCGGTTCTGGTGGATGTGCCGGCCCAGGACTTCGGGCAAGTCCACCAGCTGAAATGTCTTCAGCCGCTCGATGTGCTCAAGCATGTGCCGAGAGTTGGGTTTCAGCGGTGCCTGGCGCAGCCAGGTCAACCAGGTGATGCTGCTGCCGGCCTTGAGCTTCAACAGCTCGTCCAGCTTGGCCCGATGCGAGTCCGTGAGCGGTTCAACCAGGGCGCGGTAGACCCGCCGATTGGCCCGTGCAATGGCCTCCGAGCAAGCCCGGTCGATCACGCTCAACGCCGGCAGGATGCGTCGCTTCTGCCGCAGGCTCTCCAGCGCCTGGCCGGCCAGCAGCAAGCCCTTGTCGGTCTGCTGGGCCAGTTCGGTCAGCTCGCGCACCAGGGCGCGGAAGTCGGACAGGCCGAACGGGGCCAGTTGAAGGTAGGTGCGCAGTTCCTGGGCGTGCTCGCGACGGGTCACATCGCGCTCGCCGTACTTCGTCCAACTCGCCGGATCGGTCTGGACTTGCTTGGCCACCCACAGGATGACCGGTTCGGGCAGCTCGCTGTCAGTGCCCAACGCATAGCCGGGGTAGCGCAGCAGGCAGAGTTGCACGGCGAAGCCGAGGCGGTTGGCGTCGCCGCGCCGCTGACGGATCAGCGACAGGTCGGAGTCGTTGAAGGTGTAGTAGCGGATCAGGTCATCCTGGCTTTCTGGCAACGCGAGCAGGGTGCCCCGCTCCGTGGCCGAGAGGATCAAGCGACGCGGCATGTGTCAGTCGTCCGTGCGGAGGTACTGGTAGAGGGTTTCCCGGCTGATGTTGAACTCGCGGGCAAGCTGCGCCTTGGGCTCGCCGGCCGTCGCTCGCTGCCGCAGGGTAGCAGCCTGCTCATCGGACAGGGCTTTCTTGCGGCCCCGGTACGCGCCACGCTGCTTGGCCAAGGTGATGCCCTCACGCTGCCGCTCGCGGATCAGGGCGCGCTCGAACTCAGCGAAGGCCCCCATCACCGACAGCATCAGGTTGGCCATCGGCGAGTCCTCGCCAGTGAACACCAGGCCCTCCTTCAGGAACTCGATGCGCACGCCGCGTTGAGTCAGCTTCTGTACCAAGCGACGCAGGTCATCGAGGTTGCGGGCCAGCCGGTCCATGCTGTGCACCACCACTGTATCGCCTTCGCGGACGAAGCTCAGCAGCGCTTCGAGCTGGGGGCGCTGGGTGTCCTTGCCCGATGCCTTGTCGGTGAACACCTTGCTCACCTGTGTCTGTTCCAGCTGGCGTTCCGGGTTCTGGTCGAAGCTGCTGACCCGGACGTAGCCGATGCGGTGCCCCTGCACGATGTCTCCTTGGTTGAAGGCGGCTTAAGTGCTCCTTCTGTTCCGTTGTGCCTCAAACCCCGTTTCTGTCAGGCTGAAATCTATGACCTTCGCAGGCATGTGTCAAAAATGCGAAAGATGACTCTATTCTGACTAAGCGGCGCGGCCCTGCCTGACATCCAGTTAGGGTATGCCTCAATCTGACGGTAGCGAGTCGCAGGCGTTCGGATCGGCATCGGTTTCGTTCCCTGTCTTGGCACGCGCTTCGAAGCGTTGATAACACTCCAACCCGCAGAAGTGCTCGACGTATTCCGCGCCTTCCGGGGTGAAGGCGGCATCGAGCGGGATTTCCTTGCAGCACACGCAGCAACTGGTGGTGGTCGAGTCACTTGCATTCATGGTGGCACCCCTCCATTGACTGACGAAGACGGCGAATGCCGCCGCCGGCATTGGCTTCGCGAACAGGAAGCCTTGTCCTGTGTCGCAGTCCGCTTGTCGCAATAGATCAAGACTCGCCGATGTTTCCACGCCTTCAGCCACCACATCCATGCCCAGCCCGTGCGCAAGCTGAATCACGGTGTGCACGATGGTTTGGTCGCGGCGGTCGTTGGCGAGCCCGGCGACAAACGATTGGTCGATCTTGAGCGTGCTGATTGGGCAGCACTTCAGATGTTGCAGACAGGAATACCCCGTCCCGAAGTCATCGGCGGCGAAGCGCACACCGATCTGCCGCAAGGCGTCCAGGGCGGGGAAGATCGCCGGATCACCAAACGCGACCGATTCGGTCAGCTCGATTTCGAGATACTCGGCGGGCAACTCGGCATCAGCCAGCACGCCCTTTACCCACCCGTCGAAGTCCGGTCCCACTTGGCTCGCCGAAGCATTGACGGCCAGCCGGAACGGTCGCCATGCCAGCATTCGCCAGTCACGCATCTGGCGGCAGGCTTCGCCCAGCACCCAAGCGCCGATTTCAGGCATCAGGCCGGACGATTCGACCACGGGCAGGAACTGGCCCGGTGGCAATAGTCCAAGCGTCGGATGACGCCAGCGCAACAGGGCTTCCGCGCCGACAATCCCACCACTGCGCAGATCGACGACGGGCTGGTAGTGCAGTTCAAGCTGCCCGCGCTCGACCGCTTGGGCCAGTTCCGGCGTCGTCCATCCATCCGGCCGGAAAGCGCTCATTCTCTTTCCCTGAATGCCCGCAACGCCCGCGACAGGGACAGAAGGAACAGGCCGGTCAAACCGAGCGCCGCGATGACCCAATGCTCGCCGAGGAAAGCACCGGCGGTTGTGCCGGCCAGCACGACAGCGAGGATGGGCAGGTGGCAGGGGCAAGTCAGCACAGCCAGTCCGCCCCACAGGTAGCCGGTGATCGGTTTGTGCGTCTCGGACGGCAAGCGCTCGGGGTTGTTCATGGCAGACTCTCCGCGTGCTGTGCCGGCTCGGTCGGCAGGGTGGCCAACTGGGGGTCGTTTGCGGGAGAGGGCGAAATCCTACGCTAAGGCTTTGGCCAACGATATTCTCCGGTAAGATTGATGTGTTCCCAGGGGATAGGAGAAGTCGCTTGATATCTAGTATGACGTCTGTCGCACCTGCTTGATCGCGGCCGCGATAGCTAGATCGCGTTGCTCCTCTTCTCCATCCGCGTTCCAAGCTGCGGAAAGGCACCCATAAGCGTACGCCTGGTCGAGCAGGCGACGCGGATCGACGTCCAGCGCACGAGAGAATGCGTCCGCCATCTGTGCAATGCGTCTAGGATCGAGACAAAGGTCGTCTCTGTCAGCCGGATCGTAGAACATATTGGCGGCGCCAAAGCCCACTTCACCGACCAGACCGACGGGATCTATCACCAGCCAGCCGCGACTGGAGAACATGATGTTTTCATGATGCAGATCGCCATGTAGCCCACGCAGTTCCGAGGCATTGCTCATCATTTGATCGGCTATAATCGCCGCGTGGACGTAGTCAGTTTGACAACCTGCGTTTTGATCATCGCGCGCCCGCTGAAACAAAGCTGCAAAGCGATCCCGGATCGGGAGAAGGGCAGAAGGCAGGGGTTCCTCAGATGCGGCATACAGCTTCGCCATTAGTTCCGCTGCAATTTCGGTCGCCTGGTAGTCGCCGTGCTCGGCAACGATGTGAGAGAGCATTCGCTCCCCGGCATATTCGAGCAACATCAGATTGTTCTCACGACCGAGCAACCGGACTGCTCCCCTCCCATTGCGCCATACCAGATAGTCGGCCCCGCGCAGTTCATCAGCAATGTCTTCTATAGGTTTCAATCCCTTGACGATTGCAGGAGTCCCGTCTGGCAATGAAACTTTCCAAACGAGGCTGGAAAAGGTGTCCGCAATGAGAACAGGTTGCGAAACGTGCCAATGAGCAGGAAAAACAGGCGGCATGAACATCAACCCCAAGTCAGAGGGTCCAATCGCAGATAGAAGGCAAGGCGTTCGCGGTCGGGGGCTTCGATCCCCAATACATTGAATAGGACAGCGAAGGCGCGCTCTGCTTCATCTGGCGCTGCCCAGTTCTCTTCGGCGTTAGCAATCATGAGTGCCAAATCGGCATAGCGATCTGCTGTTCCGAGCCGCCCAAGGTCGATCAGACCCGTGCATTGAAGAGTTTTAGGGTCCACCATGAAGTTCGGCATGCAGGGATCACCATGGCAAACAACCATATCGGTGCGCTCTTGGTCGAGCCGCACCGGTAGCTCTCGTTCGACACGAGCCAAAAGATCGAGCTGCGGCGTACTCTTGTCCTCGTCCGGTAAGAAGTCGGGATTGACGGCATTGCGGGACACCACATCAACGGCGCGTCCGAACATTCGCGACAGCCTGCGCTCAAACGGACATTGATCAACCGATAGGCTGTGAACAGCGCCAAGTTGCTGCCCCATTGACGGCCACGCTTTGAGCAAATCCGCTCCAGACAGATCAGCCGCCGGTACTCCCGGAATTGCCGTTATCACCAAGCATGCACCCTCCTGTTCCTCCTGCCAGTTGATCACCTCGGGGCAAGCCACACCTCGACCTTTGAGCCAAATGAGGCGGTCACGCTCTCCAGCGAGCTCACCGCGGCGGGAAGCAGGTGCGATTTTCGCGAAGGCATGCCCGTCACCACGTCGAAAAACAAAATCACCAGATTCTCCGCCTCTGACAGGCAACCAGTCAGAATGCGATTCACCAAAAAAAATATTAGTTCGATTCAATGGAGGTTCCTTCAGTTTTCTGATGAAGCGCGGAGGTGGCTCAACCTGCGAAAAGAAACGAGTTGCTACGTAAGTCCGAGAACATGCTTTCCATGGTCTCTGAGCTCGCCTTTGGGACCGACATATCGGTAGAGAGTGACGCGCTCGATGCCGAGTTCCTTGCAGAGATCGGAAACTGAAGTATCGCGCTGGGCCATGGCGGCTTGCGCGAGACGCACCTGAGCTTTGGTGAGCGCGAATTTTCGTCCGCCCTTGCGACCGCGCGCTCTCGCGGAGGCGAGACCCGCCATGGTGCGCTCTCGGATCAGATCCCGCTCGAACTCGGCCAAGGTGGCGAAGATTCCGAACACCATGCGACCGGACGCAGTCGTGGTGTCGATCTGAGC